>NZ_CP014544.1:3847072-4204359 GCF_001586255.1 Zhongshania aliphaticivorans
CCGTAATCCGCAGCGTGCCATTAAGGTCCTTGCGGTCGGCATGCACGCTGCGCTCTATGGCACTCGCGGCCTCTTGCATCTGCTCCAGATTGGGCAAAATAGACTCCCCCACCGGGGTCACCGACCAACCCGAGGTAGAGCGATCAAACAAAGACGCGTGCAGGGTTTTCTCCAACGCGCTTATACGCCGAGACACCGTGGTGTGATTAACACCCAGCTTCTTCGCCGCGGCTGTCACCGAACCCTCTTGGATCACTGCCAAGCAGTAATGCACATCACTCCAATCCATCGCCTGCATATTTGCACCATACATGTGTGTTTTTGGCTATTTACCATTATATACGCACAACCTACACTGACCACGTTACCAATACAAAGCAATTTGTTACCAAATTACCTGCCACGGCAGAAACCACACTGACAAGAGAATGCCATCATGAAAACAATCCAACACATACTGCTTACCTTTGGTCTAGTCATTGGCGCACTGAATAGCGCCCACGCCGGTGAAGCCACCAAAGACTTAGTCGCCGCCTGCAAAGACAGCACCGTGGAGAAATTCAGTGAAAACGGCGACGCCGTTCGCGCGCGCTTCAAAGGCATTAGCGGGCCATCAAACTCCCGTAAAGTACAATTGCTGATTCAGTCTCCAGAGCAATCCGCCTATCGCGCCGAATGCTTTATCAATGCCAAAACCCAAGAAATTATCAGCATTGAAAAAGCAAGCTAAGCGGTTAGTTATTAAAAAGGCGAGCGCTTTCGGGCCCTCGCCTTTTTTGTTTACCTGGAGATATAGTTATAGCCCCGCAGAGTGGCTATTTCGGTTTAAAATCAGCGCTGCTGCAGATTGATACATTGCTGCTACTGGTAAAAAGCGGACGGCCAAAAATTCCGAACTAGATAGAAGTCTGTAGATTTTTATACAGCATCAACACTCGGTTCACCGAGCAGATTTTTGATGGCGGCTTTTATGCGTTTTTTTGCATAAAAGGTGACAGCGAACATTTTTCCGATTGAGCCGTTTGTTATGCGCTGATGACTGTAAATACACCACTAGCCCGCGCAATACGTTTTGTATTTACAATAAAATAGCAATTAGCGAACGCCATTTTACGACCAACTTTTTGTAAGTCAGTTTCTATTTCAATCCAATCACCTAGTTTAGCTGACCCAGCATAATCTATAGTGAGACTTGCCGTAACGATTGGAACAGGAGAATCACCTGAAAAAGCTGCATTATACCCAAGAGCAATATCGGCGAGGCTACTAAAAACTCCACCATGTACTTGTTCTCTAGCATTACAATGCTTTTCTTCAGCTCGTAATCCTATTACCAATCCATTTTCCGTTTTCTTATTAAATATAGGGCCTAATAACTCCAAATATGGACTGCTTCTGAAAATTGGCTCAAATCCTTCTGGGATATTACTCATAGTTTGCTTTTTCCATGCGCATAACGCCAAAAGCAAGCGCGCCGCTTTTTGGCGTCGCTCTGCCTTTTCTTGTTAGAAATATTACGGCGCAAGCTCTTTCTCCAGAAGTTCAGCAAATTCTCGGCCTGAGAATATACATCCCAATATATTGATAAACTGCCCCATATGATTGACAAGATCCTGAAGGTCAGCGTAGGGAGTTCGAGACAGGTCGCTTTCTGTAAACACCCACTTTCTTGCCTTGCCACTCCCATGTAGTTCTGCAGTGCGGTACTGGTCATTAATCTTGTTGATGAATTCATTAGTCCACAAGACAAACTCTTCTGGGAACGCTAAGAACATCTCAACCTTCTCTAAATAAACTGCGCCGTTTTCGAGAGCAATCTTTCGAAATGTCTTCGCTTTACTTCTTGCCCGATCAAACGAATCGTATTTTTCAGGGTATCCCGCTTTAACCGCGACATTCATAAATTTATCGTAGAAAGATCGATAAACCGCGACAAAGTTAACCCACTTATTATGAAAGGAGAACATTTCCTGCATACAGCTACGCGAACGCAACGCTTCCAATTCCCTGATAGTACTAAACAAATTGTAGAGATTTAGCTTTAAGTCAACCGCCATGTAGTAAATCAGTCGATCTTGTTCATAGTAGTTTTTAAAGGCCGCCTCTACGGAAACGGCGGAGAACCCAAAGCCATACGTGTAGGACAGCCCATTTAGGTCTCGATCGAATGCTTCCGCGCCAGCTTGAGCATCAAGATCATACTGCCGATACATGATTTGGAACCCCCATCTCTAACAGTGAATTCAAATGCGTTGTGCTTTATAACTCGTGTACATAGCGAGTCTAAGTATTGAGATGATTAAGGAGGATAATTCTATTTGAATCAGGGCGATAGTAAGTCTGAAATGATTTTTTCATTTGCGTGCATCCTGCATTTGATGTGGAATCCTTTGGCTCTGATCATAATCACTTCTAAATAAAAATCAATTACTTAAGAGAACCATATCGCGTTTAGTGAGCGCCATGCTGTTGAATACGGGTTTGACAGCTCTGATACTCTCAACTACTGTACATATGATCAGTATTTTGGAGCTTTGTTATGGATGACATCAGGCACCACATACCAGAACGCCCAGCGCGTTTTATTGACCAATTACGGTACCATATTCGGAGCGTAGGGCTGTCTTACCCCACCGAGCAAACCTATGTTTATTGGGTCAAGCACTTCATTTATTTCCATAACAAACAGCACCCCAAAGACCTTGGTGCGCGGCATATCAAAGCGTTTTTAAGTCATTTGGCAATAAATCGCCATTGCGCAGTGGCGACGCAGAAAGTTGCACTGAATGCACTGATATATCTATACAGACGATTTTTCGGATTAGCCTTAGAGGACGCAAGCACGCGCTTCAAGGCGATTGCCGGTGGTCTATAGCCGTGGCGAAATAGAATCAATTCTAGTTCAGCTTCGCGGCCCCCAAAAATTAATGGTGGCGTTACTTTATGGAAGTGGTTTACGAAGTGCTGAGTTATTGGCGCTTCGCATCAAAGATATCGATTTTAGTAGCAACAACATTATCGTGCGCTCAGGTAAAGGCGATAAAGATCGGTCCACCATGTTACCGCATCAATTGATACCGGAGCTGAAGCGCCAGATTGCACGGGTCGAGTTACTGCACGAGGAAGATTTGGCAGATGGTTTTGGTGAGGTGTATTTACCAAACGCCTTAAATCGAAAATCCCCTAGCGCAGCGAAGGAAATTGCTTGGCAATACTTATTCCCCGCTAGTCGCATTGGCAAAGACCCGCGATCAGGTGTTTTTAGACGGCATCACTTGCACCCGACAGCGCTAGGAAGACATATTCGTCATGCTGTACGGGCAGCCGCAATCAATAAGCCTGCGCGGGCCCACAGCTTTAGGCATAGTTTTGCGACACACCTTTTGGAAGCGGGTTATGATTTGCGCACTATTCAAGAATTGTTAGGGCATTCTGACATTTCAACAACGGAAATTTATACTCATGTTGTAAATCGAGGTGGGAAAGGCGTTTTGAGCCCAGCAGATCGCCTATTTTCGAGCAGTCGCGTTGATGATTAGAAAGTCAGCGACTGACCGCTATTGTGACCCCAGGGCCATCAACACTGCGCATGTAAGGGGCCACTTCCTGATCTGGTAATTAAGTGGACGTTCAATCATGACGCCAATTGATCGAAAGCGGAGGTTTGGAAGTAACAGTATTTCGTTATTAGGGATATTTCTACCGTTTTAGGCTTTACTCATAGTGAGTCCATAGCCTCAATACTTTGATCGCTTTTTCCTCTTCCAACACTTGGTATACCAAGCGATGCTGGATGTTTATTCGGCGAGAATAGGCGCCCGCTAAATCCCCAATTAATTTTTCATAGGGAGGAGGATTTTGATACGGGTTCCTTTCGACAATTTTCAGCAGCTCCTGAGCCTTATCCTTTAGCCCGGACGACGCTAGTTTTCGAGCATCTTTTTGAGCCTGTTTAGTGAAATAAAGAGTCCAGCTCACCAATCAAGGCTCTTACTACACTTGTCGAGTTCGACGTCCATACCTTCTCGGATAGATTCGCGCATACCGGGAATGGATAGCAGATGAAGTGTCTCATTGACGGCATTCCAGTCGTCTTCCGACAGCAAAACAGCGTTGCCCCTCTTGCCAGTAATAATAATAGGTTGGTGACTTTTAGACGTTTCATCTATTAGCGCGTAAAGCTTGGAACGAGCTTCTGTGGCATTAAGTGTGGTCATAGCTTCCTCCATATGGCCTAAGCGTACGCCGTTACGTACGCAGCGTCAATCCGACCTATTGCTCCGCGTACGACCGCGATGTCAGGGAATGCCTGCTTGTATATGTATTAGAGCATTTCCAATGTCCGCTTATGTGACGCTAGAGCCTTTCATATTACTACTCTAAGCGCGCATTTCCGGAACTGGTAGGCAGACGCTCTATCATGGCGCCCCTTGGTCGATCGATCTCAGACGCCCCTTAATATCTATTCCGCAATTCGACGAGGTGCGTCCATACTCTCATGCAGCACCCGAACGATAAGAATGTAGTGTTTTTCTAGTCGATAAAATACCAAATGGTGCTCTTGGTGAAGCTGGCGATACCCAGGGAGTACGTGACTATAATCGAGTCCCAGTTCAGGATGAGCGATCAGTTGATTGATGCCACGTTCCAATTGATCCAAGTACTTATCCGCCTGATCAACACCCCACTCGTTGCAAGTGTAGACCCAAATATCGACGAGATCGGATTCCGCCTCCGGCGTTATTTCAAGGCCAAGCACTACTCAGCAGCCTTGATAAGTTTACGCCCAGCCCTTTTAACAGCAGACATATCTAGCGGACGGGATTTGCCACTGGCCTCACCCTTCTTAAGCGCCTGCCTAAGCTCTAAAAGGCGCTCTTGGGAATGCTGATCCTGTCTGATGAGATGGCGGATGTATTCACTGTCGTTGCCGAAATGCCCACCATCAATCTGACACTTCACCCAGTTTTCTTGTTGTTCCGTTAGTGTGATAGTTTTCCGATGCATACTCATGGCGGATCCTACGTCAGCTCGAAAGGTATGACAATATCATACTAATACCTAGTCACAAATCAAACTAGCTTTGATTTTATGTCCGCTATTATGGCAAAGCCGTCATCCAGGACTTGTCACGGCATCTGATCGCGTGTCTGAGAACAAGTTAGGCGGTATTGGATTCTGAATCACGCTCAGGGTGACGGTAGAGGGGGAATGGGCCAATGCCAACTCACATATACTTAACATTCTAGAGAGTTCACCCCACCAAACACGGGTCTATATAGGCTCGTAACCGCGACCGTATTTGCGACATAAATTCTCGGGTAGCGCCGTAACTGCGGCCGAGTAATTCTGCTACTGAGCGCAGGTCTAGTTCATCATCAATCACCCACGATAGCGCTTGGGCGCCTTCGGGGTAGTCTCGGGTAAATACCGACATTTGGCCTGCGATACAGGCTTGCAGTCGCGCTTCGTCGTAGCTTCCAGATTCGATCTCCCAGTTATCGTCATAGGTTTCTGTATTTTCTCTACTCGCTTGCCGGTAACGATCCGCCAATTTTGAGCGCACTACTGACCACAGCCAGCCTCGCCCTTGCCCACTCGGAGTGAAGCCATCGCAGCGTCTAATAAAGGCGAGAAAGATGTCGTGCATCAGGTCTTCTGACTCGGACTCTGGCACACCACGGAGTTGTAAGAAGCGGGTAAATTTTCCAGAAAATTCTGTATAGAGCTGGGTTACGGCGTGTTTGCGCTGGGCACCTCCGGCCTGAAGATCCACAATAAGCGCGTCGACCTCGGCATTATTCATTGCGGTCACCGCGCAGCGTTTCGACTACCTCTAATTTAAATTCAATTCGCTGAGCAATTGGCCACGGTTTATTCCGCTCAGACTCTGGCAAGGCTTTCTGCCAGCGCTGTGCATCTGCTTCGCTATTAAGCTGCAATAGCCAATGACCGGCGTTGGCGCCCTGCTTTAACGAGATGCCCTCACCCGCAAGTTCCCTTAGTGCCTGCCACTGTTTGTCAGTTACCACTAGGCGGTGTGCGACAACGCCCCCTTTCTGGCGGGCAGCCTGCTGTTGTTCATTCGCTAACGGCGCCGCGGCAACGCGATCGCGTTTCGCCATTGCGCTGCTCATTTCGGCCGCTTCATTTTTAGCAGCGTCCGCCAGATACTGCTCGCCAGACATTGCCTCGGCCCTAGATTCGATCATCTCCTCTTCCGCGATGTCTTTACGCATTTGTGGCGCGGCGGCCATCATCTTAAATTGCGCAGAGTCGGAATCGGCTGCACTGCGCAGTGCCTGCCGTGTTGGGCCGTTGAAAACAGACAGATCTAGCATAATCGCTAAGCCAGCTAACACCGCTGCAGCATAGCCATAGCGATGTAAATTTCGGCCACGTTTCACCTTAGGTTGCTGATACTTAGCCTGCTGGTAAAGGCCTTCTTGCTCGATACGTCGATGCAGGCGCTGCAGAGCCAGCTGGTCTAGCTCGCTAGACTGCTGCGATGCACTAAGCCCAGACTTGATTGCGGCCATAACCGCTTGTTCGCGATCTGACTCACACTCGCTCGGATTTTTAAGCTGGGTGAGCCAGTCTTCGATATCTTTTTCTTTCACTCTTGGGCGATCCTAGTAGTGGTGAGCCTTTCTATTAGACCAATAAATTCGCTGCGTTTGTCATCTGGCATAAGCGGCAATACCGCTCTTGCGCGGCGCAGGGCTGCCGCGTAGCTGGCTGAACCAGCATGCTCAGACTGCGACAGTACCAAGCTAAACTCCACCTGCACTTTCACGTCTTTAGCCGCAATGTGTAGGGTGCGGCTTAGCTCGGAGCCAAACAAGCGCTGGGCTTCTGCGTCGGAATCCAAATAATGCGCAACGCCGTTACCGGCCTCGGCCAAGACCTGCATTTTCGCGTCTTGATAATTGCCAGTGCCCATGCCAATCACCGACAGAAATACGCCGCTGGCGCGCTGCTTCTCGATCATTGCTTTTAGCTCGCCGTCGCTGCTGGCGCCAACATTAAAGTCGCCGTCGGTGGCGAGAATCACTAGGTTAGTGGCCTTGCTATCAAACTGCTTGCGGGCAACATCATAGGCCAAGGCGATGCCTGCACCACCGGCGGTAGAGCCACGTGCGCTAAGATTGGCCAAGGCCCGCTGAATGCGATTAGATTCGGTAACTGGCGTGGGCGGCAATACCACTCCGGCACTCCCCGCGTAAGTCACAATCGCAACCTGATCATCTTGCTTTAAATTCGAGAGCAAGGTTTGAAAGCTGCGGATAAGCAGCGGCAATTTATTGGGGCTATTCATAGAGCCCGAGGTGTCGAGTAAAAATGTGATGCGTGCGCCGCGCTCACTGCTAGCGGTGGTGTCCACCGCCTTCACGCCGATCATGGCAATGCGGTGCGCAGGGTTCCACGGCGCTACCGCGTAATCTGACATCACCGCAATAGGATGCTTGCCTGTTGGCGCAGGGAAGTTGTAATTAAAATAATTTACCAGCTCCTCTAATCTCACACTGGCGGGCACGGGGATTTGGCCGTTATTGATTTGACGACGCATATTAGCGTAACTCGCCGAATCTACTTCAAGCCCAAAGGTGGATAGCGGCGATAGCGCCACCGACAAAAAGCGGTTCTCGGTTTTGGCGGCATAGCCTTCTCTATCTCGTGGGGCGATGCTCATTGAGGAATCCGTATCCGCGATAAAATGAGATCGCTGCCTGACCAGCATGGCGGACTCCTTTATTTGCTTAGCATGCGCAGCCGCTGCCTGAGCGCCAGCAAAATGTTCCGCAAGCATCTTTTCAGATGCCGGTTTGGGAGCTGCCAGGCCAATAGCAGATGTATAGGCCTCGTCCTTTACAGCATTCCGCTGCGGCTCAGCAAGCTCGTTTATCGCGTGGTGTTCGAATTCATTTGGGGCGGAAATTTCTGAAGTGCCCTGACTTTCTAAGAGTGAATCTTGTGGCCCTCGTAAAAATATAAAAGCTATCGCAAAGATAATAAGTAGTGACAAACTGGCGGCGTATTTCATGTGGCTCTCCATGTGTCGCAAGATAGGTTTTGCTAATCGTCATATCTATAAACGCGCCGCCAAGGCAATTGTCAGGGTATTCGCTAAAATATTTTTGGGGGTGGAGTTTAGTCAAAAAAAAGCCCCTCGGTGAGGGGCAACAGGGTGTTTATACCAAATAGAGGTTAAGCAGCTTGGTTTGCAATTTGCTCGGCGCTGTTTTCCAACACCGGCTGGCGAATCAAGTAGTCGAAGGCGCCCAAGGCGGCGGTTGCGCCACTGCCCACTGCAATTACAATCTGCTTAAAGGGCGTGGTGGTGACGTCGCCAGCGGCAAACACACCAGCCACCGAAGTTTCACCGCGTGCGCCAATTTCAATTTCGCCCCGCGGACTAAGGTCTACCACCCCTTTTAAAAACTCGGTGTTGGGCACCAAACCAATCTGCACAAAGATACCCGCCAGACTAATGGTTTTGCTCTCGCCGCTTTGGCGGTCGGTATACGCCAAACCAATCACTCGGTCGCCGTCACCTAGCACTTCGGTGGTTTGGGCGCTGGTGATAATATCGACGTTCTTTAGTGAGCGCGCCTTGCGCTGCAAAACCTCGTCAGCGCGAAGCTTGCTGTCAAACTCCAACACGGTGACGTGGCCGGTGATTCCCGCAAGGTCGATGGCGGCCTCAATACCCGAGTTACCACCGCCAATCACCGCAACCGATTTACCTTTAAACAGCGGGCCGTCACAGTGCGGGCAGTAGGCCACGCCCTTACCACGGTATTCTTGTTCGCCCGGCACATTCATTTCGCGCCAGCGAGCACCGGTCGCCAGCAACACCGAACGGCTACGCAATACCGCGCCACCCTCGACACTGATCTCGATGCTGCCGTCGTCAGCTACCGATAAGCCGCTAGCTTGGTGGCCCGCCATAATATCCACATCGTAAGCGCCAACGTGAGCCTCGAGATTGGCGACCAATTTTGGCCCTTCGGTTTCGTTCACCGAAATAAAGTTTTCGATACTCACGGTATCTAATAATTGACCGCCAAATTTATCGGCCAACACGCCTGTGCGAATTCCTTTACGGGCCGCGTAGATTGCCGCCGAGGCGCCAGCGGGGCCACCGCCAACCACTAACATATCAAATATGTCTTTCTCGGCGAGTTTTTTAAGGCTTCTCGCACCGGCGTTTTTGTCCATCTTCTTTAAGATATCGGCCAAGCTAATACGGCCCTGAGAAAACTGTTGGCCGTTCATAAACACGGTTGGCACCGCCAGCACTTTTCGCGCTTCCACTTCGTCTTGGAACATCGCGCCGTCGATCATTTCATTGCGAATCTGGGGGTTGATCGCCGCCATCATATTCAGCGCCTGAACCACCTCTGGGCAGGTCTGGCAGCTCAAAGAAATGTAGGTCTCAAAACGGTATTCGCCGTCAAGATTGCGCACTTGTTCAATCAGCTCTTTATCTATCTTCATGGGGTGGCCGCCGCTGTGCAGCACCGCCAACACCAATGAGGTAAATTCGTGACCAAGCGGCACACCAGCAAAACGCATCTCGGTGCCACTGGCCACGGAACGCACGCCCATAGCGGGTCGACGTGCATCTTGATCGTCACCCTCAACCAGTGATACCAGCGGCGATAGCGCAGACACCTCGTTCATCAGGGTTTCAAGTTCCCGGGATTTATCTTGGCCATCGAGATACGCGACCAGCTCTACCGGTGTTTTTAGATTTTGGAGGTACGCCTCCAACTGGGTTTTCATTTTCGCGTCTAACATGGTGACTCCCGTGAACCTTAGAATTCGGTTTTAATTTACATATTCAATTGGTAAAAAAGGCCCCGCTAACGGGGCCAACATGGGGTATTAAATTTTGCCAACTAGGTCCAAAGAAGGAGACAGTGTCGCTTCACCTGGCTGCCATGCTGCGGGGCAAACTTCGCCATCGTGCTCGGCAACGTATTGAGCAGCTTGCACCTTACGCACTAGCTCTTTGGCTGAGCGGCCAATGCCAAGATCGTGAAGCTCGGCGACTTTAATTTCGCCCTCGGGGTTAATAACAAACGTGCCCCGCAGTGCCAAACCATCTTCCTCGATCATTACGCCAAAATTGCGCGAGATCTTGCCCGTTGGGTCACCAATCATTGGGTATTGGATCTTGCCAATGGTGTCGGAGCTGTCGTGCCACGCTTTGTGGGTAAAGTGGGTATCGGTAGACACTGAGTAAACTTCTACGCCCATTTCTTGCAACTGCGCGTAGTGGTCGGCCATATCGCCCAGCTCAGTGGGGCAGACAAAGGTAAAGTCAGCGGGGTAGAAGACCAGCACAGACCACTTGCCTAACAGATCAGCATCGCTGACGTCGACAAAATCGCCATTGTGGTAGGCAGTGGCTTTAAAGGGCTGAACCTTGGTATTGATAATCGTTGGGAACATGCTGTGATTCCTTGTGTAGTCATAATAAAAAAGGCTGTGCGCCTTAAGCTCAGTGACCATACTAGGGAAACAGTGAGATTAGCTCCAATCAATCGTTATTATAGAATAGATAGGTTTTAGCTATACTTGATTTGCAGGTGAGCAGCGTACACGCCACCCACCTTATGAAAAGCTATTACAAATCTTGGAAGGGGATTGCACCAAGGTAGTCCATTTTGCCCAGCTCTACGCCGTGATGGCGAAGAATCGCGTAGGCCGTACTGACGTGAAAATAGAAATTGGGTATCGCAAAACGTTGGGCAAAATCCTTACCAAGCAAGTACTTGCCCTCAAACCACGGCAATACCACCTTGCGCTCTTCGGCCCCGTCAAAGTCGGCTTCGCTAAACCCCGCCAAGTAGTCCTGAACCGATTTAATTCGCGCTTGAAGCTCAGCCATGGTGGTTTCAAAATCTTCATGCTTAGGGGCGCTATCGGCCTTGCCGGTTAGGCGCGCCACGCTCAGCTTGGCGGCGTCGCAGCTAATTTGCACTTGGCGGATTAAATTAAATTGATCCAGCGCCAAACGCGAGGTCAGCAAGGCGTCGACATCAATTTTTTTGCTCTCAGCAAATGCGGCGCCTTTATCTAAAATTACGCTTAAATTAGACAACATAGTACTGAACTGCACGACAGTTAGATCGTAAAGCATGGACACACCTCGTTAGTATAATTAGCCAGCAACCTAGATATGGAGACTGGGTTTACAGATTCAATTGGATTCTGCACCTATTTTGGTTTAACCCACTCTTGTACCCGCTATTGGCCTAAATTGCTAGGCTGCGACCACCGTCGACGGCAATGATCTGGCCGGTGATATAGGGGGCATCCGCCGCCAAAAACACCGCTGTTTTGGCGATGTCGCCAGCCTCCCCTTCGCGCTTAAGCGGCACTCGTTCTTCTAATGCTTGTTTTTCTTGCTCCCAATAGGCTGAGGCGTGATTGGGCCACAATATATTGCCGGGCGAAATGCCATTCACGCGAATAGCGGGCGCTAACTCCAGCGCCAAAGACTGGGTCATCATCGCCACCCCCGCCTTGGCCATGCAATAAATACTGTGACTGGGCAGGGGGTTTTTGGCGTAAATATCGACCAGATTAATAATGCAGCCAGCGCTATTCCGTAGTGCTGGCGCCAAGGCTTGTGACAGAAAAAACGGGCCTTTGATATTACTGCCCATTAGCGCATCCCAGTCCGCCTCGGTCGCCTCGTCTATGGGCGTGGGGTAAAAGCCCGAGGCGTTGTTCACTAGCACGTCAACACGCTGCCAAACCCCAAGGGCATTTTTAGCCAGCGCCTGCACCTCGGCGAAGGACGTCATGTCGGCGGCCATTGCCGTCGCCGAGTCTGCGCGCAGATCGTTTAAGGCATCGCGCAGCTGCTCGGCCGCTGCGCTAGAGTGGCGGTAATGAATAATAACGCGATAGCCGCGACTGTGAAGCTGGCGGCAAATTTCGGCGCCAATTCGCTGGGCGCCACCGGTCACGAGGGCAACAGGCTGAAAGGTTGTCGCCATTACCCTATGCCTCCCAATCGCATTCGCTTAGCGAAAACTGCAATCACACTACACCGCCATCAACAGGGCCAATCAGGCAGTCTATGCCCTCTTCTTTAATCGTAGCTTCTATCTCAAATAGCGCGTCGGCATCTGATTCAAAAGCGTCTTCCCAGATTGTGGAGTTATTAAACTGGTCGAAGACCTCGAGAACCCAGCTGCCATCACCGTCTTGATAAATATCAACTCGCACGGATTTACCGTCTTTTTCAATGGTTCTGCACAGGGGAGACTTTTTAATTTCGCTATTTTCAGACATGCTTACGCTTCTCAATCGGGTGTACGCCATTTTTTACACAACATACCTGAATTCCAAGACATTCTGAAATATTCAGTAAATTTTCCACAAAGGCTCGGATTAATCGCCTAGGGCGCGCCTGACCAGCACTGTCGTCCTCGACCTTTTGGCCCGAAACCCTTACAATACGGCCCCCTTCTTTTCACGCTCCATCACAAATTACGTTTAACGCGTCCGGGAATAGCCTCTTGATCTCTACAGCAAATATCACCATGCAATTTGGTGCCAAGCCATTATTCGAAAACATCTCGGTTAAATTTGGCGGCGGCAATCGCTACGGCCTTATTGGCGCGAATGGCTGCGGCAAATCCACGTTCATGAAGATTCTCGACGGCAGCCTGAAGCCCAGCTCCGGCAACGTGTCTATCGACCCCAATGAGCGCGTCGGTAAATTGCACCAGGATCAGTTTGCCTTTGAGCAGTATTCGGTCATCGATACCGTCATCATGGGCCACACCGAGCTGTGGGAAATCAAGCAAGAGCGCGACCGCATTTACTCGCTGCCCGAGATGTCCGAAGAAGACGGCATGAAGGTAGCCGAGCTGGAAACTCAGTTCATGGAAATGGACGGCTATAGCGCCGAGAGCCGCGCTGGCGAATTCTTACTGGGCGCCGGTATTGAGCTTGGCCTGCACTTTGGCCCTATGAGCGAAGTCGCCCCGGGCTGGAAGCTGCGAGTATTGCTGGCTCAGGCGCTGTTCTCTGATCCAGATATACTGCTGCTGGACGAGCCTACCAACAACCTCGACATCAACACCATTCGCTGGTTGGAAGATGTACTCAACCAACGCAAAAGCACCATGGTAATTATTTCTCACGACCGTCACTTTTTAAACGCGGTGTGCACCCACATGGCCGACATCGACTACGGCGAGCTGCGGGTTTACCCCGGCAACTATGACGACTTCATGACGGCAGCCACCGCCGCGCGTGAGCGCCTGCAGTCTCAGAACGCCAAGAAGTCTGCGCAAATCGCCGACCTGCAGCAGTTTGTTAGCCGCTTCTCGGCCAACGCCTCTAAAGCCAAGCAGGCCACCTCGCGGGCCAAGCAGATCGACAAAATTCAGCTCGACGAGATCAAAGCCTCTAGCCGAACCTCGCCGTATATTCGCTTTAAGCAAGACAAGAAGCTGCACCGCGCGGCACTGACTCTTGAGAACATCGGTCACGGTTTTGATGAGCCGCTGTTCGCTAAAGGCAGCATGATCTTAGACGCCGGTACTCGCCTCGCGGTTATTGGTGAAAACGGCGCGGGTAAAACCACCTTTTTACGCTGCCTAATGAAAGAACTAGAAGCTCAAGAAGGCGTGGTTAAATGGGCCGAAAACGCCAGCCTCGGCTACTGCCCGCAGGACAGCACCGATGACTTCGACAATGATCTCAATCTGTTTGACTGGATGAGCCGGTGGCGCAAGCCCCACCACGACGACCAGATTGTGCGCGCCACCCTGGGTCGTCTGCTGTTCTCTTCAGACGACTTCAATAAAAAGGCGCGGGTATGTTCCGGTGGTGAGAAAAACCGCCTGCTGTTTGGCAAACTCATGATGATGGACACCAATGTCTTGATCATGGATGAGCCCACCAACCACTTGGACATGGAAGCCATCGAAGCCCTTAACTTGGCGCTGGAGCACTACGACGGCACCTTGATCTTCGCCAGCCACGACCGTGAGTTTGTATCGTCCCTCGCGACTCGCGTGCTTGAAATCAAGGACCAAGGCTTTAACGACTTCCAAGGCACTTACGACGAGTTCCTGGCCCACGAATTAAGCAAAGCCAGCTGACCTCCTGTGACTAAGAAGTGTCTACGCGCTTCTTAGTCACCCGCCAGATCCCCTCCCCCACAGCCCCGCTCCTCATAGTCACAATTTGCTCAAATATTGACACCGTCAACTTATCTCGTTATCTTGACACCGTCTAGATAGCGAGAGCCGAGCCATGAAAACTGAAAACCAACACTATCCGCAGCTGTTTACCCCCTTAGATTTGGGTTTCACCAGCCTCAAAAATCGCGTTGTAATGGGGTCTATGCACACCGGCCTAGAAGACCGTTTTTGGCAGTTTCCGAAAATGGCCGCCTATTTTGCCGAGCGCGCAAAAGGTGGGGTTGGTCTGATGATCACTGGCGGCTACAGCCCCAATCGCAGCGGTTGGCTGTATCCCGGCGCCAGTACCTTTAACTCGCGTTTAGATATTCATAACCACCGCAAAGTCACCAAGGCGGTACACGCCGAAGGCGGCAAAATTTGCCTGCAAATTCTGCACGCCGGTCGCTACTCCTATCACCCGCTGTCGAAAACTGCCTCAACCAGCCAAGCGCCCATCAATCCCTTTAAAGCTCGCGCTTTAAGCACTCGCGGCGTGGCCAGCACCGTCAAAGATTTTGCCCACACGGCATGGTTGGCGCAAAAAGCCGGTTACGACGGCGTTGAAATCATGGGCAGCGAAGGTTATTTAATAAACCAGTTTTTGGCCCCCGCCACCAATAAGCGCACAGACCGCTATGGCGGTAGCCCAGAGAACCGCCGACGTTTCGCGGTAGAAATTGTGGCGGCGGCCCGTAAAAAAGTCGGCCCCAATTTTATTATTATTTTCCGCTTGTCGATGATCGACTTAGTCCCCGACGGCTGCACCCGCGAAGAAGTATTAGACCTCGCTCGCGAGATCGAAGCCGCTGGCGCGACCTTGATTAACACCGGTATAGGCTGGCACGAAGCACGAGTGCCAACCATCGTGACCTCGGTACCCCGCGCCGCATTTAGCGAAGCCACCGCAGCCGTTAAAAAAGTCGTTAACATTCCGGTTATTGCCTCTAACCGCATTAATATGCCAGATATTGCCGAGAATATCTTAGCCAGCGGTCAGGCCGATATGGTCTCGATGGCCAGACCCATGCTCGCCGATTCCGAGTGGGTAAACAAAGCCGCCGACAACCGTAGCGACGAGATCAATACGTGTATTGCCTGCAACCAAGCCTGCCTAGACCACACCTTTCAATTGAAGCGCGCCAGCTGCTTGGTCAACCCCCGTGCCTGCCACGAAACCGAGCTGGTCTTTAAACCCGCCCCTAAAGCCAAGAAAATTGCGGTTATTGGCGCGGGCCCAGCCGGCTTGTCTTGCGCAACAGCGGCGGCAGATTGCGGCCACGAAGTGCATTTATTTGATCAAGCCGACAAAATTGGCGGCCAGTTCAATTTAGCCAAAACCATTCCCGGCAAAGAAGAATTCGGTGAAACGCTACGCTACTTCGGCAAGAAAATTGAACTGTCTGGGGTAAAGCTCAAGCTCAATCACCGCGTAGAAAAAGCAGAGCTACTCAGCGGCGGCTACGACGATGTTGTCGTCGCCACCGGCGTTAGCCCCCGCGCGCTAAATATCCCCGGCATAGATCACCCCAAAGTGGTGTCGTATATCGACGTATTAAAGGGCAATGTCACCATCGGCCAGCGCGTCGCCCTTATTGGCGCCGGTGGTATTGGCTTTGACGTTGCCGAATACCTCGCCCACGATCACACAACTACGCTACCACAAAGCCTCGCCAGCTGGTCGGCCGAGTGGGGTATCGACCAAAACAGCAGTGAGCGTGGCGGACTGGTAGCGGGTAAACCCGAGCCATCACCGCGCCAAATCTATTTGCTCCAGCGTAAGACCACCGCCCTCGGCAAAGATCTAGGCAAAACCTCGGGCTGGGTGCACCGAGCCACGCTTAAGAACAAAGGCGTGGACATGCTTGCGGGCTGCAGCTACGACCGCGTTGACGACCACGGCCTGCATATTAGCCAAGACGGCGAGCAGCGGGTGTTGGACGTCGACCATATTGTTATCTGTGCGGGTCAGGAACCACTGCGCGAATTATACAACCCAGAAGCAGAGAAAGACGCTGACACCACCTTGCGCTACCACCTCATTGGCGGTGCCAATATTGCCTCTGAGCTCGACGCCAAGCGCGCGATCCGCGAAGGCGCGGAGTTAGCGGCGAGCCTTTAAAGCAGTGGTTAAAACTGGCGCGAGTACCATGACTCACGCCAGTTCCTTTGCCTAATTCGTGGTTTGGCGCATCAAAGAATTCGCTAAAAGCCAAACGCAGAAATGCAAAAAGCCGGTACAAGACCGGCTTTTTGCATTTCTGTTATCAAAACCGCATTCGGCCCTCTAAATAATACGAACGCAAGGGCTCAAGGGTGCCTCGAAATCCCCCAACATCCAATACCGTGGGTGAACCAATTCCAATCGTCATTTCATCGCTAAGGTTTTTACCCACCAAGGCCACCGACCACCGGCCATTGGCTTCGCCGACGGCAAGACGCGCATTCACTTTGGTATAGGCTTCTTGAATGCCGCGCGGATCGAGATCCCCCGAGGTAAAATGAGTATCTTTATAAGAGGCATCAGCGGTGAAATCGAGCATAATATCACTGCTCAAAGGATAGCTAAACGTGCCCGACACCGCCGCAGTCCACTTTGGTGTTTGCTGATTTTCCTTGCCGCTCAAATCGCAAATATCCTCCTCGGCGGTAGCCACACATGGCCCTTCACGGTAGTCCAGCCATTCAAAATCGAGATAAGCAAGAGAACCACTCAACATAAACCACTCGCTCAACAGCCAACGGCTATCTAGCTCAATACCTTGGGTCAGGGCACTGCCGGCATTAGACACCACAAAGCCCGCAACGCCATCAAACACACTGACTTGCATGTCTTCGTACTTAACGTGGTAAATCGCTAGGTTCAGTTCGGCCGCGCCATCGGCCAGCGTCATTTTGGCGCCCAACTCATAGGCCGTCGCCAGCTCGTCTTCAAACTCAAAATTACTGCCGCCGCCGCCAGGCCCATAACTAGCATTGTTATTGCGCGCGTCGAAGCTACCTGATTTGGCGCCTTGAGTGGCAGTAAGATATGTCATCACATCTGGCGTAGCATCCCACTGCACGTTAACCGATGGCAAGGTGACGCCCACGTCGCGAACGCGATCCAATTGATGCGCTTCAATATTCAGCGCCCCGAGAATCGCGCCGGTCACCGGGTCGACATCATTCTTGGTGCCAGACTGATAAAGGAATAACTCTCGGAACCCTTCCTTCTCCTCGCGCACATAGCGAACACCCAAGGTAGTGCGTAAGGTTTCACTTAAGTTAAAGGTCAACTGCACAAAACCCGACCAAGCATCGCTGTTCATATAAAAATCTTTCTCAAGATCAGCAGTCACATTGGTTTGCATATTAATCAAACAGCCGACAGGATCTCGACCGGCGTCAGCGAGCGCGCCGTTACGGATAGTCAGCGGTGTCGACTCATCAAAGACCATCTCGCCGCGCTGATAAAATACGCCAAAGATGTAATCCATAAATTCGCCGCCTGGAGACGTAAAGCGGAACTCCTGACTAAGCTGGTCATATTCTTCTATACCCAGTAACGGCACCGTATTAAAGCTGCTGGAATCACCATCAAACAAATCTTCTGAATCAAATCCGGTAGCCGCCGTCACCGAACTAAAGGTACCGCCAGCTACATCAACATCCACATTCAACGTGGCATTGTAATTGTCGATTTCCGCGTACTCGTCGGAGTCTGCATTTTTGATACCGTCGAGCTTTACATTTTCGCCGCTACAGCCTGTAAGCGCGCTAGCATGCGTAGTTTCAAACTGTCGGCCGCGCTGCACCCGATTGGTCTTCTCTAGCTTTAAGGTAGACGCAATAGTGTCAGTTGGGTCCCAGCCTAAGGTAACTCGCCCCGAAAACTCCTCCACCGCCGGCTCATTGCGGTCTCGCGCGGGGTTTTCATTAAACATATACCCCTCTTCATCGCGACTGCGAAAGGCGGCACGCACCCCAAAAGTGTCCGACAGCGGAATCGACACCATGGCATTAAACTCCTGAGTATCGTCAGGGCCGCCAGTCATACCGCTAAAATGAGACTCGACCTCGTCGCCCGGCTTGGCAGAAATCAGACTCAAGGCCCCAGCAATGGCATTTTTGCCAAACAAAATAGACTGTGGCCCGCGCAATACCTCAACACGCTCAAGATCCATAAACGCGCCGCGTGTTTGGTGCGGACGCCCAAGATGGACACCGTCAGAAAAGATGCCTACCGACAATTCAAAGCCCTGATTAGAGCCCGAACCAACACCCCGCATATACACATTGGGCAATAGCCCCCCCTCAACCATCTTGAAATTGGGCGTGTAATCAGACAGGTCGCTCAGGTTTGATATTCCCGCCTTCTGTAATTTATCACCATCTAGGGCGGTAACCGACACCGGTACATCACCCAGCGACTCAACCCGCTTCTGAGCCGTAACCAGCACCTCTTCTAACTGCAGCTTTTTTCCAGTACTCGCTTCCGTCTGAGCCAGAGCAGGCGTCGTCAAACTCAAAAGTGACCCAAGGGATAACACACTGGGCTCTTCATCATTAACGGGGGACACCGGCATTCATTAAACTGAATTTGCGAAGAAACAGTTTGATGGAGAATACCGATGTCCCACGCAGGAAGAATTATAGGCATACCTGGCCTTGAGATTGAACGGGTAGTCCGCAGGAAAGGGATCGAAGTCTGGGCAAAGCCTGTGCACAGGCCGCCTTGTAAGCATTGTCAGGGCAATGGCCTGAGGATTAAAGCCACGCATCTCAGGACGGTGAAGCACACTCGTCAGGGGAATCAAGTGATGACCTTGCACCTTCGAGTACCCAAGTACCATTGCCAGGAGTGTAAGCGCTATTTTCGTCACGCCTTTACCGGTATTCGTCCGCGTTTTCGCGCTTCAGAAGCCTATCGACTGGAAGTGTTCGAAGCCCACGATGGCGGTGTAACGCAGCGCAAGTTGTCTCGAACCCATCAAATCAGCCCAGCGACGGTAGAGCGTTGGTATCAGCACCATATTAAGCAAAAGCGTTCCGAGGGGGATCGCCGATATTGCCCTCGCGTATTAGGGATAGATGAGCATTTCTTTACCCGTAAAAAGGGTTATGCGACCACGCTTACCGACCTCAAGAATCACAAAGTGTTTGATGTCCAACTAGGACGATCAGAATTGAGTTTGCGCCGCTATTTAAAGGCCCTTGAGGGACGAGAGCGCGTTCAGGTTGTGGTGATGGATCTCTCGGAAACGTACCGCAGCATTGCCCGCCGCTACTTTCCCAATGCCGCGATCGTGGCTGACCGATTCCATGTGGTCAGGCTTATTAACCAGCACTTTTTAAGTGTCTGGAAGCAGCATGATCCTGAGGGCAGAAAGAACCGCGGTTTGATCAGTTTAATGCGTCGCCATCAATGGAATTTGCGGGATGAGCAGCACGCCAACCTTATGCAGTATTTGGCTGAGTACCCAGTGCTGCAAGCACTGTATGTGGCCAAGCAACGATTAATCCGATTTGTGTTGCTCAAGACCCTGACGCGCAAGAAAGCCAGCATCAAGTTGCCGGTATTCATGAAATTGCTTGATGAGCTAGCTGAGAGCCCGCTACGAGCGCTAGCTAACACATTGCGCTCCTGGTTGAAGCCCATTGTGGCCATGTGGCGATTTAGTAAAAGTAACGGAATAACTGAGGGCTTCCACAACAAAATGGAAATGATGACACGACGAGCGTATGGTTTTAGAAACTTTGAAAATTACAGGATGAGAGTGCTGGCCCACTGCGGGTGGGACGGAGTGATTAACAGGGTTTGATGAGTGCTATCCCCCGATAATGGGGTAGAGCCACACACTGACAAGCGTTCTTTGCATTGTTTAGCCTCGCTGTTATTCATTATTGGTATGCGAATGGGGAAAACAATTCGAGTATTGCACTACGCCACTAATTTGTCGAATTGTGTATTAATGACCTAGAATTCAAGGTGTAGCGACAGAAGCTGGGAGTTACACAGAGAAACGATGAATTAAAACGGGAAAGCCGACACTGCCAGCCGCGTTGAGCTCACTTGGCGCGAGTGCTGAAAAAGGATTAATCAATAGAGGTTTAGGGCTGTATTGACCCCTTTGGGGCTGCGTCGCTTCACTCCTTGTTTAAATTGCGCCGCGGGCACAATGTATCGAACCTAGAGAGGCTCCGATCAAACGCACCAAAACCAAAAAGCCGGCACAAGGCCGACTTTTTGGTTTTGGTGCGCCCGAGAGGATTCGAACCTCTGACCTCTGCCTCCGGAGGGCAGCGCTCTATCCAGCTGAGCTACGGGCGCGAAATGGGTACTTCACGAAGCGCGACACTATAACAGAGAGGGTTTCCCGCCTCAATCAGCCTCGCCTATTTACTTATCAATATTGGCCGAAATCCGATTAGTAATCAAAACTAACCCCTTTCATCCATCCCTTTAAGCCAGCTTTAGCCACTCTTTGAGGCTGTTACCGATATCGACTATTTCCTCGCCACAGACTTCGTGCTGCATAGGGTAGCTACGGTATTTCGGTTTAAAGCCCATGCTTTGCAATATTTGATTAGCGGTATGCCCCATCGACTCCTGCACCATGGGGTCTTGGCTGCCGTGAAATATATGGATTGGTAGCGCTTTATTCGCTTCCGAGAGTTTCACTTCTTTGGCTGTGGCGAAATACGTCGACATGGTCATTAAACCCGCCAGGGGTTTGGGGTATGAAAGTGCCGCGTGATACACCACTGCGCCGCCCTGACTAAAGCCCGCCAGTACGATGCGCTCGCTCGCTATACCGGCATCTAATTCGCGCTGTATTAATTCGCCCACCGCGGCAGCCGATGACTCTATCTGCACTAGGTCTATTTCGCGCTCTATCGACATAGCCAGTATGTCGTACCACGCGGGCATCACCATGCCACCGTTTATGGTGACGGGTATCTCTGGTGCGTGGGGGAACACAAAACGAACACCGTGATTGCTAGGCAAGCCTAGGTGAGGCACTACAGGCACAAAATCGTGGCCGCTGGCGCCCAGCCCATGTAGCCAAATTACGCTCGCATCGTGCGCGCCTTTCGGTTCTATTACTTCACATTTGAGCACGGTCTCACTCCATAGCATTGATAAGTTTGAGTTAGAATATCACGGTCAGCCTTCTCAAGCCTCTCCCCACCAGATTCCGGGCGGGTACGACACCACGAAAGTGCTGTGCTGAATTAGACATGGATCTGATTTCCCTCGGCATTATCAAGCGCCACTATAGAGACTAGTAAAACAAGCACTCGTCCCTGCCCGAAACCTATATACTAATTCCTCTTACGCTGCTGAATTTGGATAAAGCCGATGCTGTTTAACGAAAAAGAGAAGACGCTATTCACTCTCACACGTGATGATCCGAGCAACCCTTTAGCTTCTTACGCAAAAAGAGGATTTGAGCTGGACGGCTATGAGTGGCCCTCGGTAGAGCACTACTATCAGGCGATGAAATTTGACGACGCCGAGTACCGCGAGCAGATTCGTCTAGCCGCCCACCCAGCGGATGCCGCTAAACTTGGTAAAAGCCGTCGACACCAAAAGCGCAAAGACTGGAAGAAAAACAGCGTAACCTATATGACCCGCGCCACGTATATTAAAGCCCGCAGCCATACTGATGTTGCTCAGATGCTATTGGATTCCGGCGACATGGAAATTAAGGACCTGAGTCAGTATGACTACTTCTGGGGCAGCGGGCGCGACCTGCGCGGTGAGAACGCCTTTGGGAAGATGCTGATGGGTGTTCGGAAAAAACTGAGGGAAGAGCTGGTAAAATAATTCGTATATAGTGTTAGAGCGCCAAACAGTATTAAGCCGACACATTACTTACCAAGCCGCGAATCACTGACGTATCGGTTGAATCACCTTCGTTTAAGTAATTATTCAAAATAAAAATAACAAATAGCTGGTTAATGAACACATGGAAAAATTCGCAAAGTCCCGCGTCATTTTACCGTCATGTAATCTGCGTAAACTCGCCGCCTGTATTTTCGTCGGGGTGTACCATGCATAAATTACAATCAATTGCGCTACTATCATGCTTTCTGCTTTGCGCGTGCGGAGGCGGTACATCCAAGACGGCCCCTAAGAGTAATGCTGACATTTCGGCGCCTCCGAGCCCTCCCAACAATAGCGTAATCATTTCCGGCGAAGATCACATCGCCCCCGCACTTGAACACCGGCTCTACGCCAGCACCGAATCAACAGAGCAATCTTCTGGAAAATGGACTTGGTCAGTAGATGAGGGTGAGTCGCTGCTGCAAAACCTGCAGGTGGATGGCCATGTTTTGCGCTTTACACCACTGGCAACCGACGCAACACATCGACTCCGCTTTTCCGTAATATATACAAAAGACGAAGACCGCTTAAGTGCCAGCAAATCACTATTCTTGCATCCCGCCGATGACGAGACGATGGCTCCTCTAGTATCCGCAGGCGACCCATTCACAGCCGATGAAGCCAGCGCGATCACACTTCAGGGCCGAGCCCGAGCCCAAGGGGGCCGAAGTATTCGACGACTCCAGTGGCAGCAAATTTCCGGGCCACAGGCGCAAATTATTGGCGCAAATGATCAAGATCAACTTTCATTACTGTTACCCCAAGTACGAGTCGCTGACGAGATGCAGTTCCGCCTCACGGCCAGCGATAGCGGGGGCTTTCACAGTGAAGCTAGAACAGTGGTTTTCATCCGCAACAGCCTGGCCAATCAGCTTCCCGAAGTAAATGCCGGTCCTGCGAAGCAAGCAATGGGCAGAGAACGTGTTCATCTCACTGGTGAGGCTATTGATCCTGATGGCGATATCATCGATGTGCAGTGGCGTGTACTTGCCCCATTTGAGCACATAGCGATTGAAAACGCCGACCAGTTTCAAGCGAGCTTTATTGCGCCTAATGTCGCAGAAGCCACTGAGCTAACACTGCGATTGCGAGCAAGTGATGATGAGAACGGATATAGCGAAGCCGATACCGTTATCACAATACTGCCTGGCGCTAATACGGCCCCGACAATTACGGTATTTTCAGTAGATCCCGGCGTCGCTTATAATGATGAAATCGTCCACTTGTACGCCGACGCCAACGATGCCGATGGCGATGATTTGCGCTTCTCATGGCAGATCCTTCATGACGGGGCGAGCGCCGCGATCGCGCTGCGCAACGAGCATACCCCCAAGGCTAGCTTTACTGTTCCGCAACTCGATAATGCCTACAACGCAGAGGTAGTGCTCGACGTCAGCGACGGTCGCGCCATCAGCCGCCAAACCTACAATGTTCAATTACTTCCCCGTCAACAATCCCAGCCTGATTCCGTGTCCTGCCTAATCGCGCCATTGCAACAGGGTTGTCCGCTATACCCCGTCGCGGCACTTTTGGATGCTCAAGATTTTACATCCTGTCGTAACCCCTTAGACGAGAGCTGTTTACTTGGCGATCTGATTGGTCCCGCACTGCGACAGTGTTTAAATGAAAACGACCCAAGTGATTGCCGTGACGGACTTCAGCAACTTTATGACCCAAGTTACGTTCTGGAACAACTGGGCACCGAACATCCGGCAGACGCCTGCACTCCAGCCTATGATAAACAAAGTTTTGAGCACTATATCGGCGCCTTGCATGAACATACCGGTTACTCAGACGGCGTGCCCATGACCAAGCCTGCTGACGTATTTCGTGAAGTGCGCAACAAAGGCTATGACTTTGCCGCGGCATCCGATCATTCAGACACGCTGCAAGTACCTCTTTCTTTGGGTCTAGATCGCGCGGAGTGCCCACCGGAGAAATTTCTATATTGCGTATTTCTTGTTGATGAAATACGCCCTCAGGACGCACTCGCAAAATGGGCGGCTACATTAAGCCAAACCACCACCGCAAGTACCCCTGAATTTACAGCCATTCGTGGCTTTGAATGGACATCTGACCGCTTTGGCCATGCCAATGTGTTTTTTTCGCGAAACTTTATCAACGCGAAAACAGGGATGGGCTATGCCGTGAGTATGCTTGATTTCTGGCAGTGGTTCTCTTACCCCGCAGCCTTTGGCGGCGGCAACGACGGCCTGTTAAGTTTTAACCACCCTGGCCGTGAAGACGCGATAGAAAGTGTCTTTGAATCTTTGGGCGGCGACCCCGCCTACACCTTTAACGACTTTCGCTACGTCCCGGCCGCTGACTACCGCGCAATAGGATTGGAGGTTTTCGGCAAGGGCAGCGAATACGATAGCGACGGCCCCAATGGCAGCTGGCTAGCTCACGCCTTAGACAAAGGCTGGCATCTCGCCCCCATCAGTTCAGAAGATCACCACGGCTTAGCTTGGGGAGACAAAAGCCTGCCTAAAACCGTACTGATATCCCGTTCACGCAGCCTCGACGATTTGCGGGAAGCGATGCTCGCACGACGCGCCTATGCCCTCGCCCAAAATTACGACGATGTGAGGGCCAGGTTCTATATTGACAATAAACCTATGGGATCGCGTTTGCGTCGCAGTAGCGGGACGGCCATGCCAATTCACGCAGAGGTTTTACGCGCAGGGCAAACCATGACAACCGCGCTCATCCAACTGGTTGGCCCAGGCAATAAAGTATTCGCAGAATCAAAGGGTGGAATATTGCAGACCGAGGTCACCGCCCCCGACACCAAAACCTACTTGTTTTTACGCATTATGGATACCGCTGCACAAAACCGACCAATCGTTTTCACCGCACCGATATGGATCATGCCGGGAGAAGATGCGCTGCCCCCTTGCCTGCCACCTGAAATATGGCGCGGTGATAGCGTATTTTATCCCACTGTGCCCTAGCCCCATATCCAGCGACAAACAGTCAAAACAAAGAAAGCCCGCCCCGAGCGAATTTTGTCGCCTGCGGACAATAATGGCGGGGCAAGCTAATCACTTAGCTAGCACGCCACACTATCGTTAACTGCTATATCCCCCACAATAAAATACATAGGGAATTTAATGAGCAAGCACGAGAGAATGTCGCGCTCTATACAGGCCCGCAGCACCCTATTTGGTGTACTCATTTCGGTGCTAGGCGTATCGGCGTGGGCAGCCAGCCCGCGAGTGATCGAAGAAGTGATTGTGACGGCCAACAAAAAGGCCGAAAGCGCACAGGACGTGCCCTTATCGATATCGGTTATTAGCGCTGATTTCATTCAGGAGTCGGGCATTGCCGACGTCAGCGAAATTACCCGCTACATCCCCAATGTCACCTTTGATGCGTCATTGGCCCTTTACACCACCATCACCATACGCGGCTTTGGCACACCGCCATTGGGCGTTGGTTTTGAACCGTCAATTGGTTTAGTCATAGACGACGTACCCTATGGGCGATCGACCTTCGCCCAAGATGCGGTGTTTGATATTGATCGCCTCGAAGTATTACGCGGCCCGCAAGGTACCTTATTCGGGAAAAACACCTTAGGTGGCGTGCTCAACTTCCACACCATGGACCCAAGCGCAGAACCTGAAGGCTTTATTAAGCTCGGGCGTGGCGAAAATATCGAAAGCAGTACCGCAGAGGCCGCCCTGTCCGGCCCCTTAGTAGGCGATAGCTTACTCGCCCGCATCGCAATGCGTGTCAGCGCCGCCGACACCTTGGAATTTAACAGCACACGAAATGAGCAACAGACCCAAGACGATAAGGCGCTGCGCTTAAAATTAGCATGGCTCATTAGCGATTCACTCTCGGCTAACTTTACCGGCCTCTACGCGGAGTCACTGACCAAGGGCTACACCCAATCGTTAACCAAGGCTAGCGAACGGAGCCTGCGAGTATTTCGCGAATACGACCCAAATGTTGAAGCGGACGCCTACGACCAAAATACCTCCACTGACTCACCGACTCGCTCAGATCGCGAAGTTCATGCGGCATCACTCAGCCTCATCTGGCGACCAGATAGTTTATTTGGCATTCAGACTCCGGAACTCACCACCATTGCAGCCTGGTCTGAAGTGATTATTCCCTACTCTTTAGACGTTGATTACTCCCCAGTAAACTTAGTTGCCTTTAATGAGCCACCAGATGGAAACCCTTACTCATCTAGCTCACTGGAGGTGAGACTCGCAGGTGAGATAGCGCCGCCATTTGGCTTAGGCGAAAGCCTCGACATGGTCGTTGGGGTATTTGCCCAGCATTCGACCAATAGTGTTTTTCAAGAAATTGATGTCGACCTAAACGGCCTTATCGCCTTTGGCCGCGCAGGGGCCATAGTGCAAAACATCCAGTTCCCCCTTGATCCAATATTGATCGGCCTACCGGTCGATACCAGCGGCCTCATTATTGGTGGTTTAGAAAGGGAGCGCTATATTTCTGGAACAGATGCCGAAACCGACTCTTTTGCGCTATTTTCGCAATTTAACTGGTCGTTCACGGAACGCTTAACAGCTACCTTTGGTTTGCGTTACGGCGCAGACGAATCCAGTGGCGCGTCTTTTTCCCAAGTTGCTGACGGCAACAGCATTTCCGGCGGCTCGCTCAATCAGCGCAATTTTGACGCGCCGAACCTCAAGCGCAAAGAAACCAATGTTTCGCCCAAGTTCGCTTTAAACTACGCCGTATTGCCCGATGTGAATGTCTATATGAACGCGGCTAAAGGCTTTAAGGCCGGTGGCTTCGACCCCGCCCCGCTCAACGACGATCATTTAGAATACGACGGCGAGGAAACACTCACCTATGAAGCGGGTATAAAATCTCGCCTGCTGGGTGGATCACTCACGCTCAATATGGCGGTATTTGATAGTGATGTTAAAAACCTTCAAATCCGCACCTTCTCTGGCGTTACCCTCACGACCTTTAATGCCCCAGAGTCGGCCAGTCGCGGCGCCGAAATGGACTTTTTCTGGCTGCCGCCCATCGACGGTTTAAGCTTAGCGGGGAGCCTCGCCTATTTAGACGCCAACTATGTCTACTTTCCAGAAGGCCCACCGCTGTTCACACCTGAACAAGATCAAACCCAAGACCTCAGCGGCAGGCCCTTACCCTATGCGCCACGCTGGTCGGGCTCATTATCACCCCGCTGGGAAATACCCTTGTTTGGTAGTGACCACCTACTCGGCAGTATTCGCATGAATATTTCGTACACTGGCGAACGCTACCAAGACTCAGATATTGACCCCAACACCTTGCAGGATGAAATTACACGTATTGATGCTGGTCTGGGATTGCGCTCAGAACGCGACCAATGGTCTGTTAATTTTCAAGCGCGCAATTTGAGCCGAGAGCAGGACTCTGTTTTAATTCTTGATCAACCCTTAATTCCGGGTAATTACACCAAAGCCCCATTGCCCGACCAAACGATCTATCAAATGGATGTTCGATTTAGTTTTTAACAGGCATTAACAATCGGGCAAGCAATTTCGCATTGCCCAATTTAAAAAAATAAAAAACGTTACTTATTAGGCGATTTTCCGCATCAGTAATTACCTACACTACCGGCAGTGATTTCGATCACTGCAATATTTTTCTTATTTTTTTAATCATTGCTGTCCCATAAATCTGACATAAAAAGGGCTTGAATCCCAACAAGTTGTTACAATGGATGTGCGACCAAACACTGTAAAAACAGGGAGATTCAAGCCTTGGCACATCATAACACGGTATTTTCTCAATTGTTAAAACTCGTATCGAGACATGAATTTGAGAATCTCGCCAAACAGCATCACGAGGGTCAAAAACTGCGCAAAATGTCGCGCTGGTCTCAGTTCGTCGCGCTGAGTTTGGCGCAATTTTCTGGCCGATCCAGCTTACGCGATATCGTCAGCAATCTGTCTGCCCAAGCGGCCAGGCTTTACCACCTCGGTACCGGTAATGTGTCGAGAAGCACTCTTTCCCGCGTGAATGAAAGTCAGCCCTATACGCTTTACGAAGCGCTGTTTCATAAACTGCTTTCTCGCTGCCAAGGCGTCGCGCCCAAACATGGATTTCGCTTTGGGAACAAACTGTATTCTCTCGATTCCACAACTATTGACCTGTGTCTTTCCGTGTTCCCTTGGGCAAAATTCCGTCGTGCCAAAGGAGCAGTAAAAGTGCATATTGGCCTAGATCATGACGGACTACTTCCCAGCTTTGTCAGCATTAGCGATGGCAAAAAGCACGATGTCACTGTCGGTCGCGTCCTTGAATTCCCTGCTGATAGCATTGTGGTAATGGATCGTGCCTATACCGATTACACATGGTTTAAGGCCCTGAATGACAAAGGAATATTTTTCGTTACTCGACAAAAACGTAATGCCACGTACCGTATTATCGAACGCCGCGAGGTCATTAAATCCAAAGGCCTGACATGTGATCAGACCATACTGATCACCGGGGCAAAGGCAAAGACTTGCCCAATTCCTTTGCGCCGGATCGGCTTCCGTGATGCTGAAACCGGCAAGCACTATGTGTTTCTGACCAACAACTTCCATCTTGCCGCCAAGACCATTGCTGATATCTACAAATCCCGCTGGAAAATTGAATTGTTCTTCAAATGCATCAAGCAAAACCTGAAAATCAAATCCTTTGTCGGCACGTCCAAGAACGCGGTCATGACCCAGATTTGGATTGCTATGTGCGCCTATCTACTGCTGGCTTGGATTAAGTTCAGTAGCCAAATTGATCGCAGCCTGCAGCAAATGATTCGCCTTTTGCAGCTCAATTTATTTGAGCGCAGAGAGTTGCTGCCTTTGCTAAGAGGTGATCCACCGGAGCCAATCGACAACAACATTCATCCGCAACTATGCTTGATGTGAATATTTATGGGACAGCAATGTTTTTTAATAATAATATCACTCCAATCAACAGTCTCCGTTCGACGCTTATTTTCTAGTATAAAAATTACCTCAACCGTCGCACTCACCTCTTCGACCTTCGCAATAATAATCTCCACATTATCACCAGCACTTTCTGCAGATGTACTGATTGCAATAATTTTTCCTTGGTCGCGATCTTGCGTTTTTAATTCAAGTTGCAATTCGTTTACCGCGCCAATCGCTGCCCCCCAAACTTTTTCGTAGCTATAATTAAAAAAGGCAATTTTTCCTTCTCCAGGAGCATTATCAAAGTATGTCGAGCTACCACAGCCGAGAATAAAAATGGAGGATATGATGATTAAAAATAATTTCATTATTATTTCCTTATTAACGTAATCTCCTTGCGCCATTATATTGGTCTCATCGCGTTGAGCAATCGCCAAGCGGAATAACACCACTCGTAATACCCTCGAGAGAATAGCGTTTTACATTAAAGGTAGTGTCTTATTTTCCAGAGGTCTCTATTGTGATTCGGTAATTTTACCGCCTTAAACGGTACAGGTAGAACTGAAGGCATATTCCAAATTTACAAGCTGCGGCTTGCCCTTATAGCTAACCACTATGTCTCGAGCGAAAATCTATTAATGCCAGAGAATTACTACCAAAATATTTTCTGGCGATGCACCTCCAGCTTATCAATACTATACTCACAGCACTTCAACAGGAGAGAAGGCGATGATTAATAGCAAGGATGACGCTATGACCCCCAGTAACAATAACGATCTGTTCAGCACTCACATTGCACTATTACTGGGCGCAATGTTCGTCTTAATGCTCTTTATACCGGAAATTCGCTAAGCCGGAATAACCGCGCCCGACCGTCTGAGCTATTCGCTGTATTAGCAACGCAACAGCCACTATTTAGAGGCCAACACCCGGCAGTGCGTGTTGGTATCAGTCTATTATCTCTATAAGTAAATTCCTCTCTAAGCCGACTATTTATTGATCGGAGTCTTTTCATTACCCGTACAAGGAGTACATTGAAATCAACTCCGCGTCTTGAAAGGCAGCGAAGTACACAGGATATTTCGCCATGCTACATACGCTAGATGAACGCATTACCGTAAAGCGCAAGCTCGCCGATTGCTTCGCCTACTTGCGCGATTTTTCTACCATTGAGCAATGGGACCCGAGCGTATTCAGTGCCCATAAACTCACCGCTGGCCCGATAGCTATTGGCTGTCAGTACCAGCTTGAGCTAAAAATGCCCGGCGGCCAACAGATCGCAATGCGCTACACTCAGCTCGCCATTAAAGAACAAAAATTACTCGTATTAGAAGGGCGCGGAGCCAATTTTACGGCCCTAGACACCCTACACTTTAAGGCCATTACCGCTGACACCACCGAAATTCATTATCGAGCAGAGTTAAATTTTCAGGGTTTATCGTCGCCAGCTTATTCCTTGCTTAAACCTATTCTTAATCGCATTGGCAAAAACGCCGCGCGGGGCTTAAAACAGGCACTTGAAATTCCCGACACCCCAAAACAGAGATTGAAAGACCGCATCAGCGACCACCTCCTTTTACCCGCCGCCCTGAATTTTGGCCGTCGTGGCTACTTACGACAAGCGCGAAAATCCCACGCAAATCGACTCGACGGCAAAGTCATTGCCATTACCGGCCCTACCGCCGGACTGGGGCTTAGTGCCGCGAGTGAACTCTCCCGTCTTGGCGCCACGCTTATTTTAATCGGCCGTGACAACTCGCGCCTAATTCAATCAGCCAAGCAAATAATGGATTTTAGTGGTTGCAGAAAGAATCAACTTAGCCGTTATGAAACCGATTTCTCCGACCTCAATGACACAGCCAATATTGGCCGCCAAATCAGCGCAGAACACCCCTGTATTGACGTATTGATAAATAATGCGGGGGCACTATTTAATGAACGGGAAGTGAGCAATGAAGGCTTTGAACGCAGTATCGCAGTAAACTTTCTAGCCCCCATACTGCTCACAAAAGTACTCAGTCCCAGCCTGCACAAAGACAGCCGCGTAATTAATGTGGTGTCTGGGGGGCTTTATACTCAAGGACTTGCCCTCGAGGATATGCAGTTTTGCAAGCCACCTTACAATGGCAGCAAAGCCTATGCCCGCGCCAAACGCGCGCTCCTCACCATGAGCGAGCACACGGAAACTGCTGCTATTGTTCACAATATGCATCCTGGCTGGGCAGCAACACCCGGCCTCGCAAAATCGCTGCCGGCATTTAACAAAGCCCTAAGCCCACTGCTCCGAGACAGCCGAATGGGAGCAGACACCATGGTATGGCTAGCCTCAGCGCCAGAGTTAGCCAACTATCGACAGACCAAGCTATGGTTTGACCGCCATGTCCATACCGATGCGGTGTTACCAGGTACTCGCAGTACAAAGAGCGATATCGAAAAACTTCGGCAATGGAGCAATGACGCCTTATTCAAGTACCTTAAACCAAAAGAGCATGGGCAATTTCCTACACAAGAGAGTGCAGATTTCCAGTTTCTAAGTAGGGTGAAGGGAGTAAACTAATTTTCGTCAAGGATGACATTGGTGCATACAGGGATGTGCGGCACCACTCGCCGACTCATTGGGTCGGCACTTATTCTTTCAGCGAGCATCGTACATTGAGCTATACGCTGACGAAAAAAAGCCCCGACTCGCGGGGCTTTTTCATTCTAGCAGCAGCTTACTCAGCGCCAGCAATCGAAATCAACTCTACATCAAACACCAACGCCGCATTCGGGCCGATCATTTGGCCTGCACCACCGGCGCCATAAGCGAGTGATGGCGGAATAAACAACTTCCACTTGGAGCCTACTGGCATCAGTTGCAGGGCTTCAGTCCAACCCGGAATAACACCACCCACTGGGAAACTCACGGTTTCGCCGCGCTGATAGGAGCTATCAAACACAGTGCCATCGAGCAGAGTGCCGTGGTAGTGGACTTCAACGGTGTCGTCTGCGGTTGGCTTAGCGCCGTTACCTTCAACCAAAACCTGATATTGCAGGCCGCTTTCAGTCGTCGTTACACCGTCAACACTGCCGTTTTTAGCGAAAAAGGCATCTGCTTCTGCCTGGTTTTTACCGCCCGCAGCCTGAGCCTCTTCCTGACGCTCGGCCAACTGTTTCTGTTGGTAAGCCTGCAGGGTACTCATAATCTCTTCTTCAGTCATTTGCATTTCGCCACCAGCGAGGGCATCGCGAACCCCGGCACTAAAGGCGTCAACATCCAAAGGCAGATCCTCACCGAAACGAGCGCCAATGTTCGCGCCAATACCGTAACTTACTTTGCCAATTTCGCTACCTAAATCAGCTTTTGATGACTTATCACCGCCGCAAGCCGTCAGCAGACCACTCATTACCACCGCACATACCAGTGTTTTATTCATGTAACTACCTTAATTTTATGGGTAAAAAAAACCGTCGTGGATTCGACATGGAGTATCAGACCATAGTCTGCCACAAGCGTTCCAACAGACACAGTGGCAAGACCAATAAATACTTAGCAGCAGTGAACGTTACAGAGATAGATTCTCCGCGACAAGTTTGTATAATGAAGATTGATGTTATTTTAACCACTTACAGGGTTAAACTCATGGCCAGTAGTAATAATAACAAGGGCGCATCCACAAGCAGCCCAATAATAGCGTTAAACCAACTCCAATCTGAGTTATATGAACTCAGAGAAAAGCATATTCACGCCCTTGAAATAGCCCTGGCAGCATTAGAAAAAGAAGAGGACAAACAAAAAGCCGTACTCGATAAGACCCGCGCGCAGCTCAAGCAATGCCAAGATCGGCTAAAAGACCCCAAAAATGCCAAACCTAGCGCCCAAGGTCGGCTAAAAGCCAGTTTAGCGAGTGCCCAACGCAATTTTGACAGCGACCAAGCCACACTGGCTCAGCTACGTGGCAATATCATTGAACAGCGCTTAGCTCTTCGCAAAGAAAAAGCCGTGCTCAAAGCCATGCTTGAGACCGACAGATCACTCCGTAAAACGAGCAATAAGCCCGCAGCCAAAGCAAGTCCAGCCAAGCAAGTTGCGGCGCCTGTACCAAAAACACCCGCCCCGGCAAAAGCAAAAATAGCGGCAGCTAAACCAGCCGCCGCTCCCAAAGCCAAGCCCCAAGCGGCCGCAAAACCCAAGCCTGAAGAGCCCAAATCACCGCCTACAACTGCCGAAACTGGCGCGATGCCCGCGATCAAGGCCGAGTTAGCCAAAATCACGCTCGAGACAGCGCAAGACAAGACATCAGTAAAACTGCCAAAGCCCAAGCGTCGGGTTCGACGCATGAGCGATATACCCAGCCATCCGGATAAAGCGGCAGATCGCTTAGCCAGCTTATTTGATGATTTTTAGGTCGCAGCCGCCAGCGACGCTGCCAGTTCGCTGAGGCAAGCTGCCAATTTAAGTTGTTCGCTGCCTTTATAGCGCTTGGCATACATCGTTAAATTGGCCAAATAGCGATTTTGGCTCTTAGGCTTGGCATTACCAGAAAACCCACCTAGCTGCTGAGCCAGCGCCTCAATTTGCAAGCGCTCGGCCGCCAATTCAGCGTTTTTCAAAGCGCGGTACAAGTCTTGTCGCTTAGGCCCTTCGGCTTTACGGCGCAATGCCCGCAGCGGCAGCACATAGCTTTCGCGCAATTCGGCCGATACCGCCACCAACTCAGCCACCTGGGTCGCCGACCAACAACGCTCGGCACAAGCCCAATAACCGGCCGCCAACAACAAATTCACATCCAAGTCATAGCGATCTTGCAGGACTAAACACTGGGCTTGGATCGCCGGTTGCGAGTACACTGCCAGCGCATAATCCCAGAGCGGGTAATCTTGCAACGCGCCTTGGGGTCGGTCATCGACAAATTTTTCATCCATTAGGAATTACTCACGCTATAATCGCGGCCCATCATGATAGAACTCCTGAATCTCAGCTTACAACGCGGCGGCAAACCCTTGCTAGAGGCCGTCGACCTCCGAGTGAATCCCGGCGAGCATATTGCGCTAGTTGGCGCCAATGGCAGCGGGAAATCCAGCCTTTTTCAGCTGCTCTGCGGCAAACTTGTCGCCGACAGTGGCGAACTGCGCCTGCCCAGCAATTGGCAGATTGCCCAAATGCGCCAAGAAGTCGATGCCAGCGATCAGCCTGCCATTGAATATGTGATCGACGGGCACCATCGCTTCCGTGAAATAGAGGCAAGTATTGCCGCTTGCCGCGACGACCACCAACTGGCTGAGCTTCACGGCGAACTCGATCTGATAAACGCCTATCAGATTCGCAGCGACGCCGAGCGCCTCCTTACCGGCCTCGGTTTTAAGCTGAATGAGCTAGAAAATCCGGTCACTGATTTTTCTGGCGGCTGGCGTATTCGTCTCAATTTGGCTCAGGCGCTGATGTGCCCCTCAGACCTGATGCTGCTCGACGAACCCACCAACCACCTCGACCTTGATGCCAGCCTCTGGCTGGAGCAGTGGCTGCACCGCTACGAGGGCACCCTGTTATTGATCTCTCACGACCGTGATTTTATCGACGCCTGTTGCGACCATGTTGTTCACCTTGAGCGCGAAACCCTAACTCGCTATCGCGGCAACTACTCAGCCTTCGAGCGCCAGCGCGGCGAGCGGATGGCCCAGCAACAGCAGGCCTTTGAAAAGCAGCAAGTCGTCCGCGCCCATATGGAGGACTTTGTTCGTCGCTTCCGCGCCAAAGCCACCAAGGCCAAACAGGCTCAGAGCCGTCTTAAAGCATTAGAGCGCATGGCCGATATTGCACCAGCGCACATCGACTCGCCTTTTCATTTTAAATTTTACGAGGCCACCCAGTTCTCAGACCCCCTGCTGAGTTTGTCGCAAGCCGATCTCGGCTACGACAGCGCCATTGTTAAAAAACTGAATTTAAGTATTCACCCCAATACGCGCCTGGGCTTACTTGGCGCCAACGGCGCGGGCAAATCGACGCTGATGAAAACCCTGGCTGGCAGCCTCAAGCCTCTGCATGGTCAACGCCAACAGGGCGAGCACCTGTACATGGGTTATTTTAACCAGCACCAGCTCGAGTCACTGGATTTAGCCGCCAGCCCGATACTGCAATTGCAACGTCTGCGGCCGACTGCCCGCGAACAGGAAATTCGCAATTTCATTGGTGGCTTTAATTTTCACGGCAGCCACGCCGAACAGAGCTGCGAAAATTTCTCGGGCGGCGAGAAAGCCCGACTGGCACTGGCACTCATTGTTTGGCAAAAACCGAACCTCTTGCTGCTTGACGAGCCAACCAACCATTTAGACTTGGAAATGTGTCACGCGCTCACCAGCGCCTTACAAAATTTTGAGGGCGCGGTAATTCTCGTGTCCCACGACCGCCATTTACTGCGTAATACCGTGGACGAATTTTTACTGGTCGACAGTGGCAAAGCGGAGCCCTTTGACGGCAGCTTGGACGATTACCGCCATTGGCTGCTCAACCGCGATAAAAGCGCACCTGCAAGCGAACTAGACAACAGCGCGCCCTTGGTCGACAAAAAGCAAGCTCGCCAAGACGCCGCCGCCCGCCGGGCGCAACTCGCGCCATTGACCTCAAAAATCAAAAAACTCGAACAGCAAATGAGTAAGCTCGGCGAACAGATGTCCGCGATTGAAGCGCAACTTGCCGATATTAGCCTTTACGATGAAGCGAATAAGAATAAGCTTAAACAGGTACTCGCCGAGCAAACGCAGCTGCGTACAAAGAACGATGACACCGAGGAGCAGTGGCTTGCACTGCAAGAAGAGTTAGAACTACTGGAAGCCGGGGTTTAAGCCCCGGCTCAGTTTGTTACTTAGATTTCATCGCCTGCAAAAACGCCGCCATACCTTCTTGGTTGGCCTTGTCGAGCTGTTGTGAAATATCCTGACCTGCCATACGCTTGCTCCACTGCGCCAAGCCCGGCACCTCGGCGACAAGATCCCACTGATAAATAGCATGGGCGCACATGCCCGCGGGAATTAAGGCGTAACGCAGCACAATATCGGCCATGCTCATGCTATCACCCGCCACGTAGGGACTGTCCGGCAACTGAATCAACGCCGCCAAGGCCTTACAGCCTTTGGTCAGGGTTTCCCGCGACTCAGCTTTAATATCATCGCTCACCGCTTTGCCCGCCAACACCTCGGGAAATAAGCGCCGCGCAGGCAGCTCAATATACAACTCCGCCACCTTCATAATTTCATTTACTTTGGCACGCTGAAACGCGTCCGCAGGGTAGAGGGGCTTTTCTGGGTAAGCGGCCTCCAAATAGCTCAGAATAACGCTGGTCTCTGCTAGGCAGCCCTGCTCAGTTTCAATACACGGCACCTTACCCATGGGGCTTTTATCAATGTACGCAGGATCTGCACCGGGGAAAGTCGTAATTTCGTCAAACGCGAGCCCCTTATAAAGCATCGCGTGTTTGACCATATTGAAGTAATTACTTACTGCAAAACCGTATAATTTGAGCATGGCATTCCCCTCTCGTTTTAATTAGATCCAACCCGTTCCGGCAAGGCGACAATGTTACCACCAGCAACATACACCATTGCCACTTCCAGCGCAGCATCGCCAAGCTGACAAGATGGTAATTTGCCCAAGCGCCTTATATTGGCTAAGGTGCCCAGCTTAAGGTGCTTTATACCACTCCTTTACCGCCACACCGAGTACACCATGACCATTGCGCTCCCCCTAGATATGACCGACATCAAAGGCTTTTTGGCCGACGACGAAGCCGAGGCTTTGTATCGTTATGCGCTGAGTATGGCTGGACGCGGGCCGGTATTGGAGGTGGGCAGCTACTGCGGTAAATCCACTATTTATTTAGGCCTTGCCTGCCAACAAAAGCAGGGCGTTGTCTACGCCGTCGACCACCATATTGGCTCAGAGGAGCATCAGCTCGGGGAGATGTTTCACGACCCCGAACTTTATGACACCAGCGAAGCGCGCTTTGATACGTTTAAAGCATTCCGACGCAATATCCGCCGCGCCGGATTAGAAGATACCGTTGTGCCCCTCGTCGCTACCTCTGAAGTGAGTGCCCGTCACTGGCAGACTCCGTTAGCGATGGTGTTTATTGATGGCGGCCACAGCCTCGACGCCGCGCTCTGCGATTACCGCTGCTGGGCCACACACATCATGAAGGGTGGCATACTCGCCATTCACGACTTATTCCCAGCGCCAGAAGAAGGTGGCCAAGCCCCTTATGCTATTTACAAATTGGCCCTGGCCTCGGGCCTGTTTGAAGAAATTGCTCGCGTTAACACCCTAGGTTTACTCCGCCGCCTGTAGGCTGCTTAGAAATAAAAGCGGCGCCGATGAGTCGCCGCCGGCCCACCACAATAATGAATACAGCCCTCGCTAGCGTGGCGGATCAAGGTGGGCGCCAAGACTCGCATTCACCCTAAACCAACCCGCAATACTATAGCGCAGGCGATTTGCCGCGGTGACCTCGTGGGGGAAGCGATCACTGAGAAACACCACCAAGCTACCCATCAATGGCGTTATTCTCGCAATGGGCTCTAGCGACGCGCCGTGTTCGTCGCTGTACATGAGCAAATGGCCGCCGTCAGCCGATGCCCAGCCCGGGTTTAAATAGAACACCGTAGACAAAACTCGGTTAGTACGCCCCTTAAATGCATCGACATGTTTTTTGTAAAATGCACCCTCGCAATAGCGCGAAAAATGGGCCTCGTAATCGAATAATCCCATAAAAAGTCGTTTGTTTAGGCCTAGGCGCAATTGCTCCATCCACGCTAAATAACTGGCTTCAACTGGATCTTGGGCCGACAACCAACGAATCTCATCTTTGCGTACAAAGGGATTAAGTTGGAACTCTTCGGCGCGCCCCACCCCCGCAGCTTGAAAGACTTCATCTTCAAAAGACGCAATCCGCAGAAACATAGCCTCGCTGATGCTAGGCGGCAGTGCAAGCGGCAAAACGGCGTAGCCAGTCTCGACCAAGGCATCCGCTATTTGATCAAAGATCAGCTCCGCACTTGGGGCTGATACTAATAATTCTGCCGTCACGCACTGCTCCCACAAAAAAGCGCCTTTGTAGCGCCAAATGTGCCACCTTGTCATCTATTAATTGCTGGCGCAGCCTATTTATTTTACTGCTCTACGCCATACCCTGTGGCCTTGAAATTCTTCGAGCAACTAAGCAGTGTAAAAATGGCTTGTAAGCCTATGACATTCCAAACAAAATAAAGCCATTCGCCCATAACATACGCCACTGCCATGTCTGCACAAACCGATTACGTTAAATGGTTCCGCAACTCTGCGCCCTATATTAATGCCCATCGCGGTAAAACCTTTGTCTTGATGTTTGGCGGCGAAGCCGTGGCACACCCTAATTTTGCCAATATTGTGCATGACATCGCCTTGCTCAATAGCCTGGGGGTGCGTCTAATTCTGGTACACGGCGCCCGTCCGCAAATTGAGCAGCGCGTCATGGACGCGGGCATAGAAAGCCGCTACCACAATGATTTGCGGGTTACTGACGATATTGAGCTGCGCTGTGTCACCGATGCCGCCGGTTCACTGCGCGCCCACATTGAAGCCCTGCTGTCGATGGGCGTAGCTAACTCACCCATGCACGGCGCAGCCATTCGGGTGTGTTCCGGTAATTACGTCACTGCGCGGCCCATTGGCGTAGTCGATGGCGTCGATTTTCGGCACACCGGCATGGTGCGTAAAATTGACGCCTCGGCGCTTCAGCAGCAATTAAATAATCAGCATATTGTGATCCTGTCACCGATTGGCTATTCGCCTACTGGCGAGGTCTTTAATCTCACCGCGGAAGATGTAGCCGTGCACACCGCCGCCACCCTCAAGGCCGACAAGCTAATTTTATTCACCTGTGATGAGGGCTTGCTCAACAGCGATGGCCAGCTAATTCGTCAGTGTGAATACCGCGATGTCGACAGTGAACTAATTAAGCAGCCACTACTAAAACAAGACAGTATTGTGCAGGCGGTGGTCGAAGCCGGAGATATCGGCATCAATCGCTGCCATATGGTGTCTTTTCAACAAGACGGCGCGCTATTACAAGAATTATTCACCCGCGACGGCGCAGGCACACTGATTACTCAGGAGCATTACGAGCAATTTATGACTGCCGATATCGACGATGTCGGCGGCCTGCTTGCTATTATTGAACCGCTGGAAGCCAAAGGCGTCTTATTAAAACGCTCACGCGAACTTCTCGAAAACGAAATAAACCATTTCAAAATTTTGGTTCGCGACGGCATGGTCGTCGCGTGTGCAGCACTGTACCCGTATCCGGAACAGCGCAGCGGCGAGATTGCCTGTGTCGCCACCCACCCAGATTATCGCGGCGCCGATCGCGCCGAGCGTCTGCTCGAATTGCTGGAAAAAGAAGCTCGCCAGCAGGGCCTAGACTCGGTGTTTGTGCTCACGACACAGACCGCGCACTGGTTCCAAGAACAGGGCTATGTGGAGTGTAAAATTGACGACCTGCCCCCGGCTAAAAAGCAGCTGTACAATTTTCAGCGTAACTCCAAGGCCTTCCTAAAGGCGCTCAATTAAGATGCGGGTACCTAGAGTCTATGTCGACCAGCCACTCACAGGTGGCGAGCTGAGTTTGGATGAACGCGCCGCCCACTATGTTGGCCAAGTTTTACGGATGCGTGCGGGGCGGGAATTAATACTCTTTAATGGTGACGGCAATGCTTATGCGGCGACCATTATTGAAGCCGCTAAAAAACACGTTTTATGCCAGCTCGACACCGCGCCTCAAACAGCCATCGCCGCCTCACCTCTCAAAATTGAATTGGGCATTGCGCTATCCAAAGGCGACCGCTTTGATTTGGTCATTCAAAAAGCCACGGAGCTGGGGGTGAGCAGTATCACTCCGCTGTTTACCGAGCGCGTTGACGTCAAACTCAGTGGCGAACGACTAGAGAAAAAACAGCGGCACTGGCAGCAAATTATGATCAGCGCCTGCGAGCAGTGCGGTCGCAACGATTTAGTCGCCATCAAGCCAGCCCAAGCGCTCGCGCAATGGCGCAATGATTTAAGCGCAGAATTAAAGCTGGTGCTGTGTCCCGCTGTAGCGGGCGCCATTGCCGATGACACCGCCAAAAGCATAGCGCTCTTGGTTGGCCCTGAAGGTGGTCTAAGTGATAGTGAAATCGAACAATGCCTAAGCCAAGGCTTCGCCGCGCTGCAACTTGGGCCTAGAGTGCTACGCACTGAAACCGCCCCCATTGCAGCAATCAGTATTCTGCAATACCGCTGGGGCGATATGGCTTAATCGGGGGTAGCGAGGGCGGCAATTATTTGCTGCTCCATATAATCCCAGTCAGGTATCGTCAAAGACTGTTCCACCAAGCGCACCACACTGTGAATCAAAGCTTGCGGCTGAATTTCCAGCGGCTCTAAATCGGCACTAATCAAGCGCTCAATATAAGGCATGCCACTGAGCGCCACCGCAAAAAACGGTAGCTTGGCGCGATTGCTAATGCCATAAAGCACCGCGATATGGCGAATTTTCAAGTCTTTTGGCAGCGCACCATCGCGCAGCCCCTCAAAGGTAAATACCGGTATATCTTGCTCTCGCCACGCTAGCGTACCAAGTATAAACGGCGAGGCGATCGCCGAGTTCAAACCCCCCGCTATCGTGACCTCGGCCACCGTCGCATTAGGAACTAACAGCGCGCCGTCCATCAAGGGCAAAACAATATTCGCCAGTACCGCAGAAGTCGATTCTAAGGCTTTCATACAGTCACCACGGGAGAAGTCACGTCATCAATTGCCTTTAATAACTGGATTTCTTGATAAGGCTTGCCGAGAAAATTGTGTACGCCCAAACCAAACGCACGCTGACGGTGCTTTTGCCCAGTTCGCGAGCTAATCATAATTATGGGGATATTTTTAAGACGGGGATTACTGCGCACCCGATTTGCTACTTCAAAGCCGTCCATACGGGGCATTTCAATATCCAACAAAATAACATCGGGTAAACGCTCACTGTCTTGCAGCTGATTCATCGCGTCTAAGCCATCTCTCGCTAGGGCAACTTCCATGTGCTGGCGAGCCAATAGCCGTGAGGTAACCTTGCGCACGGTCACTGAGTCATCAACCACCATCACCAAGCGATTGTTACCCTGCTCAACTTGCGCTACCGGCTCGGTATTATCGCTTAGTAACTGCCTAGCGGTATCGGCACGGATACTAGCCAACATATCGAGTATCACCACCACGCTGCCATCGCCCAGTACCGTCGCGCCAGACAAGCCCGGCACCGCGGCAAATTGCGGCCCCAAGGTTTTTACTACCACCTCACGAGAACCCAATAGCGAATCGACCTGTACTGCGGTCGCAGGCTCGGCATTGCGAATTAACAGCACTGGCCGAGGTTCGGTTTGGCCTTCTAGGTTAGGTGCTTTTGACGCACCCAGTAAATTGCCGAGGTAGCGTAATTTATAGTCCTGACCCGCGTATTCAAAATCCGGCCCGTTATCCTGATAGTAAACATCTAGTTCATAGGGGCTGACCCGCACGATCCCTTCGATATTATTGAGGGGCACCGCAAAGATTTCGCCACCGACACTGACCATCAGGGCCCGGTTAACCGAGACCGTAAAGGGCAGACGAATTTCAAACCGAGAGCCTTGACCACGGCTGGTTTGAATATCAATCGCGCCGCCCAACTGTTTAATTTCGCTGCGCACCACGTCCATGCCCACACCGCGACCAGAAATCTGCGTGACGTTGCTGGCGGTAGTGAAACCCGCGTGAAAGATATACTCCAACAACTGCCGCTCACTGAGTTCGGCATCTGTGCTGACCAAGCCCAAGGCTTCAGCTTTAGTGCGCACCGCGGCCAGATCAATACCCGCACCATCATCGTTAATGACAATAACGACGTCGCCACCTTGCCGGTCGAAACGCATGGTAATTTCGCCCTCGGCGTTTTTACCCGCCGCTATCCGTTCCGCCGGGGACTCTATGCCGTGGTCAACGGCGTTGCGAAGCATGTGTTCAAGGGCCGGGATAATGCGCTCAAGCACCCGGCGGTCCATCTCTCCTTCGGCGTTATACACTTTAAAATCAATAGGCTTATCGAGTTCACTTGCTACCTGGCGCACGCCACGCCGCAGGCGCGGCACCATGCGCGCAAAATGAACCATCTGCGAGCGCATCAAGCCCTCTTGCAACTCAGTATTGACCCGAGACTGCTGTACCAACAGAGTTTCCATATCTCGGCTTTTTTCAACCAAGGTGCCCCGCAAGTCGGTCAGATCCGATGCCGACTCAAGCAAGGAGCGCGATAACTGCTGAAGTTGGGAGTAGCGGTCAAATTCCAGGGGGTCAAAACCATCGGCGCCTTCGCTCTCAACCTGCTCTTGGCGAAAGACTATCTGCGCTTCGGTTTCAATGTCCAAACGTCGCACTTGCTCTTGCAAACGCTCAACGGTGATTTCCATTTCTTCAAGAGAGTAATGGATCTCACTCACCTGCTCTTCAACCCGGCCACGGGCAATGGAGGTTTCCCCTGCAAGGTTAATCAAGCGCTCCAGCAAAATCGAAGGCACTTTAATCATTTCTTGCGGAGCACGGCCGCCGCTATTGGCCAATCCACTCGCCGAGTCACTCTCTACCGGCGGAGCCGGGCGACCAGTAACATTGCTTGGCAATAGCTCGGCTACTTGGCCCAGTAAATCGTCATCACTGACTGTGTTGCTGGCAAGCACAGGCAATTCATTTTCCGGGGTACTCTGCGCAGTGGTATCGGCCGCGCCAATATGGCCAAGCTCTTTAACAAGCTGATCTTGAAAACCCTGTAAGGTATTAAAAAACGCATCGCTATCGCTGGTCGATTTCGCCACAGCAGTCGTTATGGCGGTTTCAAAATCATGACTGAGATCACCCAGTTTCTTTATGCCGGATAGGCGTGCGCCACCCTTTAAGGTGTGCAGATAGCGCTGGATATCGTCGAGCTGACGCTGATCTTGGCGGTTTTCCGAAAACTGCTGAATAGCTTCGTCCATGCCCTCAATTAGGTCATGGGCTTCTTCCATAAATATTTCGATTATTTCTGGATCAACATCACGCTCAACATCCGACTCAGGCTCCGATGCTGATGCAGCTGGCGTCGCAACTGACGCAGACTCGCCCTCAAGAGCCTCCTCACCAGACGCATTCGGCGCCACCACGGGCAGCTTGGCGCCGGCCTCAAAGTTGCGTATTTGGTCAATAAGCCCAGAATTTTCTAGCACGGTCTGCTCACCGGCCAATTGATTCAGGTACTCCATTAGCTGATCGAGCGCAGCGTCCAACAGCGCGATAAAGTTCTGCGCAATTGGATCTTGTGCGTGGCTAAGCAAGACTTGCACCGCCTGTGCAAGTTCAGCAATCGCTTCGCTGTTAATCTCTTCCGCCCGCTGAGCAAAAACGCCCATCACCGGCGCATAATCAATTAATTTTGCAGCCCGCAGTTCTGCTGGTTCACTCAGTAAATCACTTAAGGCTTGAATACTGTCGCTATTACTGGCCAAAAACGCGTTTAGCGCGCCTGGTGCCAACTCGCCGCTATTATCACGATCTGTTGAGAACTCAGCCTCGTGAATCAACTGCACTGCCAAACTATTAATACGGCGGACTAATTCATCAGCCGTGCTCAGCCCTGCCACTGGCGTAGTCGCCATCTCTGCAATCGTCGCCCGCACTTCGCGAATGACGTCAGACATCAAGGCAATTAAGCGCTGCTCAGCGGCAACGCGCATCGAGCGCAGCTCCTTCACCAGCCCTTCTAGCGGCGTAATGATGGCGGCTATTGGCCCAACTTCGGCCATTTTCGACGAGCCCTTAAGGGTGTGTAAAGCGCGTTGCACATCATCCGTCAGACGCACTGGATAACTGTCCACACTCTCAATATAGGCTTCTAATACGCGAAGATGATTATCGGCTTCGCCAATGAAAACAGCTGTCAGGCCTTCGTCGTCAGCGCTTGTGCCAGCGCCGTCAGCACGTGGCAATTGGCTGTCAGTGAGCACTTTCGCCAAGCTCATCAAACCATTTACAACCGTACTTGAAATCTCACGCCCTGCGGCCAAAGCCGTGGTCATTTCCGGTAGCAAATCAATAATCTGATCAATTAATGCCAGTCGATGATCGTCCATATTCAAGCGACCATCGACAACTTTATTCAGCATCGCTTCGACTGACCAAGCCAATTCGGCAAGTTGCTCAGCCCCCACCATACGGCCACTGCCTTTGAGGGTGTGAAAGGCGCGGCGCACTGTGGCCAAGTGTTCCGTAGAAGTAATCTCGGCGTGCCACTGCGGCAAGGTTTCAGTGAGTAACTCAAGTACCTCTTCAGCTTCTTCTAAAAATACCTCAAGAATATCGGGATCAAGATCTAGCGTGGTGTCGCGCTCTTCGGAACTTTCTGGCGAATAACTCGCAAAAGCTTCAGGGCTTGGGCTTGGGCTTGGGCTTGGGCTTGGCCAGTTCAACACGGTTGCAGATAGGGCGGTATCGGCACCCGCAACCGGGTAACCTAAACGCGCAACCCCGAGCTGGGCACCCGTCAACAATCCCTGATCAGCGTATTGCCGCCCCTTGGCACTGCGCTCTAAATAATAATCGACGGCCGTTAGCGAATCCGCCAGTGCATCCAACATTTGCCACTGGGGCACCGTCTGCCCAGCAATGATTTCATTGGCGATGTAATCCGCACAGCTTTCAAGTATCGCGGCGGAGTCAGCGTAATCCGCCGCAGTTAACTCGATTGCTAATTCTTTCAGCTGGCCGGGAACATTGGTCAAATGACTGCTTTGCCATTGTTCAGCGACAAAAACAATGATTGCTTCCTGAGCGTCAAATAATACCGCCCTACTTTTTTTGCTTACCGCAGAATGGGCATCGTCGGTAAACGACGGGGCAATATTAGGTTCAGAGGATTCAGCCTCGGGCTTCTCAATTAAGCGTTCCGCAAGTCGCCGCAGAGAATTCGCGAGACTTTGATTCCCCCCCGCGCTCAAGCCCTGCTCTAAGCCATCGGCAATTGCCCGCAGGGAATAAAGCGGTTCGATCATGCCCACCACCGCCAAGGTATCGCTGAGCTGCTTACAGCGTTGGCTTATCTCGACGTGATTGGCATCGCCAGACAGCTGTTCGGCAATACTGCGCAGCTCCTGTTCAACCACGTGCCGTGTTTCAATCGTAAAGGCAAGCGACTCTGCGCCGCTGGTCTCCTGCTCGTCGAAGACCCCCTGTAGATTGTGTCTTGCAAATACCTCGGCAATATACGGCGTCTCAGCATTACTGCTGGCCACATAAAAGAGAATATCTTTAAATAGAGAACGCCCTATTTTGCGATCACTGGCAGACGCACCCAGCTGGGCAAAGGCTGAAAGCTCAATTTCGAGGCGCGCCAATAAATCCCGAATAGCAAAGTGACGCGCTATAGACTTATTGGCCAAGCCTTCAATTAAGGCTAACGCCGCGAGCCAAAGAAATTTTTGTTCCTTGCCAGCACACAATTTTGCCGCTCGACCACACACCTTGCCGAGGTAAACGAGGTTTTGCTGATCGTCGCCGCCACGGATATAGGCGGCCATGGCAATTTGGTACATTTTCAACAGCTTGCCCGTCAACTCCAAAAAAGTTGCCTCAGGCAGCTGCTGATGCCGTTCGTTGTCGTCGCTCACCAGTGCCAAGCGCGGATTAAATAGCACCGATGACGATAAAAGGGTATTGCCGGTAGCCGCACGTAAATCGTTAAAAATAAGAATTAAGGATGCCGGCAACTCCCGCTGGGAATCACTTAAACGCTGCAAATAGGTGGGTAAATCGCGGGCGCTATTCAATACAGCCTGAACGATATCAGTTTGTGAACGGGGCATGCTGCCATCTTGCAAAGACAGCAACGCTTCCTCCATTTCTTCTACTAACAAGGCTGGGCCGCTGAACTCAATCATCCGCAAGCTGCCCTGCACCTGGTGCAGTATTGCCGTCGCACGCTCTAGAGCCGCTTCATTTCCGGTTAGCAGCACGTCCTTGAGCAACAGCACGCACTGGCCTAGGGACTCCGCTATTTCTCCGGAAACCCATTCCAGCGCGATATAATCTCGGCGATCCGTCATGTCATTAAACTCTGATATTCAGTGCCCGCCTGGCTGGGCGCTAAGCCTGCTGCTCTGGCAAGGTAAAACCGGCAACCGAGCTACGTAAGTCGTTAGTCATCTCCGCCAGCGCACCAATTGAACGAGCCGTCTCCGTTGAACCCGCCGAGGTCTGCGAGGTAATTTCTTGGATAACCCGCATGGTTGAAGAGATTTGTCCGGCTGACGTTGCCTGATCGGCAGCAGCGCTAGAGATATTTTCAATGAGTTCAGCCAACTCCTGAGATACCGCTTCGATTTCCGTCAGGGCCGTACCTGCATCTTGGGCCAACCGCGCACCGCGAACCACTTCCGAGGTCGTTTGCTCCATGGAAATAACCGCTTCATTGGTGTCCGACTGAATGGTTTTAACCAGTGCTTCAATCTGCTTTGTCGCGCCAGATGAGCGCTCAGCAAGACGCTGAACCTCGTCGGCAACCACCGCAAAGCCGCGTCCGGCGTCGCCAGCCATCGAGGCCTGAATCGCGGCGTTCAGTGCCAAAATATTGGTTTGATCGGCAATGTCGTTAATCAAAGATACGATATCACCAATCTCCTGAGTCGATTCACCTAGGCGCTTGATTCGCTTCGAGGTTTCTTGAATCTGCTCACGAATATTATCCATACCTTTAATGGTGTTCTGCACCACTTCCGCACCGGTGTTGGCAATGGCTACCGAGCGCTGCGCCACCGCGGCAGATTCCCGCGCATTGGAAGAGACTCGGTCAATGGTAAGCGCCATTTCAGTGATCGCGGCGGAAGCACCAGCAATTTCCTTGGCCTGACTTTCAGAGGCCTGAGCCAGGTTCAAGGCCGTAGACTGGGAGTTCTGAGCCGCCGAAGAAACCTGCACCGCTGTTTCGTTTATCTGCGATACCAATACCCGCAATTGGTCGATGGTGTAGTTAATCGAGTCGGCGATGGCACCAGTAAAGTCTTCGGTTACGGTGGCGGAGGTTGTCAAATCACCGTCGGCGAGATCGGCAAGTTCGTCTAACAAGCGCAAAATGGCCGTTTGATTGCGTTCATTCGCGTCGGCTGTTTCACGCAAGCGTAAATTGGTGCTGCGCATGGACTGCCAAGCCAATAGGCTCAGGGCAACAAGAATTAAGCCGACAAACATCATTGCCGTCGCAACCGACCAAGACCGCTGCTCATCGAGCGTGGCGATCTCGGCAGATAACTTACTGGTGACCAAAGTGATTTGTGGCACGTTCGCTGCTATTAATGCCGCCGCTTCCGACGATTTTAAGAGTTCAGGCGAGACCTGAAAAATCTCTTCCATCGAGCCACTGATCATTTGGAAGGAGGTCGACATTTCGGTGAGTATTAACCGCGCATCTTTATTGCTGACTTTATCAACGCCAATCGCGCTATTGCCGCCGAGCATGCCTCGCAGTACCGTGGCAAACTCACTGGCATCAATCGTAAATTGCTCTGCGGCCAACGTCGCGGCATCGGTACCGCCAATCATTTTGTCAACATTGCGCGCAATACGCTCTGCCAACCACGACTGACGCTGAGCAATGGCAACTTGTTGCGCAGACACGCCGGTCTTTAGAAAAATTTCAACGAGTTTATTGTTGCCCACTTGCAGCTGAGGAATCAGCCTGTTGAGGTTTTCGGCGACCTCGTAGAGAAAAACAATCCGCTCGCGGTTGTTGACGATGGTTTCCGTCGCGCTATTCACTTGCGCCCAAAGACGGTTGAGTTCGTCAACATTGCTACCTAAGAGTGCCGCCGGGGATGGCAGGCTTTTACTGCCCGACACCAATTGGCTGCGCGCTGTTTCGAAGTTTCGCTGCGCCCGCGCCAAGGAGTCAAACTGGCTCTGATCACCCAATGCCGCTTCGCGGGCATTATTAGCCAATTGCTGAGCGTAAAGTCGCATTTCACTGGTGAGTTCTAAATAACGCTGATCATGATCGGCGTCTCGTAGAATGATATACGTGTTAAACCCCGCGCCAACAAAACCGACCAGCATAAATAAGACGAGAACACTGACTGCACGGCTGGTTCGTAGTCGCGCCATCGCTCCTTGATTACCTGCTTTCATTTACCCCAACTCCCAGCATTTAAAATAGATGTGTTAATCGCTGCCTTATTAAGCGGCAACCGTATAAAAATCTGTGTCATTAATTAATTGGCTTGGTCTGAACAATGCCCAGAAACGATCCGCGTGCAGATAAGCACCCTGAGCATATTTTGCCAGCCTCGCGCTGGCATGAACTGAGTCAAGACGGTATTGATCAACAGGGAAATGTTGCATGCCAAAGACATTATCAACAATCAAGCCAAGATAGATGTCGCCTTTTTCAATAACCAAAACGCGACGCTGACGCTGCTCAGTGGTTCTGACCTCGCCAAGAAAAGCAGTTAAATCGATAAGCGGCAACAATCGACCGCGAACATTCGCCACGCCCCTCACCCAGGGCTTTACCCCTGGCAGACGAGTACTCGCAGGCTCGGTGAGCACTTCGGCGATATCATCCATAGCCGCCACGCAGTAATGCTCTCCCAATAAAAAACCGACGCCACTCCAGTTAGCAGCCACTTGGTCCCGGCCACTGGGTAGACCACTTATTCCTAATTGGCAGCGTTGGGAGAGTGCGACTAAATAATCAAACGACGAGGTGTCAGACATGCTTCCGTTCACCGTAGTTAATTGCGCATTTAATTAAGTACGGCATCAATCGCCTTTAACAAGCCTTTACTGTCCACCGGTTTTGTCAAATAACCCTTGGCACCTTGACGCTGGCCCCACAGCCGATCTGTTTCCTGATCTTTGGTCGTAACAATAATGACGGGGATACCACTGGTCTCGGGGTCGCGACTTAGCTGCCTAGTGGCCTGAAAACCATTCAATCCCGGCATGACAATGTCCATCAAGACCACATCTGGCATTTCTTGTTTCGCGAGCTCTATCCCTTTCTCGCCGCTGTCAGCAGTCAATACCTCATAACCACTCTTATTGAGGATCTGCGATATTTTAAAAATTTCAGTCGGCGAATCGTCGACTATTAACACCCGTGGCATATTGCTTCCCTCGCTCGCACCGCGTTAATACGGCACATAACACCGCCAAAAGCAGCGGCGTATAGCCTAGCTCCAACAGTGAGTTTAACAATTATTGCGCGTGCGCAATCTGTACGTGGGTCTGAATTGCCTCGAGCAACTCACCCTTACTAAATGGCTTTGTAAGGTATTGATCTGAGCCAACAATACGGCCTTTCGCCTTATCGAACAAGCCGTCCTTACTCGACAACATAATCACCGGCGTCGACTTGAATTCAGTATTATTTTTTATCAAGGCGCAGGTTTGATAGCCATCTAAACGCGGCATCATAATATCAACAAAAATGATATCGGGTTTAGTATCAGCTATTTTTGCCAAAGCATCAAAACCATCAACGGCAGTAACCACGGTGCAACCTTCTTTGGCGAGCAAGGTTTCAGTGGTTCTACGGATAGTCTTGCTGTCATCAATAATCATAACCTTTAAACTTGAGAAATTGACTTCCATAGGTAATGCGAACCTTTTGCAGGTTTCAATTTATGCACTAACATTCCCTTATTCGAGCGCACACTCATTTGATTTTCACACGGAATTCGCTCTGACACCATCATCGCAAAGTAGGTCACTAATGCAAAATTGCCTGAACTTGCGATAATGCGCTATTTTAGCGGTATTCTGTGAGGGCTAATTATTAGCTCAGCAGGCCCGTATAAGAAACCCCTTTCCGCGAAGTTTTCGACATAGGTATCAAAATGACAATTAGTTTGGGTGTTGTAATGGATCCCATTGATCATATTACGTACAAAAAGGATTCTACACTCGCCATGTTATGGGCTGCCGCTGAACGCAATTGGCAAATACATTACATGACCATTGCCGACTTATACGTCAGTGGTGGCCAGGCCCGCGCCACCAGCCGTCAACTTCAGGTATTTAAAGACCCCAAGCATTTCTACGAGCTAGGCGACAGCAAAGATATTAGCCTCGGCGAACTCGACGTTATTCTGATGCGCAAAGACCCGCCGTTTGACAATGAATTTCTCTACGCTACCCACATCCTAGAACTGGCCGAAACGCAGGGTGCCTGGGTGGTAAACAAGCCCCAGAGCCTGCGCGACTGCAACGAAAAACTGTTTGCCCTGCAGTTTCCGCAGCTCGGACCGATCCACTTGGTTAGCCGAGATCAAAAACGCCTACGCGCGTTTCATGCCGAACATGGCGATGTGATCATGAAACCCTTGGACGGCATGGGTGGCAGTTCTATTTTCCGGCTCCGCGCTGACGACGCCAATGTCGGGGTGATACTGGAAACCCTCACCAATCACGGCCAAACCACCATTATGGCCCAAGTCTATGTGCCCGAAATAAAAGAGGGCGACAAACGTATTCTTTTAATTGACGGCGAGCCCGTGCCCTATTGCCTAGCCCGCATTCCAGCCAAGGGCGAAACCCGTGGCAACTTGGCCGCCGGCGGCACCGGCCGCGCACAGCCATTAAGTGACAGCGATCGCCGCATTGCGGCTGAAGTCGGCCCCATTGCCAAGGCAAAAGGTTTGCTGTTTGTTGGTTTAGACGTGATTGGCGAGTATCTTACCGAAATTAATGTCACCAGCCCCACCTGTATCCGGGAAATTGACGATCAATTCGGCACCGATATCGCGGGCCAGCTTATGGATTGCATCGCCGCCAAATTAGCTGCGTCGGCCCCAACGCATGGGTAATGAGCTTGTTTTTATTGAAGATCAGCCGCCGCCAGAGCGGCTTGGTTTTATCATTGTCGTCGCCACCGCCATGCATTTGGCCGTCATTCTGGGCTTAAATTTCGCCCCGGCAGACGCCCGCATAAAACTACCCAGCTTGGAGATCACCTTAGCGCAGTACCGCAGCAAAGACGCGCCTGTTGAAGCCGATTATCTTGCCCAATACGATCAAATCGGCAGCGGCAGCCTCGACCAAAAAGCAGAGCTCCGCAGCATGTCTGACAGCGCTTTTCACGACGTCACCGCGAGCGAAAATGCACTTAAACTTGCCAAAAACACCCCGCAGCACTCACCGTCGCCGGAGCTAACGAGCACCGCGAACAACACCCGCAGTAGCACCGAGCGCAATACCCGTATGGTTCTGCAACAGCAGCAATGGCAGGGCAGCGACGACAGCACAGAGTTAAGCGACAATATTGCCTCCCTAGAGGCTCAACTCGACAAGCTTAATCAGTCTTATGCACGTATGCCGAGGCCAAAATTCATTACCTCAGTAGCCACCAAAGGCTCACCGGACGCGCTCTACCTAAACCGCTGGGAACAGCGAATAGAAGGCATTGGCAACGCCAATTATCCGGAGGAAGCGCGGCGCAAGGGTATAGAGGGCGAATTGCGCGTATTGCTAATGCTTATGCCGGACGGCCGAATCGACGAAGTGCGGATTCTCAGTAGCTCAGGCAGTGCGGTACTCGACCAAGCGGCCCATCGTATTGTCCGTAAAGCCGCGCCTTATGAGGCGATTCCCGCAGAGGTGTTAGATGGTAAAAACCGCCTCGGCATCGTTCGCACCTGGCGTTTTGAGCGCCAAGGACTAAAGGCCAGCCTGAACTAAGGGCTTTATTCTTGTGTTTACCACAACTTAAACCATACTCAGTAACATGAATCAAAGCGCCTTCCCGTCATTAAAAAACCACTTCCTTATTGCCCTTCCCGGCTTGAGGGATGGCATCTTTACCCACAGTATTACCTATCTTTGCGAACACGACGACCAAGGCGCCATGGGAATTGTCATCAACCACCCCCTCGGCATGGAGGTAGACGAAATACTTGAGCAACTAGAGATCGACGGTCAAATTTTTGAACATCGCGACCCCGTATTCGCCGGTGGTCCGGTGCACACTGATCGGGGATTTGTCCTTCACCGTCGCGACCACCACCAGTGGCAGGCAAGTATAGAAGTTACCGACACCGTTGCCCTGACGACCTCACTGGATATTCTTGAGGCCATTGCCCTTAACCGTGGCCCCAGCCAATGCCTAATTGCGCTTGGCTACGCCGGCTGGGACGCTGGCCAGCTAGAAGAGGAAATTCAAAGCAATACCTGGCTGACCCTACCTGCCAGTGAAGAAGTACTGTTTAATGTGCCCTCAGATCAGAAAATAGACGCGGCGCTGGCGGTACTCGGAATCACCTTCAGCCAGCTCGGCTCAGATAGTGGTCACGCGTAGCAGGTATTTTCACCACCGAAATATGGCCAAAACGCCACCCTCGCCAGGAACAGCTTCATGACAGCAAAACCCCAAACCCTGATCGGTTTCGATTTCGGCCTACGCTGGATCGGCTGCGCGGTGGGTCAAACCCTGACAGGCACCGCCTCACCACAGGGCGCGGTCACCGCCAAAGACGGCATACCGCGCTGGGAAGACATCGACAACTTATTTGCAACTTGGCAACCCAATGCCATCGTAGTCGGCCTACCGCTGAATATGGATGGCAGCAAATCAGAGATGTCTCACCGCGCCCGCAAATTTGGCAACCGCCTTCACGGCCGCTTCGGTTTGCCCGTGCACTTTGCCGATGAACGCCTGTCCAGCTTCGAAGCCAAAGGCGATATTATTGCCGACAGCGGCTCCCGCGACTTCAAAGGACAAGGCGTCGACAGTCGCAGCGCGGTGATTATTTTAGAAAGCTGGATGCGGGGCTAACGCCGCCTAACATTATTGCCCGAGCTCGGACGGTTGTCGTTTTCGTCTTCCTGCATGCTTAAACCACCGGCCATCGACCTCATTTTTTCTGGGTCATTGTCGGCTCCAAGTTTAATCAATAAGCGCAAATCATTGGCCGAGTCAGCATGGGCAATCGCATCCTGATAGGTGATTTCGCCCGCCAGATAGAGGTCGTAGAGGGCTTGATCAAAGGTTTGCATGCCCTGTTCGGTAGAATTGCGCATTAAGTCTTTAATGCCCGTCACATCGCCCTTACGAATCAAGTCGGAGGCCAGCGGTGTATTCAGCAGCACCTCAACACAGGCTCGGCGGCCCTGACCATCACGGGTTGGGACCAACTGCTGGGCGATCATTGCTTTGAGGTTTAGCGACAAATCCATCCACAACTGAGGGTGACGGTCGGCGGGAAAGAAGTGAATAATTCGGTCTAAGGCCTGGTTGGCATTATTGGCGTGCAGGGTACACAGACAGAGGTGGCCGGTTTCAGCAAAGGTGATCGCCTGCTCCATCGCTTCTCGGGTTCGAACTTCGCCGATCATGATGACATCGGGCGCTTGGCGCAGCATATTTTTCAAGGCAACTTCAAAAGACTCGGTATCAATACCCACTTCGCGCTGAGTTACAATACAGCCGTGATGCTGGTGCACAAACTCAATAGGGTCTTCTACCGTAATAATATGCCCCCGCGAGTTCTCGTTGCGGTGACCAATCATTGACGCCAGTGACGTCGACTTACCAGTGCCGGTGGCGCCAACAAAAATAATCAAACCGCGCTTGGTCATTGCCAGCTCTTTAACAATCTCTGGCAAGCCCAACTCATCGCTTGTGGGTATCTTGGTCTCGATACGCCGCAGCACCATCCCCACCAAATTGCGCTGGTAGAATGCGCTAACCCGGAAGCGACCAATGCCCCGAGAGCTAATGGCAAAATTACATTCTTTGTCCCGCACAAACTCCCGGCGCTGTTGATCGTTCATCACCCCCAGCACGACTTCTCGCGCTTGCTCGGGACTCAAAGCATTGCTGCTCATGGGGATCATTTGGCCATTAATTTTAATCGATGGCGCCACCCCCGCCGAAATAAATAAATCCGAGGCACCTTTATCCTGCATAATCTTTAGCAGTTTTTCTATTTCCACTTTGCCATCCCCAGGCTACGTCGTTTTATTCGCGCCATTAGAAGTTTTCCGGGAAACGCGCTTTCAGGCGGGCGGCATCGCGGTTGATCTTGCGCTTGGCCAATAGTTCTTTTAAACACTGATCCATGGTCTGCATACCCAGCGCTGCACCAGACTGAATTGCCGAGTACATCTGCGCCACTTTGTCTTCCCGAATCAGATTACGAATTGCCGGCGTACCAATCATGATTTCATGCGCGGCTATTCGACCGCCCTCTGGCCGCTTCAACAAGGTTTGCGAAATAACCGCCTGTAAAGATTCCGACAGCATGGAACGCACCATGGATTTTTCATCACCAGGGAACACATCAACAACCCGGTCAATAGTCTTGGCTGCGGAGGTGGTGTGCAAGGTGCCAAACACCAAGTGACCCGTTTCTGCGGCAGTCAGGGCCAAGCGAATAGTTTCCAAATCACGCAATTCGCCAACCAGAATAATGTCGGGGTCTTCGCGCAGCGCCGAGCGCAAGGCCTCATTAAAGCCGTGAGTATCGCGGTGCACTTCACGCTGGTTAATCAGGCATTTTTTGGATTCATGCACAAATTCAATTGGGTCTTCAATGGTCAAAATATGGTCGAATTTATTGTCATTGATATAATCAATCATCGCCGCCAAGGTTGTCGACTTACCGGAACCCGTTGGCCCGGTAACCAATACCAAGCCTCGAGGCAACATCGAGACATCTTTAAAAACCTGTCCCATGCCAAGGTCGTCCATAGACAAAACCTTGGACGGAATCGTCCGAAATACGCCACCGGCACCACGATTGTGATTAAAAGCGTTTACCCGGAAACGGGCCACACCAGGCACATCAAAGGAAAAGTCTGTTTCCAAAAATTCTTCAAAATCCCGACGCTGCCGGTCATTCATTATTTCGTAAATCAGGCTGTGAACTTCACGGTGCTCAAGGGGCGGCAAATTGATACGACGGACATCGCCGTCTACCCGGATCATCGGCGGCAAACCCGCCGAAAGGTGCAAGTCAGATGCATTTTGTTTCGCACTGAAAGCCAATAATTCGGTAATATCCATGAAATTCCTCAAGCACATCAAAACCGCACAGCACCGCCTGCGCAGGCAGCAACAGATTCAAAACCTTATAATGCGACGGCGGTGGCGTACAGCACAATGTTTTTATTTTGCCGTCCAAGGTCCTCAAAAGCGACGCTTAGACAGAGATCGGGCATAATCTCCCAATGACAGCAACCAATACCATAGTAAGTAATATAGCAGCGATTCAGGCGAGGATCGCGGCAGCTCATTATCTTTTCTGCCCCAGCGCACCGCAAGCCACCCTGATGGCCGTTAGCAAAACCCGCAGCGCTAAGGAAATCCAGCTTGCACTGAGCGCGGGCATCCAACATATCGGCGAAAATTATTTGCAAGAGGCCTTGGCCAAACAAGCGGAACTCCAAAACAACGCCATCTGTTGGCACTTCATTGGCCCCGTACAAAGCAATAAAACCCGCGATATTGCCGAGCACTTCAGCTGGGTACATAGCGTTGATCGCGCCAAAATCATCTCCCGCCTTAACGATCAGCGGCCATCGCAGCTCGCACCGCTCAATATTTGCCTGCAGGTCAATATTAACGACGAGGCAAGTAAAGCGGGCGCCACCATTGAAGAGATTCCGGCGCTGGCCGAATTAGTCCTAAACCAGCCCCGCCTGCGTTTACGCGGCTTAATGGCGATTCCCGCCAATACCCGCGATCCGGCGCAGCAACGCCGCAATTTTGCCGCCGTGCGCGAACTGCTTCATACCCTGCGCCAGCGTTTTCCGAGAGCACAGCTCGATACGCTGTCGATGGGCATGTCTGGGGACATGGAAGCGGCCATTGCCGAAGGCGCAACCATACTGCGCATTGGCAGTGATATTTTTGGCCCGCGCGCAGCGGCAAAGCCCGATTGAAGGCGCATTCACTGCCAGTATCAAAACAGGGCTGATATACTGCCGTCGGCAAATTCCCCGCGTCACCCTTAAGCGGTGTGGCAGCGGGCATCAGAAAACAAGGATTAACGTGGTGAGTACAATGCGTATTGGCTTTATCGGTGGCGGCAATATGGCCGCCAGTATCATTGGCGGCCTTGTGGCCAGCGGCTTTGCTGCCGAGCAAATCTGGGCCAGTGACCCAAATACCGAAAGCTTAGATAAACTCCGCGATGTCGCACCCGTGCACACCGGCAGCGACAATCACGCTTTAATTGCGGCGGTTGATATTGTCATTTTGGCAGTGAAACCCCAGATCATGAAAATCGTCGCTGGCGACATCGCCGCCAGCGTGCAAAAGCAGCAACCGCTGATCATCACCATTGCCGCCGGTGTTACCAGCAGCAGTTTAAACAACTGGTTAGGTGGCAATACCGCTATTGTGCGTTGCATGCCCAACACCCCTGCGCTTGTGCGCAGCGGTGCCACCGGTTTATTTGCCAACACCAAGGTAGACCCCGTCCAGCGCGAACAAGCGGAGCAAATTCTGCAAGCGGTAGGACTGGCCCTTTGGGTAGACGATGAAGCCCAATTAGACGCGGTTACCGCCCTGTCTGGCAGCGGCCCGGCGTATTTCTTTTTAGTGATGGAAGCCATGCAGGCCAAAGGCGTGGCAATGGGGCTTAGCCCCGAGGTTGCCAAGCAGCTCACCCAGCAAACCGCGCTAGGCGCCGCGCAAATGGCCATAAGCAGCGATGTCGACGCCGCTGAATTACGCCGTCGAGTGACCTCACCCAAAGGCACAACTGAACGTGCAATTAAGCTGCTGCAAGACGGCGGTTTGGAGGGATTATTCGACCAAGCCTTAGAAGGCGCTCGCCTTCGCGCCGAAGAACTCGCCCTTGAACTGGATGGAGAATAGTTTTAATGAGTGCTGTTAACGAAATTACGACACTGCTACTCAATACCGTGGTCAGCCTTGGTATCGCCTTATTTTTGATACGCATGATTTTACAGTTAGTGAAGGCAGACTATTACAACCCTATTTCGCAGTTTGTGGTGAAAGTCAGTAACCCCTTGGTACTGCCGCTGCGAAAAATTATTCCCAGTGTCGGCAAGGTCGACACCGCCTCCTTACTTTTAGCCCTGCTGGTGCAAGCGGTTGGTATTGCCATCCTGTTTCAGATTTACGGCGGCCGCCTGCCCAATATAGGCCAATTGCTTATTTGGTCGGTACTTGGCATTTGCAGTGCCCTGCTCAACCTCTATTTCTTCGCCATTATCGGCAATATCATTATGAGTTGGGTTGCCCAAGGCGGCAGCAACCCCGCCGCACGCCTGCTCTTTCAAATCACCGAACCGGTCATGGCGCCATTTCGTAAACTCGTGCCACCGATGGGCGGTCTCGATCTATCGCCAATATTTGTGTTTTTAATTATCAATGTGCTAGAGGTGCTACTGCGGCATATGGCGGCCAGTGCCGGCTTGCACCCGGCACTGGTTATGGGGCTATAAAGCAGCAACACGGTGGTCAGCGCGCAGTACTACCAATGGCAGGATGGCGATTTAGTTTTATTCTGCCATATTCAGCCCAAGGCCAGCGCCAATGAATTCGCGGGGCAACACGGTGATCGGCTCAAAATCAGAATTACCGCAGCGGCAACAGACGGCAAAGCCAATGCCGGTTTGATCGCATTTGTTGCCGCCGCCTTTGGCGTAAGCAAGCAGCGTGTAAGCCTCAGCGCGGGCAGCCAAAGCCGTCAAAAAACACTGAAAATTCAGGCGCCGACGAGTATTCCCGAAGCCCTAGCCGACACCGTAAAATAAACGGCGCAATCCAGTACCAAGCCCAAGCACTATAAGGAAAACGGTCTAGATGACACAGGAACAAAATGGCAGCGTCGGCATTGTGGTGCCGCAAACCCTGCATTTCGATACGCCCCTGACCTTGGCTTGTGGGCGTGCACTGCCCGAACACGATATTGTTTACGAGACCTACGGCCAGCTCAACGCCGACAAATCCAATGGCATACTCATCTGCCACGCCCTCAGCGGTCATCATCACGCAGCGGGCATTCACCATCCCGACGACCGCAAACCGGGTTGGTGGGACAGCTGTATTGGCCCCGGTAAACCCATCGACACCAATGTGTTCTTTGTTCTGAGCATTAATAATATTGGCGGCTGCAATGGCTCAACCGGCCCAACAGCCATCAATCCGGAGACCGGCAAGCCCTGGGGGCCAGACTTTCCACCGCTGCGCTGTCGCGACTGGGTAGAGAGCCAATACCTAATGATGCAGCACTTTGGCATCACTCAGTGGGCGGCGATAATCGGTGGCAGCCTCGGCGGCATGCAGGCCATGCGTTGGGCGCTGGAGCATCCCGATGCCCTGCGCCACTGCATTGTGATTGCCTCGGCCATGAAATTGTCAGCCCAAAATATCGCCTTTAACGAAATTGCTCGAAGGGCCATTACCTCGGACCCCAATTTCTTTGAGGGCCGCTACCTAGAACACAACACCCTGCCTCGTCAGGGTTTGGCGCTGGCCCGCATGGTTGGCCATATCACCTACTTGTCTGAAGATGGCATGAAGCAAAAGTTTGGCCGGGAATTAAAAACCGGCAACCTGACGCTCGGCTCCGGCTCAGACAGCGATGTAGAATTTGAGGTAGAGAGTTATCTGCGCTATCAGGGCGAGGCCTTTTCCGGCAGCTTTGACGCCAATACTTACCTGCTGATGACCAAGGCATTGGACTACTACGACCTGGCTCGGGAATATAACGACGATCCCGCCGAGGCCTTTAGCCACGCCAAGTGTTCGTTTATGGTGATCTCCTTCACCACCGACTGGCGCTTTGCCCCGGCCCGCTCGCGAGAAATCGTCGACGCGCTGGTCGCTGCTAATAAACCAGTGAGCTACGCCCAAATCGAAGCCGACCACGGCCACGATGCGTTTTTAATCCCGATCCCGCGTTATATGGATGTCTTCCACGCTTATATGAAACGCCTCAAACAGGAGCTTGGCCATGCGCTTTGACCTTACCCTGATTCAGCCGTGGATTAATGAAGGTAGTCGCGTGCTCGACCTGGGCTGTGGCGACGGCACGCTGCTAGCAACCCTCGCCAAGCAAAAAAATGTGTCTGGGGTTGGTCTTGAAATCGACCCTGAGAATATTACCCAGTCACTGGCGCAAGGTGTGAATGTCATTGAGCACGACCTTAACCTTGGGCTCGGCAATTTCCGCGACAATAGTTTTGACATGGTGGTGATGACCCTCGCCCTGCAAACCCTGCGCTACCCGCACTTGGTCATCGACGAAATGCTCCGTGTCGGCCGTGAATGTATTGTCACCTTCCCTAATTTTGGCCACTGGCGCAGCCGCTGGTATTTAAGCCAGCGCGGCAAAATGCCAGTATCAAAATTCTTACCCTATACTTGGTACGACACCCCCAATATTCACTTTTGTACCGTAAAAGATTTTGAAGCACTGTGTGCCGACAAGCAGATCCGCGTGCTAAATAGCGCAGTGATCGGCGCCGACAATAATCAAAGCTCACTCGCCGACCGCTTCCCGAACTTGCTTGGCGTTACCGCGGTCTATCACATCAGTAAATGAACCGGCCAATAGAGTATTCATTATGAATTTTGCATATCGCGTTTTCTCCGCCATCAGTCTTGGCTTGCTACTCTGCTTTAGTGCAGCCAGCCAAGCCCAAGAAACCCCACCGGTGACGGCAACCAGCAAGCAGTTTGGCAATGACACTGTCCATTTCAGCGTGCTGAACACCAGCTTCCTCACGCCCCAGGTCGCCCGCAGCTATGGCATTGTGCGCGGTAAAAACAAATTCCTGATCAACGTGTCGGTGCGCCGCCAGAGTGGCCCTGACAATATTGCCCTGCGCGCCACCATCAACGGCACTCAGTCGGATCTAATCCACCGGACCCCATTAGATTTTCGTGAAGTCATAGAACAGGACGCCATCTACTATATTGCCGAGTTCGCCATTAGCAATGACGAGCGCCGAGATTTTCGTCTCCAAGTCAATGTCGACGACAAGCCCAGCTACGACGTTCAATTCATTAAAATGCTATACGTAGACAAATAGGCGGAGTAACAACGTGACAACCAAGCACATCGTCGTTCTCGCCAGCGGCAACCGAGGTAAACTCCAGGAACTGAATGACCTTCTGAGCGGACTTGGTATTGAACTGCGCAGCCAAGCCGACTACAAGGTGGAAGAGGCGGAGGAAACCGGCCTCAGTTTTATCGAAAATGCCATTTTAAAAGCCCGCAATGCTGCCCGCCAAAGTGGCTGTGCTGCGCTGGCCGACGACTCTGGCCTGTGTGTCGACGCCCTCGACGGTGCACCGGGAATCTACTCCGCGCGCTTCGCCGGAACTAACGCCGACGACGCCAGCAATAATGCCAAGCTTTTGCTCGCGCTCACTGGCAACACCCAACGTCGCGCTCACTTCCACTGTGCGCTGGCCTTTGTCCGCCACGCCGACGACCCCGCCCCTATCGTCTGCGAAGGTCAGTGGCGGGGCACTATTCTTGAACAGCCACGCGGCGACAATGGCTTTGGCTACGACCCGCTGTTTTTTATTGCCGAACTCGCTAAAAGTTCGGCGGAGCTCAATAAGGCCGAAAAAAACCAAATCAGTCACCGCGCGCTGGCGCTGCAGCAATTATTACCTCGCCTGCATGCCGAATACCTGACCAAAGGCTAATGGCGAGTTTGTGCTTAACGGTGGCTGACACCGCGCTTAGCCTAAATATCAACGACAGCGACGATCTTCTAAAGCAATGCCTCGCTGCAGCATTACCAGTAGCCCGCAGCTGCCGCAACGGCAATTGCGGCCGCTGTGACTGCCAGCTTGAATCCGGCACGGTGGCCCTGCGCAATGGCAAGGTCATCACCGCGCCCGCAACAATTGCACTGTGTATCAGCCACGCCCGCAGTGACCTGCGCATCGCAAAAATGCCGCTTAACAGCATCGCCCAGCACTGGCGCTGTGAGGGTTTGAACCTCCGCCAATTGCAGCTACCCGCCGGACGACAAAGCCCACCCCAGCGCGGAGATATGGTCGCGCTACTACTGCGTAATAGCGTATTGATCAATAGCGTGGAGGCGCTTGCAGGCCGAATCATCACCCTACAAGCCCCTTGCCCAGACATTGAACAGCACAAAAACAAGCAGCTTAGTATTGGCTTGCTCAACATAGACCGTGAACACCATGGCGACTTCGCGTTATGGTGTCATGGTAATAGCAATGAGCACACGCAGCTGCTCTGGCGAGGTATTAATCAGGCGACCGGCCTCGCCGCTCAGGCCGCCTACCGCCATGCCAACAATAGTGACGACTACCAATTGCGCAAGCTAAATTCACAGTAAGCCTTTAATTTGTATAGCTAATTGCACTTTTCAACACTATTCTGGTCTGAGACTTTCTAATCAAGTATAAAAAATCCCAAGTAGCGTGCTCAGCGCTACAATCTTATGCACCAACGATAAACCTGGAGACAAACTGGTATGTTCAAATGGATTCTTCGCGGCGTTATCGCCCTGCTGGCCGTTACCGTTATTGGCGTGGTGTTCGCGCTGGAACCCATCGCCAAATTTATGATTGAGCACGAGGGCAGCAAGCAAGTTGGCGCGCGGGTCGATGTCGACAGCGTCGATATTAAGCTCTATCCCACCCATGTCGCGCTAAATGGCCTCACCGTCGCCAACCCCCAAGAACCCATGCGTAATTTACTGCAAAGCGCCAAAGTGTCTGCCGATGTCGACACCAAGGCCTTGTTAAAAATGCAGTTTATTGCCGACCAAGTTGTGCTGTCTGGCCTGCAAATGTACACCGAGCGCAGCACACCCGGCACCTTAGACGGCAAGCTACCGCCAGCAAAACCTGAAAGCGAAAGCAGTTTGCCCGGCATCACCATGCCTGACCCCAGCGCGCTACTCGCCGAGGAGCAGGCCACCATTCAAGCCGAGGTCGACGCAATTCAAAACGGCTTTAGCACTATCCAAAATCGCTGGGAAACCAAAACCACCGAGCTGCCCGAGCAGGCCAAAATAGAAGCCTACCAAACCCGCTGGAATGAGCTTAAAAAGAAAAACATGATCGAGCGTATCGCAGGTGCCAAGCAATTGCGCGACGACATTAAAAGCGATCTCAAACAATTTAAAACCTTAAACGAAGACATCAAAACTGATTCTGCCGAAGTGAAGAGCCTGACGCTGCGGGCCGCCAATCTGCCCGCCGATCAGTCTAAGCGCATGCTCTCCAAATACGGATTAGACCAAGGCAGCGAAGGCATGCTGCGCTTCCTGCTTGGCGACGAAGTAAATACCTTTGTACAGCGCGGCCTAAGCCTCTACCAAGAAACCATGGGCAATATGGCGGCAAAAGAAAGCGCTCCCGCCGAAGCACCAACCGAATTGCCAGTGAAACTGCTCATCCGCCAAATCCTGATCGACGGCTACCAAGTCATTGGCGGTGAAAAACTGGCCTACTCAGGTGAAATCAACGACGTCACCGACCAGCAAGACTACTGGAACAAACCCATCACCATGGCCCTGCGTGGCGGCATGGACCAGAAATCCCAACTCGTGATTGACGGCATATTTGACCAGCGCAACAACACCTTAAAAAGCGTTTTCAATATGGCATTAAAGGAGCTGGCGCTATCTGGTGTTTCCCTGTCCCAAAGCCCAGAGCTGCCGCTGCAATTGGAAAAAGGCATTGCCAATATTAGCGCTAACTTCGGCATAGACGGCGATACCTTAAAAGGCTCAGCCAAAGGCCTTATAAATCAAGCCAAACTGTTGGTTGCCAACGCCGCCGCAGACAACAAAAACGCGCAACTATTGGCTGCCGCGCTGGAAGACGTCAGCAAGCTCGTCATGGATTTGAGTGTTAACGGCACAGTGAATGAGCCCGCGATCAAACTCAAATCCAACCTCGACAGTATTTTAGGCGGCGTGCTTGGCGCTGAAATCAAAGCCAAGCTCAGCGAAGTCGAAGACGAACTAAAAACCAAACTCAGCAGCGACTATGGCCCGCAAATGGCCAAACTGAAAGAAAAGCAAAACATACTTGGCGAGTATCAAGAATTGCTGGGCAATCGCGAAGCGGCCTTGCAGGCCTTGATGAAGGAAATGATTTAAATTTTGTAAAGGAAGGCGCCCATCATAAGAGGGGCGCCCTGACTTTCTCTCGCGCGCGATTGAAGGCCTTAACAACCTCTTCCTGGGCTATCTATTCATCAATCTATGGTGGCTCAAATCGCCTGCCCAGAATCTAGCCACGGGGTACCTTCTAATTTAGGATAGCCTTCAATATAGCTCGCCTTTGAATTTGTTTCTTTTACGATCTGCCTCACAATATCTAAGAAGGTTTTCTCCGTCCACTCCTCTGGAGTTCCGACCATGACGCCAGCCGCCGCACGACTTAACTCCAAAATGCCTCCTTCCTTTTTAACAAAGGTTGCATACAAATCTAAATGATAGCCCTCGCTATAAGGAAAAAGGCAGGCAGTCAGCCTTAAATCTGACGAGCCAGGAGTGTTTCTATTTGCATTAGCAGTCCATGATGCACCTTCACATGTCGCTATTTTAAACCCAATACTACCTCCTGACGCTGCCAATGCGGCAAGCTTAGAGCCTTCAAAGGGGTTCACTAAATTGAATCGACCAGGCTGCTGCGGCACCTCAGAGGAGTTAGGAATCGGCCTAGCTTCAGTAGCATTATTTACATTCCGCCCTAAACCTGCGCTTGCGGCATCAGCTACACTGTACCTATCCGCATTGGTTTTAATATCGAATATTCGGTAATACTCTACCGTCTTCTTTTTTTTCTACAAGAGCATTATTGACTGTGCCGCACCCCCGCGATCAAAAAAACCAATCCTGATGCTAAAATTAAATTCCTTTTCATCTTTTCTCCTTGTCATTACTCATATCTAAAAGCAAAAAAATATTGTTAGGCTTATAGGAATCAACGTCTAATATCCAACTCTATCGCTTAGCCGAACAGACGATCAGTTATCAAAATAAATTTATGAAAAATATACTATTGGAAGGGACTTAAATTTCACATCTCACATCCTAGTGATTAGTATTAACCTAGCAACCTTGCTAACTTAAAAATCAAACGTCTCGCAAGCGGCGACAAAAAAATATCTATAATGCTAGAGAATATATGTTAATTTCCTGTTCCTTGGCAACAAGATTTTATAGGAAAAACAAAACAGAAGTCACTTTCCAATACTTGCCACCGGAGATTTGACACTAACTCATTGGAACTTCACTCTGGCTGGTTCAGAAAGTACCATGCGATGATTACTTGAATCTACAGCCATTTTTAGCATATCTCGCTTTTCCTTAATACGAAGGAGCAGGGCGCGCGATTCAGGAACTTCAGTTTTGGCTTCTCGAAGTTCATTAGCGTGAACTCCCGATTAACCAGGTTTAACTACATTAACCAAATTATAAAAATTGTAGGCAGAGACACCAAAACGCTCTGATACTTCAGCGACAGAATAACCCGCTCCACATGTAGATCGGCTTTGTCTTTAAATTCTGGTGTATAGTGTCAACTACTCATACGCCTTTCTCCTGAGCCCCAAGAATAGCACTGCACTATCTATTTTCCCAGAGAAGTCCATTTCGGTATTAGATAGTCGCGTAGCCTTTCCAGCAGATTAAATCTGATATAATCTTACGAAATTAAGAAGCACTATGGCAATCTCGACATGCCGCAGTGAAATGGAAATTATATGCTGAGTAGTAACTATCTAAAGCAACTCGACCTGCAAGACATTGTTATTTTTTTGAATATGTACGAGCAACTGAGTGCTCGTAAAACTGCTGAAACAATGAACATTAGTCAGCCAACCGTAAGTTACTGCCTGAAACGATTAAGAAGCTGCTTCGATGACCGATTGTTTACTTCTTCCCAAGGTGCATTGGTGCCTACAGCAAAGGCTGAAGCAATAGTTCCATACCTGAGAAATGTAGTAGATTCTATAAATCGTTGTGCCGAATATGACTCGGAAAGTAATACAGGGTCGGTGGCTAAAGCTTGGCATATATGTGCACCAGAATACTTTGAATTAAGCATTCTGCCTTTTGCTTTATACAACATAGTTAAGCAAAGCCCCAAAGTGATACTGAATCTCGAGAAATTAATGCGCCAAATACCCGTTGATAAATTGATCAGCGGTGATATTGATCTCGCTATTGGATTCGGCCCTGGCTACCACCAGTTGCACCCAGACTTAGAGTGGGAATCCATACTCACTGACACTTTTATCTGCTTGACTAGCTGCCACAGGTATGACTATACAGCCCCATTTAGCATCGATGAGTTTTGTTCCATTCCAAATGTCTATCCTACACCATGGTTGTCTGAAAAAAATATGGTTGATAGCTGGCTGGATAAGATTGGCAAGTCACGTAATGTATTGGCGAATGCTAATACATACCAGGCGGCAATAAACATTCTGGATAAAGTCCCGGCAACATTGGCGTTACCAAAAACACTAATTAAGTTACTAAAAATTCCAGATAACGTAAAAATTTGTCAGCCGCCACACGGATTTCCTAGCTTTTCTCTAGATATAATTTGGGCTAGTGAAAAATCTAATAGCAACGAGCTAACTAAACTTAAGGACCTAATACGGATGTCCGCCAAGCATGTGATTGATGATCAATTGGATGCATGAAATGCTACTAAAATCTCATACCAAAAGCTCACAATTACTCATATAGAAAAAATTGCAGCGTAATAATCAGGCTTTACTAACCACCCCCCTTTTGCTATCTGTTGCTGCACTTTAATTGTCACTTAACAAATTCTATTGAGCCTGCTCTTCATGGGGCAATCAATACACTGACAAACCAATATTCTCATTCAGTTATTCAAATATTAATATGCCTTAGTTAAATTTTAAAACTTACTAAGCACCTTTTCCTTCTATATTGATATGGCACCCAACAGTGTCTTATCAAATCAAGGAGGAATACAATGCAATCCCAAGCAATCTGTAATGAGCAACCGTTTCTTCGCAACCCCGTACCCGGCTATGGCTTTGAGTGCATTCAATCCATCATCCCAGACAGAAAGGTTCTGTCTACCTTTACTTGTGATGAGCTATATTCTGATCTTTCTCATAGCGGAGTCATCATATACCAAGGTTTTAGCGATTCCCTAAACGATTTCGACGAACTTGTTAGCATATGCTCGTCAAAAGTGACCTTTGACCCAGCTCGCCTTTCTGCCACATCTAATACTGCAGAGATTAATGCTGGCATATATGAGATGGGGCTACACAGAGAGAATGGCAACCTGCCGTTCCATCCCGACATCCAGTGGTTTTTCTGTTTAGAGCCCGCGGCTATAGGATCACAAACAACGATGTGCGACGGCCAACGCGTTTTTTTTGACCTATCTCCCAAAACTAGAAACCAATTTATCAACAGGAAAATCAAATACTCCCGAAGGATACCTTGGGACAATGTGAAGAGATTTCTCAGTATTGAGCTTCAGCTCGAGTCCATATCCGATGAGCATATGCATCAGGTCATGCAAGATATTCCGGGCCAAAAATACCATCGATTAGATAAAAATCTCATATATTCAGAGCTAGTGATTTCTGCTTTAGAAGTAAGTCGATTTTCAAACAAGCGTAGCTTCTGCAATTCCCTATTAGGCCCCAGCTTCAATTATGATCCGCCACATATTACATGGGAAGATGGTGAAGAAATACCCTTCTATATTTGGGACGAGGTTAAGGACGTCACCTCAAGATATACGTATAAGCATTTCTGGCGAAGGGGCGATATTGTCGTTATTGACAACACTAGAGTGATGCATGGACGTTGCCGTCTGGAAGATACAAATAGAAGAATATTCGGCGCCCAAAGCTACAAAGCTGGAGGTTCAATATGAGTATTCGTAACTTAATGATCAATTATCTGAATAGCACACCTGATCGCGTAGTAATGCACGAGATGGATGGCCGCTCATACTTAATTTCTCAATTGCTAGATGATATTAATAAAATGGCTATCGGTCTTAAAGGACAGTTTGGGAATTGCCACGGTCTGGTTTTTGGCGTTGCCATGAGATCCAGTTACGAATGGGTAGCTACATTGCTGGCAATACAAAAGGTAGATGCTGTACTTCTCCCGGTGCCAATTGAATTCTCAGATGACCAGATTAATAGCCTGCTGGCAAAAGCCACAGCGATATTTGTCCAGAATAAAAATCTCGAACAAAGAATTAGCACCATTCTTCCTGGCAAATTATGCCTCACACCCGAGCTTGTGCGACAAACACCTTTTGGCCCATACACGGGCCTATTAGGAGAGCGAATTGAGGGCGACATAACAGGGATCATACATACCTCAGGAACGACCTCGAAGCCGAAGGGTGTAATGATCCGTGATGAGGCCGTCGGCTTGTTGGTGTGTAATGTTATGAATCGCCTGCCTGCAAAACCTTTAAATTACGTATCCATAGTCCCAATGAGCTTACTTATTGAGCAAGTCTTGGGGATCTTTATACCAATTCTCTCTGGCGGAACACTAACCTTTATGCCGTCAATGATGACTGAGTACGGCTCTGCAAGCGGTAACGCTGTAGAGTATTTTAATTTAATTGCCCCTAATAACCCTAACTTTCTGTATCTACCACCAAAACTATTAGAAGAGGCAAATCAGTTACTACAAACAAAGACATGTTCACAAATCCTCGGCAATGATAACCCACATATTATTACTGGAGGTGCAAAGGTACCGATGAAGATACTCGAAGCATTGGACGCGCAGGGTATCAATATTTTCGAAGCTTATGGTTTAAGTGAAAATTCATCGATCATCAGCATGAACTCAGTAGAGCAGCGTGTAATTGGTTCGTCAGGCACTTTACTTGAAGGAATAGTTCCAAAGTTTGTTGATGGTGAATTATTAATCAACACCCCAACTTTATGTGCAGGTTATTACAGCTCAGATGATACTTCGTGCGAAATGACTGATGGATTTTTGCACACTGGCGATATTGCCGAGATTCGCGACGGGTATTTATACATCACAGGGAGGAAAAAGAACGTCATAATTTTATCAACCTCACGCAATATTTCTCCAGAGTGGGTTGAAAGCATTTACAAAGAAAGCCCTTACATTGACGACATCATCGTTATGGGTGAGGGCCAAGATGAGCCGTCAGCCATCATCCTATCGGAATCCGATCCCGATCTTATTCGGGCTGAGCTAACTCGCATTGAAAGCCGGCTAGCTAATTTTGCACGTATTCGCAAGTATATTCAGATCTCTGATATACCAACATTCAGGCATGATTTCTATACCGTAACTGGACGTCCTCGTCGTGGCGTTATTGAATCTAAATACATTGAATTGTTGTATTCATAAAGGATGGACGTATGTATATCGTGCGAATCTATTGCAAGGAAGTACCTAAATACACATACCTTCAAAGATCGGTCTGTTTACACTACAGCAGTCACTATGGAGCAACGCCTAACCCGAAACCCGACTTATTTTATTCTTTGACAAACACCTTAGTAGAGGGTCCTGGACATGCATGCGCGGGAGTCACTTTCGGAGATACCGGAAAACTATTTAGCGAGTACTATATTGACAAGAAACTTGATGAAATATACTCAATTGAACGATCTAAAATTGCAGAAATTGGTGCCTTTTCTTCATTCACACGCGGCATAGGTGCCGGGAAATATCTCTTAGATCTGATTATAAAAACACTTACTTTACACAATTATGACCTTGTTGTGCTTACGGCGACCAAACAGGTTAGAGCAATATTACACTCCATCGTGGCTGAAGTAACCGATCTTGGTGCTGCGACAATAGAGCGCGTGGAAGACCCAAATACAAATTGGGGTACCTATTACAACCATGATCCAAGAGTAGTTGTATTTCGGCTTCGAAATGAAAAAGTTTGGAATAGCTCTACAGTCCCGAAAGCGCTACCAGTCCTATCAACCGCATAAGGGCTTAGTTAATTAAAGAAAAAGACGGTTTATCTCATTTAATAGGCAGAACGATGAATATTACGAAGCGCTATGAAAACTATATCGTGTTTCTCGCACCGCTGATCAATAGCGTTGCGGGCATCGCGATAGACCTTTATGCACCAAGCATTCCTTCAATTGGTCTAGAGCTTGACGCTAGCCCTATGTTGATGAAGAACACAATCACTATTACCCTCGTGTGCTACGCAATTGGACAATTATTTTTTGGAATCATGGCTGATTCGAAAGGTCGGCGATCATCGATATTATTTGGGATGTTGCTGTTTATTATTGGTAGTGTACTCGCCACAACAGCTACCTCAATAGAAATACTATTAGTGGCCCGCGGCATACAAGGCTTCGCTATAGGTGCATGCCAAGTCGTTGCCCGGGCAATCCTTGTAGATAATGTAAAAGGAGACCGATTCAGGGTTGCCATCATTTATCTAAGTCTAGCGTTTGGTATAGGGCCTATTGTTGCTCCATATATTGGCGGGGTTATTGAAGTCAATCTTGGCTGGCGTTATAACTTTGTCCTGTATGCGATTTATGGTGCAATAGTACTAGCCTTTATTTGCCCTGGGTTAAAAGAATCATTACCGGCAGAAAATACAATAAAACCTGTTGATACTATTTCTAGCTATTCAACGATATTGAAAGATTCAAGATATAGATGCTCCGTCATTATACTAGGCACTAGCTTCTCAGCATTTCTTATTTGGAATGTGATTGGGCCATATATCATACAAGAACGACTTGGGCATACTGCTGACTATTTTGGCAAAACAGCGCTTGCAGTAGGTTTGTGCTATTTTGTTGGAACGCTACTAAATCGAGTGGTAGTTAAACGATATTCGCCGTCAACCTTAATGTGGCTTGGTGGATCTATATCTCTTGCCGGCGTCGTAATAATGTCACTATCTGCATTTCACCTTTCTTTAGTTTCATTGCTTGCGGGTATAATGGTGGTTGCGCTCGGACAAGGGTTCATTTTTTCAAATGCACTTGCCATCTCCATGTCGCTATTTCCGGATCGCGCCGGCGTGGCTGCAAGTTTACAAGGTTGCCTAATGCTAATCTGCGGCGCTTTAGCATCAGCTCTAGCCAGCTACCTTCCCCTCGACGAGAATATACGAATCGCATCTTTTTTCCTCTTCCTAATGGTCGTATCATTGTCAGCCATACTAAGGCTAACCTTTTTGCTATCTTCGGTCAGTAGAAAGGCTTAGTTGGCTCTAAACGACTCTGTAAATGGCAGTAAAGCCTAAAGATGAGAATCCACTGCTGGAATTCTTCCAGCCGAAACAATATGTAACGCCCCTAAATAGTTCGTGTACATTTAGTGGCGTTACATTTGCATCAGATTTTTTTGAAAGAATTATTTACTTGTTAGTTAATTTTATTCGTCGAAATTATAGGTAACATCGCCGAATATGTAATATTGTTGTCCGGTATCATATAGGTCGACGGTAGCTTTTGTGTATGGGGCGCATAGGGATCTACCAAACTCATTCGTTTAAGCCTTATTTTTCTTACAAATTCTCTTTTACTGCGATGCATGAATAAATTCATCAAATAACCCGCAGGAGAAATGGAAAATCACGTACAAATCTGTCGTAGCTACGAATATTTTTCAAAATAATTTTTAGCATGCAATACAAAATTCATTTCGTGGCGCAGCCCTCAATTATCTCATCAAAATTGTGGCTCAAATGTACAGACTTCTCCATAGGATTGCGCCAACTCAATGTTGCTTATACACAAACCTATAATCGCGTTCATCGTCGAGTAGGACATATTTTTCATGGTCGCTACTAAGCTATTCTCTTTAAAAAGGGACTATATCTGGTGGAAATATCCCGATACATCGTGCGCAATCCGGTACATGGGCGGGCATGGTCCGTACTGCAAGGGACTGCTTAACATGCTATTGGATAATTTTAGTCGCCGAAAAACTGCGCTAAATCAATTTTTCCAGGGGGAGGCTGCAGCCGTCGCCACGGCAATTCTTGGAAAATCAAGTTCACATAAACGAAGCAGTTCTTTGGATACAGCTGTGGCTGATAGGGGTTAGTAAAGCACTGCGCGAAACTCCATCATCTCAGCTTCGACAGATACTGAAACCCCTAGATGAACATGCCTGGTCAGCAAATGATAGAAACAAAGGAATTGTCAGTGCCTACCGGAGAGGTGGGCACATATTCAAGGATAGTTACCGAGCCCGAAGCAGCCAAACCTTCTCTAAGGCTGGGCACTTGCCTTTCAATCCACCGGCCACAGCGTCGCTACTGAGTAATTGCACGTGATACGCCGCTTGATAATGGCTTGCCAATTCCGCGTCGCTAATTGAAAACGGTGGCCCTGCCTGTGCGGTTTGGTCGTAGTCATAATTAATTAATAGCTGAGGCGCGGTGTGCGTTATTTCTTTTAGCAGCGCGGTATAGGCCGCCCGCAGGGTGTCTGGCAAGGCCACTAAAGCTGCGCGGTCGTAGATGGTGTCTACCGGAGCAAGTAATTCTGAAGTTAGCGCAAAAATATCGCCAACAAAGATATCCAAATGGTGGGCCTGATAACGCTGCACTGCGCCAAGTTCAGATCGCATGGGCGTAAAACCCAGCTCAGAAAATAATTCTTCGGCGGCGATGGTGCTTAGCTCGGCACCCGCCACGCGATAGCCCTGGCTCAGCAGCCAGCCGATATCCAGCGTTTTCCCGCACAGCGGTAAAAACACCCTCGCATTATTCGCGAGACCCAGCTGATCAAAATAGCTTAGTAATAAGGGATTTGGCGTCGCCGCGTGAAATGCAATGTCTTTGCTTTCCCATTTCTTGTGCCAAAACTGCTCGTCCATATTCTTCCCGCTGTTTCTTTAATGCCACTAATATTCGGCTTATGATGCACGTAATTTTTGGAGCGCAGCAACACGATAAACTCGATAGCCAAGAGCCAGAATTAAACACATCCCTGCCGGTAAACCGAGGGCGAAAAACTGCCACTGACTGAACAAATAAGCGCCGAGTGAGCCGCCGAGAATAAAACCGAAGATAATTAAGATAAAAAGTAGTGCCTTGCGTCGATCGAAACCGGCGCCTCGCAACTTCGCGCCTAACATCAATCCTAAGTCGGTAAAAATCCCCGTGACGTGGGTTGTTCGTACCACCGCACCGCTATAGGTTGAAACTAACGCATTTTGCAAACCACACGCGGCAGACGCCGTATAATGGCCCAGCAATGAACCGTTGTTAAGAAAATAAATTGAGAGCAGTAGCAAGCCTCCCTCTAGCGCCAGCAAGGAGTCGTAATGCCGACCCAATTTGAGGGCGCCGCTAGACAGAAAAACACCAGAAATAGCAGCGCCACAAAGAAAGCTGAGCAGGACCCCAAGCAAGTGCATGGCATTGTTTAAAGTGCCGCTGACTAAACCCGTGCCGAGCAATGTTGCCGTTCCAGAAAGATGGGAAATTGACTGGTGCTGAAACCCCATAAGGCCGACGGCATTCACATTTCCGGCGACAAACGCCAGAACAAAAGCCCCGTACTCCACCCACCGAGGTAGCTTGGAAATCATTAGCACATCTCACAACAAATACCGCGCAATCCAATTTAGAGTGCCGCGCAAACTCTATTTCTAACACACTAATGCTATTCACACTATGCGTGTATCGCCGTCGTCGAATTCTGCGAGTCGATTTAACCAACCTTTTAAAAACACTTGCTGGGACGGCTTTGCTTCAACCAATTTAAAATAAAAATTACGACGCTCGGCGAGCAGAGTTCTGACTAGACGAGCTGAAAATCGCTGCGCTGCGGTTTTGGCGGCGCGTCGCGTGTTATCGCCCATTAAACCATCTTCTCGCAGTGGCGGTTTAGCGCCCAGTAAATTGCAACTGCGCTGCACAAACAGCACGGCTTGTTTTGGGCCATGATTAACTGCACTGTCGAAAGCAAACTCTTGTATAAGCTCAGGCAACTGATCTAGGCCTGGTGCAAGGTAGTAAGTCTGCCTATAAATCTCACGGGCAACAGCCTGGTCAAGCTGTTCAACATCACTTTGACTCGCAGATCGGCCAAGGTGGTGTGACAGGGCGTTTTGACTGATTCCGTAGTTGGTGGGGCCGCCGCGATCTGCGGGGTGGTTGACGTAGCCGCCTTCCCGGCGGATGACCGCTGTAATCATTTTTTCTATATCAGACATCAGCTTACTCCCTGTAAACAAATACCGTAGATCTGGTGGTTTTACTCCTTTACCACCTTACTCAATTTCTTTAAAAACACGGTGACTTCTCGCTCGGTCTGCTTATCGCCTTTTTCCTGGGCGCTGACTAAACCCTGTTGCCAGGCCGCCTTTGCTTTCTCGGGTTCACCAATATTGTGCAGGGCTTTACCGAGCAACTTCCAGGCCGCGGAATAGCTCGGGTCGATACTGACGCACTGCTGGAAATGCTCAATGGCTTGTTCCACATTGTCATCATCAAGATACGCCTTGCCGAGGCCAAAGCGCAATATTGCGCTGTCATTGCCTTTGGCCAACATTTTTTCTAGTGCGGCGATATTCACTGCGCGCGTCTACTCCTTTAACTTGCTTAACGAGGGCTGCGGTAAACTCGGCAGCGACTGTCCTTGCAGCTGCAGGGCTTCTTGCGTAAAACGCTCTGCCGCAGCAGGCTCATCTAAATTAACCATGAGTCGCCCCAACTCAAAACACACTTCGCTATTAGGGCTCAGCTGGTAAGCCTGCTCAAAATACTCTCTGGCTTTACCCCACAACTCATTGCGCAGCGATAAACGCCCAAGCGTCAGTAACAAGACCGCATCATCGCCATGGTCTTTACGCCACGACTCCGCCGCACTGAGTTGGCGCGCTACATCGCTACCGGCGATCAGACCATATAGTTTCACTAAGTCACTGTGCCAGCTAAGCTTTATAGACTGGCGAAGTAATTTTTCAGCGCTGGCAGAATCTCCCGCCGCAACGAGTACGCGACAATAACTTAACAACAGACCGTTATCGCGATGCCAAGTGCGTGGCACGTGTTTCCACCACTGTTGTAATGCCGCCGCATCACCCTGCTGCGCGGTGTGTTCCAGCTGCCCCATTAAGGCTTCACGTTCTAACTCTGCCAAGCGTTCCTCGCTAATACCGCCGTGCTTGCGCAAATCCGGAATTAGAGCCAAGAGCGAGTTCCAGTCGCGCAGGCCGATATACACTTTTTTCAGCAGCGTCAGCACCGAGGGATGGCGTTCGGCGTTGCGGCGGGCCCGCGTTAAGGTCGCGAGCGCCTCTTCAAGACGACCATTTTCTACCTGCATTTCAGCCTGTGTTAAGGCCACCGCAATACTTGCCTTATTGCTGGTTTGCTCGGCCAGTCCCAAATAATGACGGCTGCCTGGCGCATCCCCTAGGGCATGACTGGCCCGAGCGGCAAGCAAGTAATTGATGAGAGGCGTTTCGGTGTCTTTGGCCGAATCGGTGAGTAATTTGCGCGCCTTGGCCCAATTGCCCTCGATGAAGGCGATCATACCCAAGGTGGTATGACTGCGTCCGCGCACCGCGCGCCGCACAGTCCAAAAGGAACCAATGCTGTCTGAGACTTTGGCGCCGCGCCGCAAACTCATAAAAATCAGTATCACCAATATCAGAAATACCGTTAACACCGCGACACCAACCCAAATGGTCATTTCGACGGTGGTTTGGCCATACGCGATCAGAATATAGCCCGAATCCTGCTGTATCGCCGCCGCCAAGCCCGCCGAGAGGGCAAGGGCCAGCAGCACCGCAATGAAAATTTTCATTTACGCGCCTCTTGCTGCCAACGGTGGCTCTTTAAATACACTTTTAAGCTACGCAGTGAACCAGAGATATCAGCCATCTCTGGGCTGACGGGCATCGCTCGCACCGTGCTAATTTGCTTTAATAAGCCGTCGCGGTGGTCGTCGAGCTGATAATACTCTTGCAACCACGCCGCAGCCTTATCCAGCGCCCGCTGGTATAGAACCGGTCGGTTCGCCAGCAGCGCCAACTGCGCTTGCTCAAACATTAAGCGCAAACTCGCCCGCAACGCCGCTTCTTGCTCGGGAGCCAACTGGGCTTTAAAGTTTTGGTCGTGGTGACGAATGCGGATATAGCTGCGCAACTTGGCCCAAGCATTGTCTAAGCCACTCTGAAGCCGCTGCTGCCACTCTTCAGATGTCTCTTCTACTTCTTCGGCGCTGTAACTTGGCGCCTGATATAACTTCAGTTTCCCAGCTTCAGTGGCTAGGCCCTGCAGGGTCAAATACACCCCCTCAATGTCGACGTCTGCACTGTTTTGCAAGGCGCTAATTTCTTTGGCTAGCTCAGCGCGCACTGGGTGTAAGGCGGCGTCGTCAAGCTCCCGCAATATGGAGTCGGCATTACTAAGTAATTGCGCCGCCGCCCGAGGGTCGTGACTCAATTGCGCACGCTGATTCGCTAGGCGGAGTAAATACTCGACTTCGGCAAGCAACCAATCTTGGCGGTCGACGGTGGTCAGCGACTGCATTTTGGTTTCCAGCTCCTGACTGCGGCGGCTGAGCGCGTTCAATTGGCTGCTATTGTCTAGCCGTAATTGTGCCAAGGCTTCGCGCTGTGCGGCGAAGCTTGCCACTAGCTCAGTCTGAGAGGCGCTTAAGGTTTGCAGCTCGGCTTTTAAGTCGCTGGTTGCCGAGGCCTCGGTTTTCGCCAGCAGATATTCCTGCTGGTATTGCCACGCCGTCAGCGCCAAGGCCAGTATCGCAATCAGTAAGGCGAGCAAGGCAATAACCACACCAGAGCGTTTGGGTTTAGCTGCTTTATCTTTTGGCGAGTTTGATTTAGAGGGTGCTGGCGGCGGGGCCGATTTGGCATCTTGGCTCTTGCTCACCGAAGGTTCAGGTGGCACTGGCACCGCTGAGGCCGATTCGGAATTTACGTCTTTTTTATCTTCCGGTTTGTCACCGCTCATTATTTTCTCTCTGCTCAAATTCACTGATTAATAGCATGCTCACGGTCAATTTATTTGTTCACAAAGCCCCTTAAAGCGGCCAAGGTTGCTGCTGTACCGGCATTTTCGGCTTGTATTACTTGGGTAAAACCCAACGCTACAGCCAAACTCGCTACCCGTTCGCCGGGCACTAACACCCTGTAGCTCAATGCCGCGTCTTGCAACAAGGAATGAAAATAGTGCAAGGTTTCGCCACTGTTTACGCAAACAATATTAATGTCCTGCCTGCGCAGTAACGTATGGAATTGCTCGCGATCTAGCTCCGGACTAAGGCGCTGATAACATTCAGCATAGTCTACCTGGGCGCCTCGTGCCGCAAGCTGCTCTGCCAAATACTCACGGCCACCAAGGCCTCTGACTATAAGTACTTTCTGGCCTTGTAGACGCTGTAAGACTGGCGTAGCCAACAAGCTTTCACTGTTCATCGCAACGTTATCAACTGTGTCAACGTCGATCTGCCGCGCAGCTAAGGCCGCCGCAGTAGCTGCACCTATGGCGTGAACCTTCACGCCAACGGGCCACTGGGGCCAAAACTGCTCGATTGCCTCTATTCCGTAGCTCACCGCGTTCACGCTGATAAAGATTAGATGTTGATAGCAATCTAAGTTCATAAACAGCTGTCGGCTGCGCTGCAACTCTGCCTCGTGGCGCGGCGCGGTGAGCGGCGCAATATTAAGCAAGGGCTGGGTTAAGACCTTGGCTCCAGCCGCCGTTAGCGCAGCGACCAATTCAGCGCTGCGCTCTACCGGACGCGTTACTAAAACCCGCAAACTGGCAAGATCAGGCTGGCTTGCTGTTGCCATACACCGCCTGCAAAATAGCGCCCGCGCCTTGAGCCAGCAAGTCTTCAGCAACGGCCACGCCGAGCGCTTCAGCTTGGCTCCGGGGTCCCCGCGCCTCTGCGGTAAGAATTTTTCCGCCGCTGGGCTCACCCACCAAGGCCCGCAACCAAAGTTGATCGGGGTTGCCTGGATCGGCGATGGCATAGCCCGCAATCGGCACTTGGCAGCCACCTTCTAGGCGCCGATTCATGGCTCTTTCTGCCATAACTTGCGTTGCACTAACACTGTTGTGCAAGGGCTTTAATAGCGCGTTCACGCGATCGTCATCAATACGGGTTTCGACACCCACTGCGCCCTGGCCGCAGGCTGGCAAGCTGGTTTCCACCGACATATACGAGGCAATTCGGGCCTCTAATTTCAGCCTAATTAAACCGGCCGACGCCAAAACAATGGCATCGAACTCGCCTTCATCAAGCTTGCGCAAACGCGTTTGCACATTACCGCGCAAACTAGAAATCTGTAAATCTGGGCGCTGAGCTCGCAGTTGGCACTCCCGGCGCAAACTCGACGTCCCCACTCGGGCACCCTGGGGCAAAGCTTCAACCGCGCTAAAATGGTTGCTGACAAAGGCATCCCGTGGGTCTTCGCGCTCGCAAATAATGGCCAGACCCAAACCTGCGGGGAACTCCATTGGCACATCTTTCATAGAATGCACGGCAATGTCGGCGCGACCTTCGAGCAAAGCTTGCTCAAGCTCCTTCACAAACAGCGCTTTACCACCAATTTTTGATAGCGGCGAATCCAGCAATTGGTCGCCACGGGTGGTCATTCCCAATAATTCAACCTGTAAACCGGGATGGGCGGCCTGTAGTTCAGCTTTAATGAATTCCGCCTGCCATAAGGCCAGCAAACTCTCGCGGGTGGCGATGCGGATAATATTATCGGACATAAGTCATTCCGTAAGACAAAGTAGACCACCATGATACGCCAGCGACGGCGCTGACAAAACCATTAAGGCCGCCAGACCCGGCGGCGACGGCAATAATAGAAACCTAGGATTTTTTATTTAGGCGCGCTCGCAGCGCAGGCAAATGGCGACGGCTAATCTGCGGGCCTTCCGCCATGCCCTGTAAGCGCACTCGATAGGCGGCAACGCCGACCCGCTCAATACCCTGTAAATACGTCAGCGAGACCAAGGCATTGCGGTGTACGCGCACAAACTGCTCACTAAATTCGTCTTCGAGTTCCTTGAGGCTTTCATCTAACAACAACTCGCCCTCAGGGTGAACCGCACTGACGTATTTATTGTCCGCATAAAAATAGCGCACGGCAGACACGGGCAACAGGCTCATACCTTGGGCGCTATTAACACAAAGTTGCTGACGCGGGCCGCGATCATGATCCTCAGCAGTCATTGTTGCCAAAGCCGACAGCTGCGCTTGATTTAAGCGTGACAAGCGAGAAAACACGGCGGCGAGCTTGTCGCGCTGTATTGGTTTAAGTAAATAACCCAAGGCATGTGTTTCAAAGGCCGCCACCGCGTACTCGTCGTAGGCGGTACAAAACACCACAGCGGGGGCGGGCTCATATTTACCGAGCCTCTTGGCTAACTCAATACCGCTCATGCCCGGCATCGAGATATCGAGCAACAGCACATCTGGACTACAGCGCTCAAATTCACTGAGTGCTTGCTCGGCATTTGCGGCTTCACCAACCACCACAATATCGTCTAATTCAGCCAATAAGCGGGCGGCACGCTGGCGTGCCAAGGGCTCGTCATCAACCAGCAGAACTCTCACCGCGCCATCGCCCTGCGCTCATAAGCTAAAGGAAATGACGCGTGGGCCCGATATTGACCGCCGTCTCGACTGGCGCCAAATTTTGCGCGGTCGCCAAACAGGGTTTGCAAGCGCAGTCGTATATTTTCATTCGCCATGCCATTGCCCACTGGCGCATCCGCATTGGTGGGCAATGGATTGCTAATATCAATTTCCACCATTTCGCCTTTTAAACTAGCGCGCACCACTACCGTGCCACCGGCAGGTAACTGCTGCACGCCATGCAAAATGGCGTTCTCTAACAACGGTTGTAAAAGCAGTGAGGGTACCAGTACTTTGTCGCCAAGCTCCGCTTGCTGCCAATCTACTTTTAGCCGGTCACCCAATCTTGCATTTTCAATGCGCAAATAGCGCTCACACAAATCGCGCTCTTCTACCCAGGGCACCATACTCATGCCGCCCTGTAGATTCGCCCTAAACAATGCCGCTAAATCTTCGACCGCCTGCTCGGCCTTCACCGGCTCAGTACTAATCAGGCTACTAATGCTATTAAGAGTATTGAACAGAAAATGCGGGCGAATCCGCGAGTGCAGGGCGTCGAGTCGGGCATGTAAAATACTTTGTTCACGCAATCGAAATTGCAGGCTGAGGTAGGCGTAACGCATACCCACGCCAAGCAATAGGCTCGCCACCGCCAGGGTGTCGGCAATCTGCCAAAAATTGATATTCCAAGCTTCGCCTTGCATCACGCCACTGGCCAACCACTGCGCGACCACCGTCACAATTACCACCCAGCAAAGACCAATAACAAAACTGATGCCCGCCGTATATGCCGTGCTGGTGCGCTGAAACAGCGGCTTGCACCAGGTCAAAATCGTCGCCGCACCCAGCAAACACCAAATAATATACATGCCAGACATGCCCAGCAGATACCAGTCAAAATGCTGCAAACCCGATTTGAGAATGGTCAAAGAAAGAGACAATAGCACCGCTAACAATACAATCAGCAATAGCGCTTGGGGGCTAAGAAGGTCGCCAATAAAAGAAATTCGGCTAATTCGGTAATCCAGTGGTTTATCCGCTTCGCGTCGTTGCACAGTGCCTGCCTATGTCAAAAATTAAGCTTAGTAAGCTCTGAGCATAGCAGGCAAAACGCGGAGCGCATATTCAAAAAAGAGTGCGTATACAATCAGTTAATTGGGTAGTCAGTCCAACCATCGGTCCACATCACATTCACCCCTGGTCGAAATGCGCCGCGATAGTTTGCCGCTTCGTCCCAAAATTCGCCCTGAGGAATTGCCTGTGCATGGTTTCGGGCTGGCGAGCTGGCCGCAAGACTGAAGTCGTGGTCGGTCTCGCTGCGCAAGCGTTGAACAAATTGGGGGCTATTACCCAGTTCAGCAGTCTTCGCAAAATACGCGGCCTCATCAAAGCCACCGTCGTCATCTTGATCGCCAGCCTCAGCGGCAAAATAACTGCGGCCACCTTGGCCAATATCGGCAATAAACAAACCGCCAAAGCTCAGTAGTCCCTGCTCGATGCGTGCCACCGTGCTGCGGTCTTTAATATCAATGGCCTCGCCTGAAAAGCCGTCGATCACCATATTGTAAAAATGCCCGCCCGTGCCACGGCGCAACGTCATGGCGCGCTGATGACGCTCACTGCTCTTCATACTCTGCAAGGTGACATTGTAAAACGTGGGCTGCGACACCGGCCCAGCCTCGTGATTAATTTCATCGTTATCTGCCTCAAAGGCGTTATCGCCCACGCTGGGGTATTGCTGAACTTGCAAAAACTGCACGCGGCCCGTCCAGCCCATATCCCAGTCTAGGGAGTCATCGGCGGCGCCGGTAATCAAAATATGGCGAAGGTCTACGTTGCCACCAAAGATCTCGATGCCGTCGTCTAAGGCGCGGTGCACCTGCACATTGCGGACAATGGTCTTGCTGCCGCAACCGCCCAAGGTCAAACCATTTAATTCGTTATTGGCGTAAACCTCGTAACCGGCAAACTCAATACGGGCATATTCCAGCACCCCGCAATTGTCACTGGCGTCGACGCCGCCAAACATGCCCCGCGTGTCGCCAGCATCGAGACCTTCAATTTGCGCGTCAGCGGTATTGACCGGCGCATTACCCAACATCACCAGACCGCCCCAGTCGCCAGCGCGGCGTTTACCTGCCGCTACCGCACTCGTGAAGACAATTGGCTTAGCTGCTGTGCCGCGCGCAAGAATAGAGGCGTCGCGGGTAATCAATAAGGCACTGCCCTCCCGCCCTTTTACCACTGTGCCGGCTTCAATCACCAGCCGCGCACCGGCCTCAACATACACAATACCTTCTAGCACCCAGGTTTTATCACTCGTCCAAAGCTGCTCCCCATGCAGAGAGCCACTCACTACTTTGCTGCCGCTATACACGCTTTTTAAGTCGTCACTAAATAAAGCCGCACCGACTACGCCGCCAAGCAAAAGCACCCCTGCAATCAACAACCATTTGCGCAGGGGTTTTGCGGGCGCGCCAAGCTGCTTAAAGCCAATGGTTTCAGCAATATCTGGATTCATGGCGGCCACTCGACGATCGTGACGCCCCTGAGTTAATGCGGTATTGATGTTGATTCGGCGCAGGCCAAGACCCAGCTCACGAATTTCGGCATTGCTGCTCACCGCCGCCTGCTCAATTAACTCTTTGCGGTAAGCCGGATCGTTTAACAAGGTATTAAAATGGATATAACGCACGCCCTTATCGCCCTGCTTGTCATAGCTCAGCTTTAACTGCCAAAGCATTTCCACTAATTTGGCGCGGGGGGAACTGACGTCGTTCATTGTTCTTCCTTGCGTAATGGCTCAATTTTACGGAAAAACAGTATGGCGACGGGATATGACAATTTTATTACAAGCTCGATCGCAGGCGGTCAGACGCAAAACTGCTATAATGGCGCCTTTATAGGCGTCTGTAGATCACCTGTTCACGTCAACGGGAGCAAGCCCTACAGCCAAGCAATACAGGAACAACTGCGCAATGAGTGACAAAGATCCAAGCATCAAACCCTGGGGCGGCCGCTTTACCGAGGCAACTGACCAGTTCGTAGAGCGTTTTACGGCCTCTGTCAGCTTCGATCAGCGCCTTTACCACCACGACATCAACGGCTCGCTAGCCCACGCGGCCATGCTCGCCAAAGTCGGCGTACTCACCACCGACGAACTCAGCAAAATTCAAGAAGGCTTAGAAGAGATTCGCGCTGAAATCCTCAGTGGTCGCTTTGAGTGGTCAGTAAGCCTTGAAGACGTGCACATGAATATTGAAGCGCGGCTCACCGACAAAATCGGCATCACCGGCAAAAAGCTGCACACCGGCCGCTCGCGCAACGACCAAGTTGCCACCGATATTCGTCTGTATTTGCGCGACGAATTAGCCTTAATCGTAACCGAGCTCAGCCGCCTGCAGCAGGGTTTAATTACCCTCGCCACCCGCGAAGCGCACACCATTATGCCGGGTTTCACCCACCTGCAAACCGCCCAGCCCGTTACCTTTGGCCACCACATGCTGGCGTGGAATGAAATGCTAGAGCGCGACTACAGCCGTTTTCAAGACTGCGCAGCGCGTCTCAACCAATGCCCGCTGGGCGCCGCAGCACTGGCCGGCACCACCTACCCCATCGACCGCCACTACAGCGCCGAGTTACTGGGTTTTGACCGCCCCACCGAAAACTCGCTAGATTCAGTAAGCGACCGTGACTTTGCCATTGAATTCGCCGCCGCTGCCAGCCTGTTGATGACCCACATGTCGCGCTTCAGCGAAGAGCTGGTGCTGTGGACCTCAGCTCAGTTCAAGTTTATTGAACTGCCCGACCGCTTCTGCACCGGCTCTTCAATAATGCCCCAGAAGAAAAACCCCGACGTGCCCGAACTCATTCGCGGCAAAGTCGGCCGCGTGAACGGTCATTTGGTCAGTTTGTTAACCCTAATGAAGTCACAGCCGCTGGCCTACAACAAAGACAACCAAGAAGACAAAGAACCCTTGTTCGATATTATCGACACCGTGAAAGACTGCCTAAAAGCTTACGCCGATATGGTGCCTGCAATAACCGTCAACGGCGACGTAACCCGCGAAGCAGCCATGCGCGGCTTCTCTACCGCCACCGACCTCGCCGACTACTTGGTGCGCAAGGGCCTGCCCTTCCGCGACGCCCACGAAGTCGTTGGTAAATCAGTCGCTTACGGCATTGCTGAGAACAAAGACCTCTCAGAAATGAGCCTCGCGGAATTGCAGACCTTTAGCACCGATATTGAACACGACGTGTTTGATGTGCTGACCCTAGAAGGCTCTGTGAATGCCCGAGATCACATTGGCGGCACCGCACCTAAGCAAGTACTGGCTGCGGCTGAGCGCGCGCTAGCGCGGCTTAATTTGCGCGGCTAATATAGATAACCACCGAGATACTGACATTAAACACGTCTCTCGGTGGTTGCCTGCTCTAAACTCACCGTAATACCCTGGCACGCATCGCACTCGCCCAACAGTTACCGCCCTACATTAACGCGATGGTATCACTTCAATCTCGACCTCAATCAAACCAGAATACGTATTGCCTATCGCGTCAAAGGCCGACTTTGAAAGATCAACAATACGGCCTTTCACAAAAGGCCCACGATCATTAATTCTAACCACCACGCTTTTACTATTACTGATATTGGTGACTTTCACATTGGACCCAAAGGGCAATGTTCTATGCGCCGCGGTGTTAAGCTCGTGCTTATACGGTTCACCACTCGCTGTTTTACGACTTTGATATTTATCAGCATAAAAAGACGCCACACCAGACTCCGTAAACCCAAGCCAATGACTACTGTCGTTTTGCTGAACCGTAGTACAGCCCACCGCAAGCATGAACAAACCAATAATTGTGATACGCGTCAATAAAACGACCATGTGCTAGCTACTCAAGAATTTAATGATATCAACACAACAACTCGCGACTAGTGATGTAGACGACGGCGAGAAAACGGCCAAAGAAAGCAATTTTAAGACAATAACAATCGCTATTTGTTAGACCACCCAAAGAAATAAGGGCAAATCGGACGCAATGCAGAAACGAGGACTAATCCTGATTAAGCCCCAGCTCTCGCTGCATTTTTTTACTCAAGCCTAAAGACACAATGCGGTGAGACTCAGCTAAATAGTATTTTAATTGCTCTTCTGAGTTTTCAAACACCTCGCATTGCTGTATCCATTTCAGCCCCCGAGAGGCCAAGTACGGCGCGGGTCGGTATCCCGGTTCTTCTTTTAATATTTCATAATTATTGTCTGACGCTTTAAACGTGAAGCCCATTTGTCCCGATTTTTGCCAGCCACCAACAGCAAACACCTTTGCCCCCACTTTCCACACATGAGAACCACCCCACTGAAGGCTGTAGGTACTGGCTGGCAACCCACGACAAAAATCATTAAAGTCGTCGTAGCTCATTACTTTTTACCCGCATTTGGCTCCGCTATATTGCCACAAAGTAAAATATTCGCGTGCAGCAGTTTGTTAGGTGCTTTATGGGTTTGCACCAGGAAACCACTCAATGTGCTGATCACCTTGACGACCAATGTATATAACACGCTTACCACGTAAAAATGCAAAATAGCCTAGTACGCCAGATTGCATAGCACGCTCCGAAAACTGCCGGTAAGACTGGCTATTATTCTGACTATCTACAATAGCAGCCTTCAAACCACGTGCATCAAAGTCTGCCGAAACAGCTGGCAAACTCTCGAATGGTAATGGCACAGAAACGGCACTCCCTTCGCTACTGTAAAAAGAAGTTTTCAAAGCAATGAAATTAACGTAGTAATACTCTACGCCTTGCTCAATAAGTACTCCTACAAACTCTGGAAACGATACGTGGCCTGCATGACTAGCATGTGCGGCACTCGTAATAATATCTGCGTTCATTTAATTCTCCGTATTAAATGATGGATATCTTCCATTGGGCAAAACGCATAACGCTCGCATTTGAGGCGGCCCTATGCGAAGCAGGCATTAGGCTATCCAGCCACGAAGTGGCGGTGGTTGATGGCTTTGTTATGTTTCATTGCTACTTATTAACTTTATTGATTTAAACCCCAAAAACACACCTATAACGCCTATAGCAAGTATTGATAACTCCTTTGTATTTTTATAAATATCACCACCGCCAGTGCTTATTAGCAAGAACAGTGCATAAACTATTAAACCAAAAGACGCTGCCACTATTACTGCGGATAAGTAATCTGTTCTATGTTCATGACCACAATTAGGGCATCTTGTGGTATTGCTTACTATTCCAAATGAAACAAGGTTTTCACGATCTGTATAGTCATATTTTTCTCCACAACCTTTACAATTATCCATAATTCACTCGGAAAATATAACGCCCGGCTCACCGAGCTAATTTTTGATGGCGGCTTTTTTTGCTGCGAAGCGCAAAAAAGGTGACAGCGGAAATTTGTCCGGTGCAGCCGTTTGTTAGGCATTGGGTTCATCATTGGGAAAATCAACGCCAGAAATAAAGAGCTTGGCCGACTCTTTATCCACAGATATAAAATCCGCCTTATTGCTTAGTCCACCTAGATCCCCGTTCCGACCACCTTTGATCTGACCATGAGGAGTGTTAAAGGTAATGGCTTCTCCTATAGAGTAACCATACCTGTCAAGTTTAGAGCTATATAACCCGTCGGCTCCCCTTGGATACTGCTTGAACCTAACCGTGTTGTAGTTTGGTTGAAGCAAGCTTACAAATGCTTTTTCAGCATCAGCGACAATCTTCTTGTGATCGTAGCCAAAATCTAAATCTATTTCGCTATCTGCGCCAAATGAAGTGACAAACAAGGGTTCAGGTCGAAATAGGAAAAGAAATATTTCGTCTGTAACCCTAGCACCAGGATATCGCTGAGGTTCATTGGACAGTATCTCCTGACGAGCGTGATGGCCTTTTGCAATTAGGCGATCATAGCTATCGCCTTTTTTAGCTATGCCGACATAGAGCAAGTCATATACCATCACATCGGCATAGTTGTCCAAACCTGATATACCCTGCTCTTGCCTAGAGCGATACCAAAGGATGTTTTCTGGTGTGAATCTAGCTATTAGGATGTTTTCTCCGCTTCTCTCATAGAAAAACTCGATCGCTTCTTCTCCACACCCGACACCAAAATTATCGCCTTCGAAATCAATTACAGGCTTCAATTGCTGTATGTTAATGACTCCGCTGGTTTTGCATTCATCGCCTACAACAATGTCAAAGAGAATTTGATCATTACCTTCACTCGCGCGAACATTAACAAATTTTGATTTAGCCTTTCCTCCGATCATGTAGAAGTCGCTTTGCCGCATATACTCGGCAAAAGGCTCATCTTTAAACCAAACAGCCTCTTGATTCGAGATAGGAGGAATAATCAGCTCTAGAAATGTTAATTTTGCTCTATTTGTTCCGCTCACATTTTTCCCTGTAAAACGCTGATGATTTTGTGGATTGCCTAACGCCAGTAGCTGCGGCAAATTGCGAGCGCAGCGAGTAATTTGTCCGACAGCCTACTATTGTTATGCATTTCTCAGTGCTGACCGAATAATCAACATTTCTTTGATAAAGATTCCATTTATGGTTGTATCGGTAAAACTTGCTTGCATGAAGCCATCGGGCGGCGTACCGATAAGGAAGCCAATGGCGCCGGGGAGAGCATCATCAGTACGAACAAGCTTAACGAGCGATATAGGAAGAGACTGAAGGGAGCACTTTGAAATCGCCTCCGATACTTTTTGGTAGGCTAAGGCTTCCTGCTTTGGCAAATATTTATCAAAACCTTTTCCTGCCAAAACTAGTCGCCAATCTCCAGCGTCTTCGTAGTAATACCATACAACCAAGCCGGGATTATCTCCTGATGAGTCGAGGTCTTTAACTAACTCAATAGCGTCTTCGATAAGACCCTCTACCAATGGTTTTTCACCCATGGAAATACTCCGTGGTCTGGTTCCGCGATTGCCCCGATGAGTGATGCTGCTGCCATCGGATCCCAAATTTCGTAACGGCTTGATTCATTCCACTTTGTGACAACACCCCAATTGGCACCAAATATAGAATCATCATTTATAGCACTTTTTAGTTCCGGCAGGAGGCCAGAAGAGGCCATAAGCTGCTCTAGGCTGTGTGAATATAGGGCATTCACTAAACTTTTGTCCGGAATGGTGTTGTTTTGGAAGAGCTTTGCAGCACACGCCTTTATAGCCAGTTCAATAGAGTAACCTGCCAAATAGTAGGCTGATGATGCCTTCCCGCTTCGGAGCAGCAGTATCGAGTCTTCCAGCCTGATCTCAGCAAGCTTTTTAAGGTCATTATTTGTGAGCATAGTTCACGCTTCTACCAATGCATAACGCCGCAAGAAGAGGCGCGCTTTAGCGCGTCCTTCTTGCTTGCTTTGTTAAGAGCTTCCGCTCTTGAGTATTGAGAAAATAATTGCCGCAATAACTGAGCTACTGACCGCTATAAACCAAGATAGCATGCTCGGCCAAGCTCGCTTAAAGAAGCTGGGCTTGACCTGCTCAAGGTATATTGCTGTATTAGGTATAAATTTGTTGTGAATAAACAGTAGAAAGTTAAGTAACAAGAATACTGAAATTACGAATACGGCTCTACTTTTCCACCCTTCAATGTCGGGTATTGCGATTAACATAGCAATGAATATTGCCCCATTTAAATTGAGACCATACTTTCTATATGTTGTGACTAAGGAATTTTGCTTTGGTTTTAAGGTTTGTAAAATTGACTCCGCTTTCCCAAGAACCCATGACTCATTAATACCGGAAACACGGATTTCACTATTTCCGTTGGCTACAAGCTCAACGACAATAACGCGATTGATGCCATGAGCTTCCGGCTCTTGAATCACAAGCTTAATGTAATTCAATTGAACAATGCCATCTAACTGTCCAAGAAAATCGTCAGCATACTTAGTAAGCTCACTTCCCCGTTGCGAGTAAGTTACTATAACCCTACCGTTACTAAAGTCCTTCTTAAGGAAGTCTACTAATTGAACCACATCGTCCTTAAAAAGACGTATTGAGCCCAACTGAACTGTTTTGTTGTGTATTTGCTCGGGATTAGTGTCTTTTGCACTGGGGTCAGATGAATTTATATCATGAGGGTGAATTTCAAATGTGCCCGCCGTACCAATTGTAGACTCCCATTCACCTCGAATATTACCTTGTTGCGTTAGACGACCTCTTACGACTACTTCTCCCAGCTCAACCCCCTCAACAGTCTGAGATGGCGTACAATTAAGTACAATTTCCTCATCTATTGTTCCGGTGTATTCGTAGATTGAAACACCAAAAATTGAATCCATTATCCTTAATCGACCAGATATATTTTGATCATCCTGAGATAGATCAAGAAAAACATTACCTGTGTTAGTGCCGTATAAACGGCCTGCCCATCTGTTGGCTAGACTTGCCATTACTTGATATTCTCCTTGCTCTTAACGCCTGCGTCACGGGTGGCGAAAAGCGCAGCTTTTTGACATCCCGTGCACGCACTTGTTAGAAGTTTTTTCGCTCATTATTTACCTACTGGAATATGGTAAGTTGTAAAATACCGACCTAATTGTTCTGTTTTATGAACTTTAGTGGCCATTTTATTTAATGCCTTGTACTCAGGCCTACTTTCAAGTAAATGAAATAGTATTTCTTTATGCCCTAACTCATTTGCCCAACACATGAGCACTTTAAAAATTGGAATGCCAAAACCCCAGAATTTTTGTGAGATAACAACAGCTAATTCAAAACCATTATCATCTGGCTGAATTCCACACCAACCAGCTAAAACCCCACCTATATAAACTGCCCGAATACGACAACCCTCTATCGCATCCACTTTAATTTTATCTCCCATCCACTCTTGAAGGCTGGCTGCATCAAAATATGGATGATCGATTAAATGTGTTCTCAGAGAATCCTCATTGACGACTGCCATGAAGTCTTCTGGATTCACTTGATTAAAACACAAAAATTCAATTTCACTCATATCTCAATACTTCTAACAGTCTGTTAATGAGGCCACCGGCCTCATTAATAATTATTAGAACGCGGCCTTTTAATTTTTTAATACTCAAAGTGCCGCACAGCAACTTATTGTTTTTCAATATATTTAATTTTGGCGTAGGAAGGCCTTTCTTATTACGCTGGCCAAAGCACTTAACTGGAGCGGAAAGAAAACTATGCTGCGTAGGCAGGCAGTAATTGGCAGGGCTTGTCGACATGAGTGCTTCACCATTCCTTTGGTCGATGCGGGTGTACCTACTTGTACGCCAGTATAACGATATAAATAACAATAATGTGCCGCCTGCTTTTGAGCAAGCACTTGATTGATTCTGAGCAGCATTAATTTTTACTAGGCGACAATAACCGCGTGCTTAGAAAATTGCGAACACAGGCACGCTACTGCCCGCCCCAAGTTATTGAAAATAATTCTTATTTAGCTTTGAAAATTACCACCTCAACCGTTACATTAACGGGCTACCGCAGGATTTATGCGCGGCAGGGCATTTTGCGTTATTTGCATCATTTATTCGCGCCTGCGCACCATTAAAGGGAGAAGTTCACCGATGTTCGGTGCTAATTACAGCCATAGTTTTAGATCGATTCTGTCTTACTCTTCCGTGTGCCTTCTTAGCCTTAGCATACTGGCTTGCCAGCCCGCGCCCGAGGCTGCTGCGCCGAAGGGCCGCCCGCCAACGCCGGTGAAGGTGCAAACCCTAAAAACTGAGCTCATACAAACGCGCTTACAGGCCTTGGGCAGTTTGCTGGCGCGGGAGTCGGTGGATATCAGTAGCAGTGTGACAGAGAAGATCCAAAGCCTGCATTTTGACGACGGCCAAACCGTGAAATCCGGTGATTTGCTGGTGACCTTAGAGCAAGCCGAAGAAGCCGCCCAGCTTAAATCTGCCCGCGCCGATTTGGCAGAGCACGAGCGTGAGCTGCAGCGCCTGAAAGGCTTATTGGCCAAGCAATCTGCCGCGCAAACCGAATATGATCAACGCCAAACCTCTAAGCTGCGCGCCGAGAGCAAGATTGCTGAAATTTCTGCATTGCTAAATGAACGCAGCATCCGCGCGCCCTTTAGCGGCGTGGTAGGTTTGCGGGAACTCAGCCCCGGCGCCCTGCTCAGCCCTGGCACCCGCATTACCAGTCTGGATGATTTGAGTGTGATGCGCTTGGACTTTTATATTCCCAGCCTGAACCTTAAGGCGCTGGCGCTGGGTCAGGAAATTATTGCCCGCAGCGACGCGCTAAATGAAGATTTTTCTGGCCATATTTCCGCCATCGACAGCCGCATAGATCCGATCAAACGCAGCCTGAAGGTCAGGGCGCTTATCCCCAACGCCGATGGCCACCTTAAACCCGGCATGTTGATGCAGGTCGTGTTAATTACATCTGAGCGCGAGGGCATTCTCATTCCGGAATCGGCATTGCTGAGCGAGCAGTTACACCATTATGTGTGGTTGTTAAGCGACGGCAAGGCCGAGCAGCGCCAAGTTGAGTTGGGCGTTCGCAAACCCGGTTTTGTGGAAATTCGCAGCGGCCTCAGCGCCGGTGAGCAGTTAATTTACGAGGGCATTGGCAATCTGCAAGCCGGTATGGCTGTTGCCCCACAGGGAAACAAATAAACCATGTTGCTCTCTGATACCGCCATAAAGCGGCCGGTTTTTGCCGTTGTTATTAGCTTATTATTATTGGCATTTGGCTTATTGGCCTTTGAGCGTTTGCCGCTGCGGGAATACCCCGACATTGACCCGCCCATTGTGTCGATACGCACGGTCTATACCGGTGCCTCTGCCGAGGTGGTGGAGTCGCGTATTACTCAGGTGATTGAGGATCGCATTGCCGGTATTGAGGGCATCGAGACTATTGAGTCCAGTAGCCGCGATGGCTTTTCGTCGATCAATATTGAGTTTTCTCTAAATCGCGACATAGACGCCGCCGCCAACGATGTTCGCGACCGTGTTTCTGGCTCACTGGCCAGCCTACCGGAAGAGGCCGAGCCGCCAGAGGTGCGCAAAGCCGACGCCGATGAACAGGTGATTATGTGGCTAAATCTCACCTCAGAGAACCACACCACCCTTGAGTTGGCCGACTACGCCCAACGCTATATTGTTGACCGTTTTGCGGTGATTGATGGCGTTGCCTCGGTGCGGATTAGCGGCGGCCCCGAATACGCCATGCGGATCTGGTTAAACCGCGAGGCCCTCGCCGCCCGCCAGCTCACGGTGGCCGATGTCGAAAGCAGTTTGCGGCGCGAGAACGTCGAGCTGCCCGCCGGTACGCTTAAATCGGTAGACCGCGACTTTGTGGTTAAAATAAACCGCCACTACCTCAGCCCCAGTGACTTTGAAAACCTGGTTATTAAACGCGAAACCAACGGTAATTTATTGCGCCTTAGCGAGGTTGCTCGCGTCGAGTTGGGCGCCGCCGAATACCGCAATATGTTCCGCGGCAATGGTGTACCCATGGTCGGCGTGGGCATTGTTAAGCAGAGCGTGTCGAATACCCTTGCGGTTGCCGAGGCGGTGCACAAAGAAGCCACGTTTGTTCGTAAATCCCTGCCCGACGGCGTGGGCCTGCATTCCAGCTATGACAGCTCGGTGTTTATCGCCAGCGCCATTGGCGAAGTTTATAGCACCTTATTTATTGCCGCCGGGTTGGTGGTGCTGGTGATATTTTTATTCCTTGGTGATTTCCGCGCCATGTTGGTACCGGCAATTACGGTGCCGGTATCGCTTATTGCCACCTTTACGGTGCTGTACGCCCTGGGTTACACCGTTAATTTACTGACCTTATTGGCGCTGGTATTAGCCATTGGCTTGGTTGTAGATGACAGCATTGTTGTTTTAGAAAATATTCATCGCCGCCTGCTAAATGGCGAGCCGCCACTGGTTGCGGCTTATCGCGGCAGCCGCCAAGTCGGTTTTGCGGTTATCGCGACCACGGCAGTACTGGTCGCCGTTTTTGTGCCGATCAGTTTTTTAGAGGGCGACGTGGGCCGTCTGTTTGGCGAGTTCGCGGTTGCCATGGCCGTGGCCGTCATGTTTTCTAGCCTTGTGGCCTTAACGCTGTCGCCGGTGATTTGTGCACGTGTATTAAATCGCGACGCCATGCACGGCGGCCTTGCCAATTTTGTAGAGTCGCTGCTACACCGCATGGAAAGCCGCTACGGCAAACTGCTCGGCCGCAGCATGAAGCGACCGATTATATCGGCCGTGCTACTGGCAATGACTATTGGCGGCTGCCTGTTTCTGTTAGAAAAAGTACCCGCTGAATTCGCGCCCAAAGAAGATCGCGGCGTGGTGTTTATGATGATTCGCGCCCCCGAGGGCAGCTCCTTTAATTTCACCACCACGCAAATGGCTGAAGTCGAATCGCGACTAATGCCCATGGTCGACAGCGGCGTAATAAAGCGCTTTTTGCTCCGTGCGCCCGGTGGCCGCGGTGGCGCAGATACCTATAATGAAGGCGTAGGTATTATGGTGCTCGCCCCTTGGGAGGAGCGCCCTCCGGTATCGGCAATAGTCGGCGAAATTAGGCAGCGCCTTGCTGGCTTTAGCGGTTTAAGTGTTTTTCCGGTTACTCCTCAGTCTCTCGGTGGCGGCTTTAGTAAACCAGTCGAGTTCGTGCTCGGCGGCAGCAATTACCAAGAGCTAGCGCAATGGCGCGACCAACTTATTGCCGAGGCGCGCACCAATCCTGGCTTGCTTGGCATCGACAGCGACTACCGCGAAACCAAGCCCCAGCTTGCGGTAACAATTAACCGCGACCGCGCCGCCGCACTTGGTGTAGACGCCAGCGAGATCAACCGCAGCCTCGAAACCCTGCTCGGCTCCCGGCGGGTAACCACCTTTATGATGGCCGGTGAAGAGTACGACGTGATCCTCGAAGGCGAGCCAGAGACCCAGCGCAGCCCTGAAGACCTCAGTAATATCTATGTGCGGTCTACCACCACAGATGCGCTAATCCCCCTTGGCAACTTGGTGACTATTCAGGAGCGCGGCGACGCCGCGGTGCTGAATCGCTATAACCGCGTGCGAGCGATTACCATAGACGCCAACTTAGCCGACGGCTATTCACTTGGCGAAGCGCTGACTTATCTGGAGAATCTTGTTGCCGAGAAGTTTCCTGAGGCGGTAGTTGATTACAAAGGCGAGTCCTTAGACTACCGCGACGCCGGAGGCAGCATATATTTCACCTTTGCGCTGTCGCTATTAATTGTTTACTTGGTGCTGGCAGCCCAATTTGAAAGTTTTATTCACCCCTTTATTATTTTGCTGAGCGTGCCTTTAGCCGTTGCCGGTGCCTTGCTGGGCCTGTATTTGTTTGGCCAAACCTTAAACATATACAGTCAAATAGCGCTGATTATGTTGGTGGGCTTGGCCGCCAAAAATGGCATATTGCTGGTGGAGTTTGCGAACCAGTTGCGGGATCAGGGCTTGGATTTTGACACTGCGATTATTCAATCTGCCCAGCAGCGCCTGCGGCCCATTGCGATGACCGCCATCACCACGGTAATTGGTGCTGTGCCCTTATTGCTGTCGTTTGGTGCTGGCAGTGAGTCCCGCTACGCAATTGGGATTGTGGTGGTGTTTGGGGTTAGCAGCGCTACCCTACTCACCTTGTTTGTCATCCCGATGGCCTACCGGCTATTGGCGCGCCATAGCAATTCGCCACACACCGTGTCGCGGCAATTGGCCATAGAGCTAGCGGCAAACGAAGATAAAGAGCGCACCGAATAGGCGCGCTCGAAGACCTCACGCGGTCGGACTTCACCGCAAGGGCAGATGTGACGCTGGCAGGATGAACGGTAAAAAGGCGGCATCGCAATCACTCAGCCGAGAAGACTCTCAGCTAAGCGAATATTGACGCGAGACTAGGCTAAAAAAGAACGGAGCTTCGCCGCGACAGCAATTCCGCGGCAAAGTGAGCCAACAGGCTTATGTTTATAAAGACTGTGCTCGGCTTCTTTCTGGCAAAATTTTTGCCGCATCAACATCCAACATACACACTTCTTTAAATAAGCGATGCGCAGCGGTGTATTCTGTTAGCGCATCCGCCGCCAGTAGAATTGCAGCAGCCGTCCAGGTTGGTCGCTCGTCTGGCCACAGCAAGTCTTCAGCAAATTGGTAACCCGTCCAGTACTCGCCGTTGCTCTCGCGCCATTGATGTAACCAGCTGTACACCGTTACAGCGCGGGCGTGATCCCCTGCCGCCAATAGCGCCATGGTTAGCTCGCAAGACTCCGCGACAGTAACCCAAGGCTCATCTGAGACGCAGCGGCACCCTAGACCTGGCTCGACAAAGTCGCCCCAGCGCTTTTGCAGGTGGGCGCTCGCCTTGGCAGGCGGTATTGCGCCGGTTAACACGGGGTAAAACCAATCCATGGAATAGCGCGATTTGCTCTCCCAGGTACGGTCAAAACGCTCTGGCTTTTTACGTAGCGCCTCGCCCAATGCCTGTCGCGCGTCACGCCAGATTGGTCGCGGCGAGCCAACTTGCACCGAAATATTCACGGCGCACTCTAAACTTTTATAGATGGAGGAGCAGCCGGTAACCAAGGCGTCGCACATGGCTTCACCATCGGCGTTTACCGCCCAGTTAATCTCGCCGTGAGGAGACTGCTGGGCCAGTACAAACTCAATAGCCCCCTGAACACAGGGCCACATTTCTCGCAAAAACCCTTGGTTTTCACTAATCAAAAAATGGTGCCAAACGCCAGTGGCAATATAGGCAACAAAATTGGTTTCGCGGCGCTCATGATTGTCGACTTCGCCATCGCGGTAGGCGGCCCACCAGCTGCCATCTTCAAGCTGAGTATTTTTAAGCCAGCGGTAGGCATTTTCGGCAGCCTCAAACTCACCGCCAATACTCAGGCCCATCGCCGATTCTACGTGATCCCAGGGGTCAGCATGACCACCCGCAAACCACGGAATACTGCCGTCTTGCTGTTGAGCGCGTACTAAAAATTCGACTGTCGGCCGGAAAAATTCCTGGGGAAATAGTCCCTTACTTAAAAATAAACCACTCATGCCGGGCTCGCCTTTTCAAAGTACATCACCACCGACTTACCGAGTACCGGGTTGAGGCTCGCTTCTAGGGTGCGGGTGAACAACGGTCTGTCCATTAAATCCCAAACTAGAAAGCGGTGATATTGTTTAATCAATGGATTGCTATCTTGGCGGTCCCAAAATGCGCACTTCAGCCACCAGTAAGGGGAATGCAAAGCATGTGCCCAATGCCGACGGTAAAAGCGAAAACCTAAGTTTTGTATTTGTTTACGCAGCTCGCTAGCTTTAAAAATGCGTAAATGGCCACCCTCAACTTTATGGTAAGCCTCACTCAAAGCCCAACATATTTGCTCAGGCCACGCGCGGGGAACGCTCGCGCAGAACAAGCCGCCGGGTTTGAGAATACGTTCAATTTCTTTGAGCACTGCCGCGTAATCAGGAATGTGCTCAAGTACCTCTGAGCAAATCACTTTATCAAAACTATTGTCGGCAAAAGGGAGCTTCAAGGCGTCGGCATTGGCTAAGCCAAATGCCTTGTGCTCATTATTGGCCTCATTAAAGTCAGTAAAGCGAGTTTGCGCTGTTTGCAAATCCTTTAGGCATAGGTCTACACCAATAGCCGTTATCTCACCTTCAACATAGGCCGAGATCACATGGCGACCTTCGCCGCAGCCCAAATCTAATACTTTATCGCCACGATTCAGGTGGAAATGACGGAAATCAACTGTTTTCACGTTGTAACACCTGCCAATAATAATTTGTCATTTGTTGGGCGGCACGCCGCCAGCAAAACAATTCTTCTATACGCTGACGCCCTGCAGCCGCTAATTGTTCACGCTTGGCGGGCGACGCCAACAGAGCATCTAGCGCCTCGGCAATCGCGCTACTATCACGCACGGGCACTTGAATTGCCGCGTCGCCAACCACCTCGGGTAATGCGCCCCCATCGGTGGAAATGACTGCGGTGCCACACGCCATGGCCTCCCCCGCGGGCAAACCAAAGCCTTCATACACCGAAGGCACAATGACCACCGAGGCTTCGTTGTAAAAGCCCACTAAGTCCTCGGTGCTAATGCCACTAACACAGCGAATATGCTTGCTCAAACCCAGGTCTTTAATTAGTGCGCTGCTCTCGCCGCCCTCTTTAGGCTGACCAACCAGTAGTAGCTCTAAATCGGGGTACTTAGGCAATACCTTGGCAACGCCTTCTAGCAAGTAACGCATGCCTTTCAGCGGTTGATCAGAAGATACCGCGGCCATCACCCTGTTCGGGTTTTTTACCGTATTCGGCAGAGGGCGAAACTCTTCAGTATCAATGCCGTTAAGCACTACGCTAATACCGGCGGGCTGCATATCAAAGGCCACCGCGATGTCTTGCCGAGAGCGTTCCGAAACCGTTACCACATGGTGAAGCTGGCGAGCGACCTGGCGCTGCATGATTAAAAAGCTGTGCCAGCGCCGAATGAGTAGCCGTTCCCGCCAATTTTTAGCCGCTTTCAAGGCGATGCTAAGGTCACTGGTAATCGGGTGATGGATGGTGGTAATAAACGGGAAATTGCGCTTTTGCAATTCTAGCATGCCGTAACTAAGGCATTGATTGTCATGAATAATATCGTAGTGACGGCCATGCTTTTTGAGGTATTTAACCACCCGCCGACCAAAACAGTAAGGTTCAGAAAAAGCACCTGTCAGCTTACCGCTCCACTCAATGATATTGGTCATGGAACGCAAGTGATGGGGACGAATCGAGCCAAGGCCAGTTTCAAAGAGGTTCATGCCGGGCATCTTGATCAGGTTTACTCTAGGGTCAAGATGCGGGTAGGGCTGACCTGAGATCACATCTACCGTGTGTCCGGCCTCAACTAAGGCTTTGCTAAGGTATTTAAGGTAAATACCTTGGCCGCCACCATAGGGCGCGCTGCGGTAACCAAGCAAACACACTTTGAGTGCACGCCGAGGACGGGCGTCATCCAGTGGAATGACCTTGGCTTTAAATGCCGGTTTAGTTGAAGTAGCTGCTGTGGGTGTTGACGCCATATCCAGGATCGCTGTTATTCGTTTTTATGAAACCGAGGAATTCTTCAGCGCTAACAGAACGGCTTTTCAACAGCCTAGCCAGGAGACACAGAGAGCCATTTAACCCTATATGACCCATCTCATCGAAGAATGCCGCAATCTAGTAACAGGATTCTAACCATGGCATGCCCATAAATCCACTCGCGATGCCCCACAGCCGCTGTATCTGGCATTAAGACTTTGTCATGTTACACTCGCCGCAGGCCCCCAACCCCCTTGCAGAGACCTTGATAGCAATGCGTATAACAGCATTACCCCACTATAAAAAAATGACCCTCGTTGCCTTAATTATTTTAACGGGCTGCGCCAGCAACGGTCGCAGTGGCAAAGAAATAGGCTTGTTTGACACCACGATCAAAGGCGATGACATTCGCCTATTTCGCTATCTTCTGCCCTTATTTAGGGAAAAGCCACGCCCCATCACCCAGCGCGCCAATGGCAGCCAGACTCAAAACATTGACCCAAAAGAAAGCGAAGAAGCGCAGTTAAAACGCGCCGACTACCTGTTAAAGCAAGACCCACGATTAAAAGAGTACTGCCCGAAAGGCTATACGATTACCGACAAATATGCCGTGTTGAATGAAATCATTATTCGCGGCGAGTGCCGGTATATTGAGTAGTTTGAATGGCGAACTGAGCCCCGCGTTGCGGGGGCTCAGTATATAGTCGTCATTATCGAACGGGGGTAGACCACTCGGGGAATTGCTGACGGCGACCCTTAACTTGGTCGAAGTACATGGTTTGCAGCTGGGTGGTGATCGGGCCACGCTTACCGGCACCAATTATTCGGCCATCCAGCTCGCGAATTGGCAATACTTCTGCCGCCGTGCCGGTAAAGAAGGCTTCATCTGCCACATAGACTTCGTCGCGGGTAATACGCTTCTCAGAGACTTCCAGACCCAGCTCTTTAGCAAATTCAAAAATGGTATTACGGGTAATGCCATCTAAGCAGCTGGTCAGCTCGGGAGTAAAAATCTTACCGTTGCGAACAAGAAAAACGTTCTCACCGCTGCCTTCGGCAACATAGCCTTCGTTGTCCAGCAACAGGGCTTCTTCACAGCCGCTGTCTAGCGCTTCGCGCAGGGCTAGCATCGAATTGATGTAGTGACCGTTGGCTTTCGCTTTGCACATGGAAATATTGACGTGGTGGCGAGTATAAGAGGAGCAGCGTACTTTAATGCCGTTATCCCGCGCGTCTGGGCTCATGTAGCTAGGCCAATCCCAGGCGGCAACAATCACATGCATCTTTAGGTTATCGGCGCGCAGGCCCATGCCCTCGGAGCCGTAAAAACACATTGGCCGCAGGTAGGCTTCTTCTAGGCCGTTTTCACGCACTACCGCGCGCTGAGCTTCGTTGATCTGTTCTTTGGTCGCGGTCATTTCCATACGCATAATATGCGCAGAGCGGAACAGACGGTCTGTGTGCTCTTGCATACGGAAAATGCAGGTGCCGCGATCTTCTGTTTTATAGGCGCGTACGCCTTCAAACACGCCCATGCCATAGTGCAGGGTGTGGGTTAATACGTGGACTTTGGCGTCGCGCCAAGGAACCATTTCGCCGTCAAACCAAATCAGGCCATCACGATCAGCCATGGACATCGCGTGTTACTCCTCAAAAAAAGCGGGCAAGCAAAAAATAAAATTACGTAGACAACATCAGTTGCTGCCAGAGTCGACTGACATTTTTCCGCTCTGCGCCCAATGCCGCAATGGCTATCCGCCCCTTTTGCTCTTGTAAGCTAAGGCGATGCGCCTGACTTCGAAACGCCTTGTAAGCGTCGATCAGTGCCTGGGTATCCGCACTCGAAATCAGACCGTTATTATTCAGCGATTCCAGTATGCGAATGTTATCAGTGTAGTGTGTAAGCGGTGGGTGCTGATGTGACCATGCTAAAACGGCATATTGCACCATAAATTCAATATCAACGATACCTCCCTCGCCTTGTTTAAGGTCAAATTCAGTATTTTTATTTACCCCGAGCAGCAAGTGATCCCGCATTTTCTGGCGCATGGCGATCACTTCCTTGGCCAGCGCCGCTTGTGGCCGGTTTTTACACAGGGTTTGGCGGCGCAAATCAGCAAATTTTTCTGCCAAAATCCCATCGCCAGCAACCGCCCTCACCCGCACTAAGGCCTGATGCTCCCATGTCCAAGCCTGATTTTGCTGATAATCGCTAAACGCGGTAAAAGACGACACCAACAAGCCCGAATTACCCGAGGGCCGCAGCCGCATGTCCACCTCATAGAGGGCGCCGAGTCGCGTGGTGGCGGTAAGAATATGAATAATGCGCTGCCCTAGGCGAGTAAAAAACGTGCCTGCATCCACCGAGCGCTCGCCATCGGTCACTGCCGTTGTGGGTAAGTCATGGAGAAACACCAAATCTAGGTCTGAGCCGTAACTTAATTCGAGGCCGCCAAGCTTGCCGTAGCCCAGCACCACAAAGTGGCGACGGTCATCGCCATCGGGAACCGGGCTTCCGTGTTTATCGAGCAAATTCTGCCAGGCGATATCGAGCACCGCCGCCAAGACCACTTCGGCAATTGCGGTGAGATAATCACTCACTTTCATTAAGGGGAGGCTATCGGTGACCTCTGAGGCTGCACCGCGCAAAACATGGGCGAGCCGGAAATAGCGCAGCGCTTCCATTTGCGCTTCTAGATCGTCACCTTCGATACGCAAGAGGCGCTGCCGCAACTCGCTCGCCAAGCCGTCTTGGTCGGGCATGGAATACAGGCTGCGGGCATCAAGTAGCTCATCGAGTAACACTGGGTGAGCGGCGAGCTGACGTGCAATCCACGGGCTAGCGTCACAAAGTTCAACCAAGCGCCCCCGTGCACCGGGGTTCTCGATAAGTAAAACCAAGTAGGCGGTGCGGCGCAGAACCGCTTCAATTAAGGGGATCAGTCGCAGTAGCGTTGCCGTTGGCGCCGATACCCCACACAAATCTTCTAATAATAACGGCAGCAAGCCGTACAGCCGGTCGCGGCCGCGACCCTGCATACGCTGCACACTGGCGCCGTTAAGCAAGGCAACCAATAAGCGTGCCGCCTCTTCTGCTGCGTCAAAGCCCGCCTCCTCAAGGGTGGCGCGCACCTCATCTTGGTCAAGATCATCAAGCATCGAGCGCCAGCGCTGATGACTGAGGTGGGGACGCTCAACCTCGGTTTCCACCGGCGCAATAACATTGGCAAAACAGCGGCTTACCCTGCTTCTGTGTTCAGTTAATGCCGCCGCAAAGGCCGCCCAGTCCCCCTTAAAGCCCATCGCTAAAGCCAAAGCACAACGCTCGCCATCGCTGTGTGGCAATTGCTGGGTTTGCTGGTCTCGCCAAGCCTGAATAGCGTGTTCGGTATTGCGTAAAAAGCGATAGGCCTCGATTAACTCAGCAACCACTTCGGTCGGTAAATACTGTTGCGCCGCCAACTCCCGTAAAATTGTCTGCAACTCCAAGGCTTGCAAAGCGACTTCCTGTCCGCCACGAATCAGCTGAAAGCATTGGGCAATGAACTCTATCTCTCGAATCCCGCCAGCGCCCAATTTGATATTGTCCTGCAACTGGCGACGCAGCACTTCGCGCTGGATCATGCTCTTCATTTCCCGCAGGGATTCAATAGCAGAAAAATCCAAATAGCGGCGATACACAAAGGGCCGCAGCTGCTCTAAAAGCTGCGCACCCGCCGCGCGGTCACCGGCGATACAGCGCGCTTTAATGAGCGCGTAGCGCTCCCAGTCGCGGCCTTGGTCTTGGTAGTATTCTTCTAAGGCATCAAAGCTAATTACCAATGGCCCGCTCTGGCCGTATGGCCGCAGGCGCATATCCACTCTAAACACAAAGCCATCGGCGGTGCGGGTATCTAGCGCTTTAATGAGGCGCTGCCCTAGGCGAATAAAGAATTCCTGATTATCCACGCTGCGCGCCGCGCCCACGGTCTCACCGGCTTCAGGATAGGCAAAGATAAGATCGATATCTGAAGACAAATTCAGCTCGCCAGCCCCTAATTTGCCCATGGCAATCACCACCAGTTGCTGGGGCTCACCCGCTTTAGACTGCGGCTCGCCGCGCTCAGCGCACAGCTGACGATGTAAGAAATCCAGCGCCACATCCACACAGGCCTCTGCCAAGTGGGATAAATCGGCAACAGTCTCTTCCATTGTCGCCAGGCGATTAAGGTCGCGCCACACAATGCGCAGCCAGTGCCGGTTACGAAACTGGCGCAGTATCTGTGCGAGATCATCGGCATTTTCACACCGGGCGCAGGCCGCACTTAACTCTGCCCGCCAACGCGCTGGCGCTATGCTATTTTCCAACAAGCCTGCCGTGTCCAGACTGGGCAAGCAGTCTGGGTGGCGAACGCAGAACTCAAATAAGGTGTGACTGCAGGCCAGTGCTTGCAATAGCTCAATGCGCCGCGCCGAGTTGGCAAAGCCCTGATACCATTGCGCCTGCTCGCTGTCACAGTGCTCGAGCAGGCTCTGCCAGCGCTGTTCAACTTCTGCGATGAGTGCGGCGGGCAGTTCGCCATCCTGTAGTGCCAAACTCTCTACTGATGTCATATCGCCTAGCCTTCTCTCCTTATTAGTTTTGCAGCAGTGGCTTACTGGGTTTGCACTGGTGGCGCAACGCGCAACACCTCCGCAATGGTCGTTTCGCCTCTGGCAACCTTTTGAGCGCCACTGAGACGCAGGGTGCGCATACCGTTTTTCATGGCCAAGCGGCGCAGATTATCCAGTTCGATATCGTCGCCAATGGCACTTTGGATAGAACCCTCCATCGGCAAAATTTCGTAAATACCTTGGCGGCCATGGAAGCCGGTATTCCGACACTCCAAACAACCCGGCGCGTGGAATACCTGCTTGGGCGGCGCGACCTTCCACGGCGTGGTTAAGGTTGTCCACTCGGTTTCATTCAGCGTAGTGGCCTCTTTGCAATGAGGGCACAAGGTCCGCACCAAGCGCTGAGCCATCACCCCAAGTACGGTAGCGCGAATCAGGTAGGCAGGTACACCCAGCTCCAGTAAGCGAGTCACTGCCGACGGCGCGTCGTTGGTGTGTAGCGTCGAGATCACCAGGTGACCAGTAAGCGCGGCCTGAATCGCCATTTCGGCGGTTTCTAAATCGCGAATCTCACCGATCATGATGATGTCTGGGTCTTGGCGTAGCAACGCCCGCACGCCACCGGCAAAATCCAGATTAATATTGTGCTGCACCTGCATTTGGTTAAAGGCGTCTTCAACCATTTCGATGGGGTCTTCAATGGTGCAGACATTCACCTCAGAGGTCGCAATTTGCTTGAGGCTAGAATACAGGGTGGTGGTTTTACCCGAGCCAGTGGGGCCGGTGACTAAAACAATACCGTGAGCGGAGCGAATCATGCCGTCCCAGCGCTGGCGATCTTCGCCGCGGAGGCCAAGCTCGTCAAAGCTGCGCAGCAATACTTCTGGATCAAAGATGCGCATTACCATTTTTTCGCCAAAGGCGGTGGGCAGGGTCGACAGCCGCAATTCAATTTCGGCGCCGCCAGGATTCTTGGTTTTGAGGCGACCGTCTTGAGGGCGGCGTTTCTCGGCAACGTCCATACGGCCAAGTATTTTTAGGCGACTTACTACGGCAGTTAGTACCGTGGCAGGGAGTTCGTAAACATTGTAGAGCACACCGTCGATACGGAAACGGACGTTACCCTGCTCGCGGCGCGGCTCAATGTGAATATCACTCGCGCGCTGGTCGTAGGCGTATTGCAGCAACCAGTCGACAATATTCACCACATGGCCGTCGTTGGCATCGAGGTCTTTTAAGTTACTAATTTCCAACAATTGCTCAAGGTTATTGCTGGCATTGCCGCGCCGACTATTGTCGCCGCTGGCGCCCCGCACCGACTTGGCGAGGCTGTAAAACTCAACGGTGAAGCGGTCTATAGCCTCGGGGTCGGCAAGTACCCGCCGAATAGGACGCCGCAACACCTGCTGTAAATCGCTTTCCCATGCTGTGACAAAGGGCTCACCACCAGCGACCACCACTTCTTTCGCATTAACGGCCACCGCCAAGATCCGGTGACGCTGGGCAAAGGCAAAGGACATCACCTCGGTCACCGCCGGTACGTCGATTTTCAAGGGGTCTATGCGCATGGCTTCTTGACCGCAGTGGCCCGCCAGCCACTCCAGCAGCGTATCCATGTTCAACGTGCGACCGTGCCGCGACAAATCAGCCAGTTGCTCACTAACGATATAATTGAGTACATGCTGAATTTTGTCGCCATTGCGCGGCGGGCTAATACGCAAGCGCTTAGCGCTACTCGCATCAATAATGCCGTCGGCTACCAATTGGCGCAGTAACGCGCCAGTTTCCAACGGCCCTGTTTTTGTGATCTGGCTTTGCATCCCCGCGCTAACCCCTTGTTATAGTTGGGTGACTCTGATGTTTGACAAAATTTCCGCTTGCGCAGAGCCACTCTTGCATTATGGCAAGTCCCAAGCAAATTACACCCCTGTAACAGCGTCGTGTTAAAAACTGGTTACCCATGGCCTAGGTCAGTATAATCCGCCCACTAATACGACTGACGATACGCAGGAGTCGCACCGTGCCATTAAATTCACTGGGCAGTCTGTTCGGAAAATCACCTTTCGAACCGATACAGGAACACATGAAGCAGGCACAAGCCTGTGCCGCCGCACTCAAACCCTTTATCGATGCTGTACTAGCTGACGACTGGGAGCGAGCCGAAAAGGCCCAACAAATTATCGTCGACCTTGAAAACGAAGCCGACAAACTCAAAAAGCAGGTACGCCTGCAACTCCCGAACAATCTATTCCTTCCGGTGCCCCGCGCCGATCTTCTCGACCTGGTCAGTATGCAAGATCGCATCGCCAACTGCAGCAAGGATATTGCCGGGCTTATGTTAGGCCGAAAAATGCAGATTCCTGCGCCGCTAGCGACAGCCCTGAGCGAGTATGTTGAATTAGCAATTGCCACCTCAGCCCAGGCCATGAAAGCCATTGAAGAGCTGGATGAGTTGCTCGAAACCGGTTTCAGAGGCCGCGAAGTTAGCCTCGTCGAAACCATGATAGAAGAGCTAGATCGCCTAGAGCACTCCGCCGACAAATTACAGATCGATATCCGCGGGGCGCTCTATGTCATTGAAAAAGACCTGCCTCCGGTTGACGTAATGTTTATGTACCAAACCATTACACTGATTGGCGAATTGTCTGATAAATCACAAAAAGTAGGCTCGCGTCTGCAAATTGTTATTGCTCGCTGAAAAGCCGGCACAAGCTTACATAAGGAATTCACATGTCAATTATTGCTGAACACGGGCAGTTATTGCTTATCTTAGCCTGCCTTTTTGGCTTTTTTATGGCCTGGGGCGTTGGTGCCAATGATGTTGCCAATGCCATGGGTACCTCGGTGGGCGCTAAGGCGCTAACCATTAAGCAAGCGATTCTCATCGCCATGGTTTTTGAGTTCTGCGGCGCCTACCTGGCTGGCGGCGAAGTAACAGAAACCATTCGCAAAGGTATTATTGACCCCGCCTTTGTCGCCGACAGCCCTGATCTACTGGTTTTCGGCATGCTATCATCATTATTGGCGGCCGGTGTGTGGTTATTTATTGCCAGCATGATGGGCTGGCCCGTTTCCACTACGCACTCCATTGTTGGTGCACTGGTCGGTTTTGCCGCCGTGGGTATCGACAGTGATGCCGTGGAGTGGGGCAAAGTTGGCCAGATCGTCGCCAGCTGGGTGGTGTCGCCGGTTATGGCCGGGACCATCTCTTTTGGTATATTCCTCAGCGCTCAGCGCCTGATTCTAAATACTCAAAACCCCTTCGAAGCCGCCAAGAAATACATCCCCTACTACCTCTTCCTCGTCGGCTTTATGATTGCCATGGTCACCATGACCAAAGGCCTTAAACACATCGGTTTAGGCTTAAACTTTCAGGAGTGTCTCGGCTATTCCACCATAGTGGGTATTATTGTCGCCGGTATTGGGCAGATGTTTTTACGTCGTATTAAAGATGTACCGTCTGGCGATGGCCGCTTTCGCTTTGCCAATGTCGAGCGCATGTTTGCGGTACTGATGGTATTTACCGCCTGCGCCATGGCCTTTGCCCACGGTTCTAACGATGTAGCCAATGCCATTGGCCCGGTTGCCGCAGTAGTCAGCGTGATTCAATCCGGCGGCGAGATCGGCGCTAAGTCGGCCTTACCCAGCTGGATTTTGCTGGTCGGTGCTGGCGGTATCGTGTTTGGTTTGGCCACCTACGGCTTCAAAGTTATTGCGACCATCGGTACAAAAATCACTGAACTGACCCCCAGCCGCGGCTTTGCGGCCGAGTTAGGCGCGGCGTCGACGGTGGTTGTCGCCTCGGCGACCGGCTTACCCATCTCCACTACACACACCCTTGTGGGCGCTGTACTAGGGGTGGGCTTAGCACGGGGCATTGCCGCGCTAAACCTGAGTGTTATCCGCAACATTTTCATGTCGTGGATCATCACCCTGCCTGCTGGCGCCGGTTTAGCCATCGTGTTTTTCTTCATCTTCAAGGCTATTTTCCTCTAGAAAAACCGGCCTTCAGGGCAAACAATATCTGCGTAAACCGCTGCTATTGTTTGCCCGACTCGCTACAATATCGTCTCCATCGCCATGCGGCGACAGCGACATATGGCGAACTCTATGAACACAAAAAACGTTCTGTCTATGCTGACAGAGCTGGTCAAACTCCCCTCGGTTAGTTCTACTCTGCCCAGTCGCGATATGGGCAATATCAAAGTAATTGAGCAACTGGCCAACTGGCTAGAGCCGCTGGGCTTCGCCATTCGCATATTACCCATTGCCGGAAGCCCCAATAAAGCCAACCTAGTTGCCACCCTCGGCAGCGGCAGTGGCGGCTTAGTGCTGGCCGGCCACACCGACACCGTGCCCTGTGACGATACCCTATGGCACAGCGACCCCTTTGCGCTCACCGAGCGCGATGGTCGTTTATATGGGCTAGGCAGCACCGATATGAAAGGCTTCTTTGCTATCGCAATAGAGGCATTAAAGCCCTTCTTAGAAAAACCCCTGAGCGCACCGCTGATTATTCTTGCCACCGCCGACGAAGAAAGCAGTATGGACGGCGCTCGCTCGCTGGTGCACGCCGATGTATCTGGCGCCCGTTATGCGGTGGTGGGCGAACCCACCGGCCTAAAGCCGATGCGTGCCCATAAAGGCATTGTGATGAAGGGCATCACCATTACCGGCCGCTCGGGGCACTCATCTAACCCCTTACTTGGCAATAACGCCATGGACGCCATGCACGAGGTGATGAGCGGCCTTATGCAATTGCGCCAAGAACTGGCGCTAAAATACCAACACCCGGGCTTTAGCGTGCCAACCCCGACCTTGAACTTTGGTTGCATTCACGGCGGCGACAACCCCAACCGCATCTGCGGTCAGTGCGAGCTGCATTTTGATATTCGCACCACTCCCGGCATGGACAATGGTGAGCTAGACGAGCTAATTCAGAAGGTACTCACCCCAGTGGCCGAACGCCGCGCAATTAATATCGGCTTACGCGCTTTAATGCCGGGCTTAGCCGCTTATGAAGAGCCGGAAAATTCCGACATAGTCACGCTGGTAGAACATCTTACCGGACAGCCCGCTGGCACCGTTGGCTTCGCCACAGAAGCCCCGTTTTTTCAGCAGCTTGGTCTACAAACTATTGTGATGGGGCCAGGTTCAATTGATCAGGCCCACCAGCCCGACGAGTATATGGCACTGGATCAAATTCAACCGACAGTTGATGTGTTGCAAGCAATGATTAAACGCTATTGCCAATAGACCTACCGCGAACTAATTACTCAAAAAACTTGATATGCGTCACATTAAACGCTAAAACGTAATGGCGTTAACGTGTCGTATCGCGTGAATAAAAATGTGTTTTCTTTGGATTTCTCATTGCTGTTCTACCTGACTACACCGCAACACATAAAATACTATAAATACCTAATCGGATTGCTGCTAGCACATTGGAGTGCGAGCAACTGGCAGGAACCCTCTGTTTATTATGGAGGTTAACTGCGCAGCACTACTGCCGATATAGGGAAACAAGGAGATGTTATATGCGTCAAATTCCCAAGTTCCACAAACTCGTCCTTCCTTTAGCTATCAGCGCGGCCTTAGTCGCCTGTGGTAGCGATAATAAAGGCAGCTCAGCAGCACCGACAACGGTTGCGGGCGCGAGCTCAAAAGGCATCATCATTGGCGGCAACGTCAATGCTTACCCAATCACCGACACCGGTATGGTCGACAAAGACATTAGCTTAGCCGAACCGACTACTACGGCAGAAGACGGCAGTTATAGCCTTACGCTGAATGGCAACTACGTGCCTGGCACCGCTATTTACGTGGAAATCACTGCAGTAGACGGCACCTTAATGCGCTGCGACCTTGCCAAATGTGGCGAGAAAAACTTTGGCGACGACTATATCTTGGCATCAGGTTTTGCGATGTCAGCAACACTGCCCCAAGCCAGCGGCAGCAGCGTCGCAGTTAACATCACACCTCTTACCGATATTGCATCTAAGCTCACCTTACAAAAAGTGGCGGCTGGTGCAAATCCATCTGCTGCTGCAGCGGGCTCTAATGCGCAAGTCGCCAGCCGGCTGGGTATCACTGGCGGCCTGATTGACCAACCTATTGTCGACATCACTAGTGCCGACGCCGTCAACGGAGCGAATCAAGCTGCCCTAGAATACAACTTAAAATCTGCCGCTGCTGTTTCTGCTGCGCTTAAAGCCAGTACTGCCCCAAGCTTAGAAGATGCCGTAGCAAACTTTGTAACACAGTTTAGCAATGGCGGTATTGCCGATAGAGAAGAGGCAAATACCGACGCGGTAAGCATTCAGGAATTACTCCAAGAAGCACTTGCCTTGCTTGAAACAGTGAAAACGGTGGAAGGTGTCGATGAAAACAGTGAAGGTGTCAGCAGCTCGAAAACAAGCCTAACCACCGCCGAATCGACCGCTCAGGAAAGTACTAACACCAGCCCAACGCCGGGTGAGGTTCCTGCGGACGCTGGCAGCGACGGACTCGTTGCCAGTAAGGCTTTTGTAAAGCAGGTTCGTGATTTAGCCGGCGCTGGAGTGATGTCGACCAATCAAGAGGCCTTCGCCACCCAAATTGATCTGGCCAGTGAAACGGTTTCGGCTGACAGTGATATCGTTGCCGAAGCCCTAGGTCTAGGTCTTCACGCGATTGTCGGCGCTTACGAGCTGTATCAAGATGCGCCAGATGAAGACAAACCCAGCTCGATAGACGTGAATGGCATTACTGTCGCTATCTCAGAAGCGGCTGGTACGATAACGCTTTCTGTAGACGATAACGTCACCGTGGCCGAAACCGAGGTCGCCCTTGAATTAAGTGCCGCCGACAGCTCAGTCATCAATGAAGAAGAGCCGGTAGACAATACAGTTGATGGAACCAGAACCGTTTCAGAAACAGGCACCGCAACAGCGGCATTAACGGTATCAGGCTCTGCAGCCAGCACCGCCGTTTCCCTCACGATAAACGCAGGTAGCTTTAGCGGCGCCTTAAGCTATGATAGCCAATGGACCGAGACCGAGACTCAATCAGAAACCGGCGGTGGCTACAGCGACACTTGGGACGATGAGTTTATCGTCACCAATATCGACGCCAAGCTAAACATCACCCTTGCACAGCTTAATAGTGACAATAACGTCGGCTTCACCGGCAATATGGCGCTTAAACTCGGCGAGCTAACTGGCACTGAAGTCGGCAGCTACAGCAATAGCTACAGTTTCACTGACTGGCAGGCTAATTCTAACCAAGAGCAATACACTGAAACCGTTACCTTTGATGGTTTCGAAATAAGCTTGTCTGGTGAATTTAGTGATGACGACGGGAATGCCATTAACGCAAGCCTTGCGGCCAATATCGATAACTATAGTGAAACCTGTACTCAGGCGTCGAGCTACAGTTTTGAAAACGGCGGCGATTATAGCTATGAATGCGATCTCAATGAAACCGAGACCGATTACGCAATGGTCAGCCTGAGCATTGTCTTCAACTTGGACATCAGCGGTGTCGATGACGACGTCAAAGTCGAGTTTAACGCCAGTCGTACCGGACTAGAAACCGGTCAGGGTTCATTAAAACTGAACTACGGCGGCAAGCAGCTTAACTTGAACTACGAGGGCGGCAATACGGCAACCCTTAGTAACCACAACGGCGTGACCATGACGCTAACCGAGACCGAAGTCGATGAGGAAACCAGCCTTTCTGGTGATATCAAACACGGCGGCACCGCTTTTGCCACTATCAGCGACGACAGCGGCGCAGTTGTTATTCGCTATGTCGATGGCAGCTTCGAGACGGTAATGTAAGCGACACCGTTGTACTATAAGGGAGGCTTTTGCCTCCCTTTTTCATTTATACAGATTTCGGAATTTTATTATGCTCGCCGTCATCGCTATTTTCTTTAGTATCTTTTCAATAACGAGTTTTGCCGCCACACCAGACACTGAATACTATTCTTACATCGACAGCCTCAGCTACAGCCAAGCAGCACCGATAGAACAGATGATTCACGATCTTGATGGCGCACCACTGAAATCTGGAAAATTTGCTTTTACGCACAATCAGTTTGAAATCGGCGTACGCAAAAATGATTTTGAATTCAGTTATTTTTATCGCTACGACTATTATTTAAAATTTAACAAAGACACTGGGCAGCTGGCCTATTTACAACGCAACGATTTGCCCCTGCCGCAAAACACCCATTACAACGTTTATTTGCGCCCCAATCACCTTCGCGCCTGGGGTTTAAGCGCCGCGCATTTTTATAACATCAGCCCTCAGCTATCCTTGAAAACACGACTGAACTACTTGCGCGCGACTCACACCACCGATGGCTATTTAAAAGGCCAATTAAACACCCTTAATGACGGCTACCAAGCCCAGCTCTATCTCAATTACGGCTATAGCCGCGACACCTTACTCGACCGCCCCGAAGAAGACAGTGACGGTCACGGCACATCCCTTGATGTTGACCTTCACTGGCAAGTGAACAAGCAGTTGAATATTGATTTTAGTGGCCGCGATATACTGTCATTTATCCAGTATCGCGACCTTACCTATACCACAGCCATCGCCAATACCGACAATATCTCCTTTGACCAAAACGGCACAATCGATGCCAAACCTACCGTCAGCGGCGTAGAGCGCTATCGCGATCAAACCCAACGATTAGCTTCCCGTTACTCAGTAATTGGCCGCTATCAATTCGATAGCAAGCACACGCTAACGAGCGAATTATTTGCCTATGATCGCCATGTTTTTCCTCGACTGGGCTACCAGAGACACTGGCAAAACAAGCAATGGCAGCTCAATTACGACTTCCGCAGCGAAGCCTGGGGCTTAGCGCTAGCCGCTAAACATTTTAATGTAAGTCTGCGTACCGACGCTCTGGACTGGGAAGAAGCAAAGGCCATAGAACTTAAGGTAGGCATGCAACTGCGACTGTAAATTTTATTTGGCGTGTCTTGCCTTGCACATTAAAGCCAGCTATACCGTAATAGGCTAAGCAGATATTGCCTAACGTGATTTGCCTTAACGCACACTATTTTCTGGCAGAGCCCTCACCATTGCGCTACCTACCCTCAACGTGCCGTGGCTGTCACTGGGTGTGTACTTGCTCTGTCTTTATCACAGCAAGTAAATTAAGCCGTTGTCTGGCTGAAAATAAATAAAACAAGGAGATGGTTCATGGCGATTAAATCACTTATTTCCCACCTTATTGTCCCTGCAGCGGTAAGTCTGCTGGTCACTGGCTGTGGTAGCGACAACAAAAGTAATAGCAGCAACCCCGCTCCCAAGTCTGGTGTTTTTCTCGATGCCGAAGTGGGCGGTTTAAGCTACTCTGCCTCGCCCTCAGGGCTCAGCGGCACAACAAATTCTGCGGGTGAATTTAGCTACCGCGACAATGACACGCTTAGCTTTAGCTTTGGCGGTATTACCGTGGGCACCGCCGCAGGCCAAGCGATTGTCACACCTCGAACGATTGCCGCCAGCATCACATCGCTACCCAGTGGTATTAGTGCTGCCGACATTGCTCTCAATATTGCCATTTTGCTGCAAAGCTTTGATGAAGACGGCAACCCCGACAACGGCATAACGATCTCGGCGGCGACCGCCACTGCGGCAGCGAATACCACCATCAATTTTGGCGTATTGCCCAATGACTTTGTTAATGACCCGTCCCTAAGCCAATTAGCGAGCGATACCAACAAAACGATTGTTAGCCCAGACGCCGCAGCGGAGCACACCGGCGGCGCAATTCGTAAAAAAATTGCGAGTAGCTGGAACATCGTTGACGCCGGTGGGGTTAACGATCAAGGTGCAATAATCACCTTTTTTAGTAATGGCCATTACGTACTGGGTATCGATCATAACGACCCCAATTGTCTAGATGGGCTGGAATGGGGCTCCTATAAAATCAATGCAGAAACCGGCAAATTCAGCACCGAAACCGTTTTTGTTGACACCACCGGCCCCCAGGGCGACTGCGGCTTTTATGAGCAGGGTGCGGGCATAACCGCCGACATCGGCCTGAATAGCGACACCACGATTGCGCTTACCAATATTGGCGGCGAAGCCAACGATAGCTTAAACCTTAGCTTGATTCCCGTCGGCACTGGTATCGCTGGTAGCTGGTTGCTAGACGAACCAGAGTCAGACGGCCCTATCGTTGTTAACTTCTTTAGCAACGGCAAATACTTTATGACCCACGTAAAAGACGGAAGCGGCGGTGAACGTGGCCTAGAGCGCGGTACATGGGCTGTTGACGCAAATACCAAAGTGTTAACCGTAAGCCAAACCCTGGACACCAATGGCGACGCGGGGCTTTCCGACCTTGGCGGTAGCCCGACCTTAGAGCTAAGCGACACCGGCCGCTTAAAGCTAACGGTCACTGCCGAGGAAATAGCATTGTTTGACCGCCTCCCCTTACAAGACGTGAGTAAAAACCCGGTTACACCACAACAGTAATCTTCAATATTAACCGCAAGTCCTTTGGGCGCCGCACAACGATGGCGCCCAAAACCTCACTAGCTCAAATCTTTCAAACAGCCATATTCTGGCAATTTTACGCCTCTATTCGCCACAGTTGCTGGTAAACTGCTGGCCTCAGCATTTAATACAATATAGGTGTTAAAAATGACTGCCGATACTACTGGCCGATTGTGCTTTGTTCGCCACGGCCAAACCTTCGCAAATATTGATAAAGTCTGGCATGGCCAAACCGACACCGAGCTAACCGCAGAAGGCTACGAACAAACTCGCCGCTTAGGCGCCTACTTCCCCCAGTACTTACGCGCCGATGTTATTTACACCAGCCCACTGCAGCGGGCACGCATCACCGCCGAGGCAATAGCCTCGGCTTTTAATTTGACGGTAATACACGACCCACGCCTGATGGAGTTCGATCTTGGCGACTGGGAGGGAAAACGTTTTGCTGACCTCGTCACCGAAGGCGATGTTTTAGAGCAAATTATCCACAATCCCGATTTCACCGCACCTAATGGCGAGTCACAGAATATAGTCAAACAGCGAATTGTTGCCGCAGTCGATGAAATTGCCGCAAAACACCCCAATGACAACGTCATTATCGTGGCCCACGGCGTCACCATTAGTATTGCCCTCGCCCATTATCTCGATGGTAATACCACGCTCTGGCCCAAGTACGGTAAGCACAACACCGCCTTTACCGAAATTTGCCTGCGCACCAAGCAATTACTCAGCTTTAACAAAACTGATCACCTCAACGAATAATCGCCCTCAAAGCGCGATACAGCTGTCGATCTAGCAACTCGGTAAGTAAGTGCCGACTTCGGCCGCCATGGCTCAAATCCGCGTATAAGCCCATGCCTAGGCCAACGCCAAAAGCTGCTGCCAGGTTCTCCGGTTTTGCCAGTTGAGCCGAAAGGTGATGGCGGTACCCGTGGTATTGGCCGCGGAGTTGCTGCTTATAAAGCGCCCGCCGGGCGCGCTCTCGGCCAATGGCCTGCGCTAAACGAGTTTCAGCGCTCATAATCCACCTCACTTTCCCCGCCGGCCAGAGCATTTTTTTGGGGCCTCCCGAACAAGCCTTGCAGACGGCTACACAGGCTGCGCCAGCAGCACCATGCCAACACCAAATTACTCAATGCAAGCAACAACATAACAAGCGCTGGCGGAGCGCCCATTTGCGCCGCAAACTCAAAGACAGCAAGAAGGACGCTAAGCCATGTCGCAACGAGAAGTACGAGTGTCGCAATCCACAGCATCAGCATTTTGAATAGCGATAAAAGGCAGCGCTGGCCGTGCAACTGCGCTAAGGCCAGAGATGAATCTAGGTATTCACCACACGCCGCTGTTAACTGCGCGAGGTTATCGCCACCAGATCCAGTATTATCTTTTGCTGCTTCACTACTAGCATACTGGTCTGCAGCGCTCGGCGCCTTCGATTCATCCCTCATTGCACCTATCCCCACACTATTTACGGAATATATACGCCAGAATAGTGCCCATTAAAAAAGCTAAACCGATGCTTTTAATTGGATTTTCTCTAGTGTAATCACCGACCGCAGCAGTGGCCTCTTTAGACCGGCTGCGCGCCGATTTTGCTAACTTATCGGCATGGCCACGCAATTCATCTGCGAGCACCATCAAACGCTCCTCGCTCATTCCCGCAATTGTCGCTGCGCGATCAACAGCCTCATGGACGCGCTCTGCTGCGCCATCTGTTCTTTCATGACGGCTATTTGCTGTTGACGTATTAGATGCAGTCGAATTGTTCATGTTCATCCTCCTATGATTAATCGCAGTAATTTTGTTGACAGCGATAAATTGAGAAAGTTTTTTATGCGCTCTTTAAAAAATTAATTTTGAACTAAGCCAAAAATGAGAGTCTGAATTACTGCACACAGCAATATTTTTATTAACAATATTGAAATATACACGGAGTCATTATGCTGGGATGGTCACTGATTTTTTTTATCGTTGCTCTCATCTCTGCCGCGTTAGGTTTTGGCGGCATAGCTGGCGCGGCAACTGGCATTGCAAAAATATTATTTTTTGTTTTCGTAATTTTGTTTGTTATCTCAATGCTTATGCAAGCACTACGGGGTAGACCACCCCGTCTTTAATCATATTTCAATTTATTAAATGAAATATTTTAACCATCACGAGGAGTACGTTATGAATCAGGATATTGCAGAAGGTAAATGGAAACAGTTAAAAGCTCAGATAAAAGAGAAGTGGGCCGATTTAACTGATGACGAAATAGAGCAAGCGCAAGCCAATAACGATCACTTTATTGGCGTTATTCAAGAGCGCTACGGCATCGCTAAAGACGAGGCCGAAAAGAAATTTAACGAATTAAAAAAGAAAGTCTCTTAAATACTGAATTAGCTTTAATTCAGTATTAATTGAATTTTTATTGTCGGATTTTAAGGAGAAAAATATGACTATTAAAAAGACATTAGCAGGCGCCATTGTTCTTTCTACTATCAGTATTACTCCAGTGCTCGCCAACGACTGGCAGGGTAAAACAAATGATGCGTGGTTGGATGGAAAAATAGAAACTGCGCTAATGCTAAACAGCGAGCTTAACAACTTTGAAATAGACACCAAAGTTAACAAGTCTAAAGTCTTGCTGACAGGCACAGTAACAAGCGAGATAGAAAAAGATTTGGCCGGGCAAATTGCCGAGAATGTTGACGGCGTGAACTCAGTAGACAACAAGCTCGAGGTAAATCCAAACCACAAAAGCAAAGTGGCGCAAACAGGTCAAAATTTTAGCCGTACCTGGCACGACCTAAGCACAACAGCGGGCATTAATATTAAGTATGCTGCCAATGACGACATTGAGGCCACCGCTATTGATGTCGACACCAAAAATGGCAAAGTGATGCTGACTGGTACCGTCAAAAATGAAACCGCTCACGATCTCGCCATCGAGATTGCCAAAGGTTTTGACCATGTAACAGATGTTGAAGACAATCTTCAGGTTGTCAACTAATCTGCACGTAGCTGACAACAATCTGCCAGCAATAAAAAAACCGCGCCTAGCGCGGTTTTTTTATGAATGCTTTAAACCAAAACTGCTTATATAGCAGTTACTTGATTTTAGCTTCTTTGTACATCACGTGCTTACGTACTACTGGATCGTATTTTGAGAACTCAAATTTATCCGGAGTATTACGCTTGTTCTTAGTGGTCGTGTAGAAGTGACCAGTACCCGCGCTGGAAACCAGACGGATTTTGTCGCTTGCGCCTTTCTTAGCCATGAGCAGACTCCTTAGAATTTTTCGCCACGGGCGCTAAGGTCAGCTAAAACGACCTCAATACCCTTTTTGTCAATAATACGCATGCCTTTGCTAGAAACGCGCAAAGTAACAAAACGCTTCTCTGCTTCAACCCAAAAACGGTGGCTGTGCAGGTTCGGCAAAAAACGACGACGAGTGCGGTTTTTTGCGTGTGATACATTGTTTCCGGTTACCGGACGCTTGCCAGTAACTTGACATACTCTAGACATGATAGTCGCCTCTTCAACCTTTATCCGCATGCGCGGTGCAAAAGGTTTATAAAATCAGGTTCAAACCGGGCCGCCGCGCGTTTACCTATACTCGGGAGTCCTAAGATGATGTGAATCCCGGACACGGCCCAAATGGAGCGCGACTTTATACCAGAAGGGGCGTAGGCAAGCAAGTTTTACTGCAAAATTTTACTCAGAGCAAGCCTCGCTCTGCCAGCGAAATCACCTCTGGGCCGGCCACCACACAGTGGTCCAACAAGCGGATATCCAGCAATGCCAAGGCCTCGCGAATTCTTTTGGTGATCCGCACATCGGCGTCGCTGGGTTCGGCCACCCCCGACGGGTGGTTGTGGGCCACAATCAAGGCGGCGGCGTGCAACTCCAATGCCCGGCGGGCAATTTCTCGCGGGTACACCGCCGCGCCGTCAATTGTCCCGTAAAACAGGGGCTCGTATACGAGGAGACCATGCTGGTTGTCTAAATACAGCACGGCAAAGACCTCTCTTACCTCCTGACGCAGCTGAGCCAACAGAAACTGGCGGGTACTCGCGGCACTCGCAAAAACCGGCCGCTGGCGTAAATCCTCTGCCAAATACCGGCGCGACATCTCTACTACGGCCTGCAACTGTACATACTTGGCATCACCAAGCCCGTGGGAACGGCAAAAGCGCTCTTGACTGGCGGCCATCAGCGCACACAAACCGCCGTGCTCAGCCAATAGCTCTCTGGCCAAATCGACAGCGGACTTACCCTTAACCCCAGTGCGCAAAAATATGGCCAGCAACTCGGCGTCAGCCAAGGCCGCTGCGCCACGCTGTAACAGTTTTTCTCGCGGCCGCTCATCTACCGGCCAATCCGTGATCGCCATATCACCCTCCTTGGTGAACATACGATTCATGGCACTGGTAGTCGCCAGCGCCGATAAGCTTCATAATACCGCCAAACTCAGCGATGACGAATGGCAAAATGAAACAACTGAGCAACCGACATATTCTATTAGGCGTTACGGGTGGCATAGCGGCCTATAAAAGCGCCGAGCTCATCCGTCGCCTCAAAGACCACGGCGCCGACGTGCGCGTGGTGATGACTGCCGCCGCCATGGAGTTTATTACCCCTCTCACCCTACAGGCGCTGTCGGGTAATCCAGTGCACACCACCTTACTCGATCCCGCCGCAGAAGCCGGTATGGGCCATATTGAGTTAGCGCGCTGGGCAGACGTGATTTTGATCGCTCCGGCAAGTGCCGACTTTATGGCGAGATTGGCCACGGGTCGCGGCGACGACTTACTCACCACCCTATGCTTGGCCACGCCTGCGATCATCGCGCTTGCGCCAGCAATGAATCAGGGCATGTGGCGCGACCCCGCCACCCAAGCCAATGTCGTCACACTGCAAGCGCGAAACATCCACCTTTTTGGTCCCGCCGCTGGCGAGCAGGCCTGCGGTGATATCGGCCCCGGTCGCATGTTAGAAGCAGAGGATCTAGCTGAACGCTGCGCAGGGCTCTTTAATAGCCGCCTGTTGGACGGCGTCCATCTTACGATTACCGCAGGTCCTACCCGCGAAGCAATTGACCCTGTGCGCTATATAAGCAACCACAGCTCCGGCAAGATGGGCTACGCACTGGCCAGCGCCGCAGCCGACGCGGGCGCCCGCGTAAGCCTCATAAGTGGCCCCACCAACTTATCCTGCCCAGACCGCGTTCATCGTATTGATGTGGTCAGCGCGAGCGATATGCATAACGCAGCCATGGCAATGATGGGACAGTGCCAGGTATTTATTGCCTGCGCCGCCGTAGCGGATTACCGGCCCGTCAATTGCGCGGACCAGAAAATAAAGAAAGACAATGACAGTATGCATATCGACTTGGCCCGCAACCCAGACATAGTCGCCGCCGTAGCAAATCATGCCCAGCGTCCATTTACGGTCGGCTTTGCCGCGGAGACCCAAGACTTATTGCGTTACGCTCGGGGAAAACTGCAGCGTAAAAACCTTGATATGATCGTGGCCAACGACGTTGCCAACACCAGCATTGGCTTCAATGCCAGCGACAATGCGGTAACCGTATTAAGCCCCGACGGGGAGCAAAGCATTGCTCAAATGGGCAAAAATCAATTGGCGGTGCAATTGATCGCGCTGATCGCGCAACAATTTCATAGTTCACAAAGCTAGACAGCATGCTCAGGGCCTTCCATTATAAGTATTAAATCTATCAGGACGACACTAAAGCTGCGATGAGTAAAAAAGCATCCACAACGATCCCAGAAAAACTTAAAAAAGCTTCGCGCTTTTCCGTACTCCAACGTGACATTGCCATTTCAGCAGTCCTTTGTATCTGCGGTATTGTGGCCGCTTTTTATTGGATTCAGAATATTGAGGAACCCCGCGCCCTGAGTCAGCGCATAAATACCGTCACCGCGAACAGCGCCGACCACCAGCGCGTCATTATTCGTGAAGCCATTGCCCAGCTCAGCACCAGACTCAAGCAACAAGCCGACAACCCTGAATTGAGTAAACTCCTTCAATCCAGTGATCTCTCTGCGCGAAACGCATTTGAACAAAGCTTACAGCGCGCTTTTCCAGAAGCAGTAGACACCAAGGTTATTTTTATTGGTCCCCAGGGTATCGCAGATGAGCGCAGCGAAACCGCAAGGCTGCGCAATAATATCGAAATTGATATGTTGCGCAAAAGTCTCGGCGAAGACGGTATTGTCATTGAGGCTTACAGCCACAAAAATGACTGGTTTATTTCCTTCGTCACAAAAGTCGACAAGCATGGCGCCCTCATTATCACTTTCAGCGCCCAGTATTTTGAACACATGCTCAAAAGCCTGGCTGGCAATGCCGTTACCAATGAGCTGATTCAAACCTATAAAACCCGCCGCGACACCGTTATTCGCCCCGCAAACACCGATTACGCTGAAGCGATGCAAAGCCGCGTCTTATCGGTACCAGGCTGGACCTTGCAAGTTTACCCACAACCCCAAACGGTGCAGAATTTGCGCTCTGATGGCACCTTACTGTGGTTACTGTGCATGTTTTGCGTCGCCGCAATCGTCGCCAGCCACGCCATCTTCTTTGTTCGTGGCTTCGGCATTGCACGCCCAGCGAGTTCACCACCGAAAAAGGCGGTTGTCGACAAAGCGGAAACGGACATCCTCGACTTAGAACAAGCCCTAGCGAAAAAATTGGCCGCCAATCGCAGTCGCACGCCCAACCGTCGCGATAATTTTCCGGCCCCAGACAGCGCGCCGCCGCTGCCGGAATTGCAGCAAGGCGCCCGCAAACGCCCCGGCCCCTTAGCCATTAACTGCTTTCGCGCCTACGATATTCGCGGCGTGGCCGACACCGAATTAAACAATGAGACCTGCGAAGCCATAGGCCGCGCGGTCGCCAGCGAAGCACTCAGCCGCGGTCAAAGCAAGCTACTGCTCGGGCGTGACGGCCGTCTCAGCAGCCCACGCATCCACGAGGCCTTAGTAAAAGGCGTACTCGGTAGCGGCGTAGACGTGATCGATCTCGGTCTTCTCGCCACGCCGATGCTCCACTACGCCTGCCAGTATTTTAATATTGGCAACGCGATTATGATCACCGGCAGCCATAACCCCGGCCATTACAATGGCATGAAGATTAGTCTGGAATTCCAAAGTTTAAGTGGGCAAGACATCCAAAGCCTGCGCAAACGCATAGAAGATCAAGACTTTGAGCAGGGCCAGGGCAGCTTAACCAACGACAGCATTGAACAACGCTATATCGACCGGATCTGCGGCGACGTCGTGATTGCGCAAACCCTCAAAATTGTTATTGATGCCGGTAACGGCGCCACCGCCCACGTGGCACCCGCACTATTTGAAGAATTAGGCTGCGAAGTCATTCCGCTATTTTGTGAGACCGACGGCAACTTCCCCAACCATGCACCCGATCCCACCATCTTTGAAAACCTCGCCGCGCTGCGCACCGCCGTCGCAGACAATCACGCCGACATTGGCATTGCCTTTGATGGCGATGGTGATCGCGTTGCCGTAGTAACATCAAAAGGGAAATGCCCCAAGGCCGACCAACTGCTCATGGTCTTGGCCCAAGACATGGTGGTGCGCAACCCCGGTGCCGAAATTTTGTTCGACATCAAATGTTCACGACTACTGCCCGAGTTAATCATTGAGCACGGCGGTCGCCCCACCATGTGGAAATGCGGTCACTCGTATATGAAGCGTAAAATGGCTGAGACCGGCGCGCTGTTGGGCGGAGAGTTTTCGGGCCATATCTTTTTCAAAGAGCGCTGGTATGGCTTCGACGACGGTATGTATACCGCCGCTCGGCTACTCGAAATACTAACCCTGTCCGGACGTAGCATGGACGATGCACTGAGCAACCACCGCGCCCTGCTCAGCAGTCCGGAAATCATCATTCCGGTAGACGAAGACCGCAAGTTTGCGATTGTCGAAACCTTTGCTGAGAATCAGGATTTTGCCGAAGCCACCCTCTCTGAGATAGACGGGCTGCGCGTTGACTTCCGTCACGGCTGGGGACTGATACGGGCGTCTAACACCGGACCGGCGATTACCCTACGTTTTGAGGCCGATAGCGAGGCTGCGCTGGGTCGAATTCAGAATGATTTCAAGGATTTGCTAGCAAGGATTGATCCCAAGCTGGCAGATAGTCTTTAATAGGCGTTTTTTCGCCACCGACCACAAGAGATTTCAGCATGTCGATGAGTCGCACCGCCGCCGGGGATGTTGCCCGCGTACTGACCGAAGCACTTCCCTATATTCAGCGCTTCACCAATAAAACCATTGTGGTCAAATTTGGTGGCAATGCCATGGTCGATGACAAGCTAAAAGAACAGTTTGCCCGCGACATCGTGCTAATGAAGCTGGTTGGCATGAACCCCATCGTCGTGCACGGCGGCGGCCCACAGATTGGCGATCTGCTAAAGCGCCTCGCCATTGAGTCGCACTTCGTTGACGGTATGCGGGTCACTGACACCGCCACGATGGACGTGGTTGAGATGGTCCTGGGCGGCTCAGTGAACAAGGAAATTGTGTCGCTACTCAACCGCAATGGCGGCAAAGCCATTGGCCTAACCGGCAAAGACGGTCAGTTGATTCGCGCCAAAAAGCTCAAAGTGACGCAGCGCACCCCAGACTTGGCCAAAACCGAAATCATTGATATCGGCCATGTTGGCGAAGTTGAAAAGATCAACACCGAAGTCTTAGACATGTTGGTCAACAGCGACTTTATTCCGGTAATTGCGCCTATTGGCGTCGGTGCTGACGGCGCGTCTTACAATATCAACGCCGATTTAGTGGCGGGCAAAGTTGCAGAAGTCCTTAAGGCTGAAAAGCTGATGCTGCTCACCAATATCGAAGGCTTGCTGGACAAATCAGGCAAGGTATTAACTGGCCTGAGCACCGAACAGGTCGACGCCTTAATTGCCGACGGCACTATCTACGGTGGCATGCTGCCCAAAATAGGCTGCGCACTTTCTGCAGTGAATGCAGGCGTAGTAAGCGCCCACATTATTGACGGCCGCGTACCCCATGCTGTGCTTCTCGAGATCTTTACCGACACCGGCGTTGGCACCCTGATCACCAATACTCAAAGCGAATTAGATTAAACTCAGCGCTCGATAAGGTCATTTACACCCTATGAATAAACGTCCTTCACGACGCGAAGAAATTCTTCAAGCACTTGCCAAAATGCTCGAATCTCAGCCGGGCACCCGTATTACTACCGCTAAATTAGCGGCAGAAGTAGGGGTGTCTGAGGCCGCCCTCTACCGGCATTTTCCGAGTAAAGCCAAGATGTTTGAGGGCTTAATTGAATTTGTAGAAGACGCAATATTCAGTCGCGTCAGCTTAATTCTTGGCGAAGAGTCACAAGCTCGAGGCCAAATTGCCAAAGTACTGCAGCTGCTACTGACGTTTACTGAGCGCAACCCCGGTATCACCCGTATTTTCAATGGCGATGCCTTGGCGGGGGAAAATGAACGCCTGCGCAGCCGAGTGGTGCAGTTTTACGACCGCCTAGAGACTCAGCTTAAACAAATTTTACGCGAAGCCGAAATTCGTGAAGGGCTGCGCACCCAAATCACTGCCAACAGCACCGCCAATATCCTTATTGCTGCCGCCGAGGGCCGCATTGGCCAATTTGTACGCAGTGATTTTAAACGCCTCCCTACCGAAAACTGGGAAGAGCAGTGGCAGTTGCTCAGTGAAACGATTTTCCGCTAAACAGCAAACCCCAAGAAAACGCCTTATTTTTTCGGATTTGAGTAATAGTGCCGCCTTACGTCAACCTGCTCCTGCAGGTCTGCAAAGCGGCTTTTATCCCGCTCGTAATTATTGGCGACCTGCTCAAGCTCTTCTTGACGGGAGCGGATATGTTGCTCGGTAGTGGTAAGTTCGCGGCGCAGCGATGCCAAGGTATTCGTAAGCTCAGAGGGCACCGCTAAACCGCGACGCTCCAGTTCTGCGGCCTCAGCTTGATTGCTGTAGACCTGCTGCTTAATAACGGAGAGATTGCTTTTTAAAATAGAAATTCGCACTTTTATATCGTTAAGCGCACGCTTTTTAGCAACATCAATGTCTTGAACATTGCTATAACGCAGCAGCAGCGACTCATCCCATTTGCGGGTTTTAGCATCAGCGGCAGCTCGCGCCTCTTCAATACCAAGTTCTAATTCTCGGGCTTTACGCTCAGCTTCACTCAACTGGGGAGCAACGGTTTTGACCACGCTGCCATCGAGACGAATAATATCGTAACCACGGGGCACGGCGTCCGGCGGCACGCTGTCGTCAATCACCACCGTGCCATCTGGACCGGGATAGCGATAGTAAATACTCTGGGCTTGAACCGTTGACAGCTCAATCCAGCACAGCGCTAATAGCAGTAAAGCACGAGCCATAATCACTGTAATCCCATCTCCCGTCGCGTTACAAAGTCACTTAATACGCTATTTATATAACAACGCCGTAGCGTTCTCGATACGCATTGATACGTGCTACCAGATCATCGTCTTCTGCCGATTGCGTCAAATAAGCCACAATATCGTTCAATCCTACGATGCTCACCACCGCCAAATTGGCATCTTGCTCCAGCTCCTGAATCGCCGAGCGCTCACCCTGGCCACGCTCTTGGCGATCGAGACCAATCGCAACACCGGCTACCTCGGCACCCTCGGCAGCGATCATTGCAATAGCTTCACGGATTGCGGTGCCGGCTGTAATCACATCGTCAATGATTAAAACGCGCCCAACAAGCGCGGCGCCAACAAGGCTGCCGCCTTCGCCGTGGTCTTTCTTTTCTTTGCGGTTATACGCGTACGGTACATCTAGCTGGTGGTGTTCTGCCAGTGCACAAGCTGTTGCCGCCGCCAGTGGAATACCTTTGTAGGCCGGACCAAACAACACATCAAACTGAATACCCGACGCCACAATAGCATCGGCGTAACAGCGACCCAGTGCTGCCAATGCCCCACCGCTGCTGAAGCGACCGGCATTAAAAAAATAAGGGCTAACACGGCCCGACTTTAGAGTGTATTCGCCAAAACAAAGTGCTTGGCTGGCAATGGCCTGCTGAATAAATCGTTGTTGATAGGGTTTAATGCTCATTAATACGTCCAATGACTAATATTTCAAATATGTAGCCGCCCATTTTACCCAGCTACGGTGAAAACCTCACCTACGACACGAAATGCAGACAAAAGTCCGTAAAAATACTGAACCTCGGCTATCAATCCAGTGTTTTTTTAACAGATATTCTTTACTGTGATTGTTGTCAATAGGGTTTCATTGTAGTCTAACACCTTGTTTATATCGAAAATTCAGCCACGCTATTGCTGAACGCCACTTTTGTATTGAGGTTTGGCGTCTTAACTCGCTATAACGATTTACCTCAACGCTCAAGCTTGGCCACCACGGCCTCGTTATCGACACGATAGGAAAGACATGAGAATTATCAGCTTTTGCGCTGACAGCATCGTAGATGCTGCAAAAAGAGGCTTCTTCGACTGGGTTACCAAGCAGGATGCCGACATCATCTGCATTCAGAACCTAGGCATTGCCGAGTACAAACTTCGCGACGACGTGTATTTTCCCCGCGACTACAACCCCTATTTCTTTGATGCCGCCGACGGTAAACACAACGGCGTCGCCATTTACTGCCGCAAACTGCCCAAAGCCATCATGACAGGGCTGGGATTTTTAGATTTTGATATGGACGGCCTCTACATTCAGGCCGACTTTGACAACATCAGTATTGGCAGCTTGCTTGCCCCCACCGCCGAAGAAGGCGATAGCGCAGGCCTAATTCGTAAAAACCAATTTTTTGAGCAGTTTGGCAACCATCTAACCAAAGTGCGCAACAAACGCCGTGACTTTATTATTTGCGGCAACTGGAATATTGCCCATCGCGGTATCGATATTCAGGACATTCGCGGTAACCACGGCAAGCCCGGCAGCTTGGCCGAAGAGCAGCAGTGGATGGATCGTCTGTTTCGGGAACAACAGTACTCCGATGCATTTCGTCTAATTAATAACGATCCCGACGAGTTTAGCTGGTGGCCAGACGGTGAGCCCGGCACTAACGGCTGGCGGGTAGACTACCAAATCACCTCAGAGCACATGACGCCGCGAGTTGAATACGGTGCCATTTACAAAGTACAGCAATTTGGCAAACACGCACCGGTGATTATGGATTACGACTTTGAGTTACCAGAAAGCCCCTTTTAAGGGCTTTCTGGTAAACAATTAGGCCAGCGCCGCGCGCTGAGCCTCGATCAATTCAGCAATACCTTTCTCAGCTAAATCCATCATTGCATTCATTTCAGCGCGACTAAAGGTTGCGCCCTCTGCCGTACCCTGCACTTCAATCACGCCGCCCTTATCATCCATCACCACATTCATATCGGTTTCGGCGTTGGAGTCCTCGGCGTAATCCAAATCCAGCACCGGCACGCCTTGGTATACGCCGACCGAAATCGCGGCAACTTGCTGCTGAAGCGGATTACCTTTTATTAAACCCTTCTTCTGCAAACTGGCCACTGCATCCGCCAAGGCAACGTAGGCGCCGGTGATAGACGCGGTGCGCGTGCCGCCGTCGGCCTGAATCACGTCGCAATCCAAGTAAATGGTATTCTCACCGAGCATAGTCAAGTCGATAGACGCGCGTAGCGAGCGGCCTATCAAGCGCTGAATCTCTTGGGTGCGGCCACTCTGCTTGCCCCGTGCCGCCTCCCGATCCATACGGCTACCGGTAGAACGCGGCAACATGCCGTATTCCGCCGTTACCCAGCCTTGACCGCTGCCACGCAAAAATCCAGGTACGCTGTTCTGTACCGACGCAGTACAAATCACCTTGGTATTACCCATTTCAATCAATACCGAACCCTCGGCATGGCAGGTGTAATTGCGGGTAATGGTTACCTGACGTTTTTCATCGCTGGCGCGCTCGCTGGGTCGTGTCATCATTTAATTCCATAGGCATTCAAAAGAGTGGCGCAGATTATACCTGCCAAGCCATCCCCACCCCAAACTTCTCCCAGACAAACTCCCGCCGCCAAATCAAATCACTGCTGAAGAAACCGGCTAAAAAGTTTAGAATGGTGTTTCTAATCAACACCAAGGGGAAGACATTGACTACCAGCAGCATGACCGCCTTTGCCCACCAGCAATCTGACTATCCTTGGGGCAGTGCCACTTGGGAACTTCGCTCGGTCAACCATCGCTACCTGGAGCTGTCTTTCAAACTGCCTGAGAGCTGGCGCAATTTAGAACCCAGCCTCCGCGACGCCCTGCGCAAAGGCCTGCAGCGCGGCAAAGTTGAATGCGCGCTCAAGGTTCAACTGCACAACCAGCAGCAAGCGCTGCAACTCAACAATGTGCTCGCCAGCCAAATTCTCGACGCAGCCAATAAGCTGAAATCAGATATCGCCCACGCCGCGCCCATCAATGTTTTTGAGTTATTGCGCTGGCCCGGCGTACTCGAACCTCAAAGTGTCGACGGCGACGCCATTAGCAGCCAATTACTCGAAGGCTTTCAACAGGCCCTCGCAGAACACCTCGCCAACCGCCAACGTGAAGGCCAAGCACTAGCGGACCTCATCACTCAGCGCCTCGACAGCATCAGCGCCATCGTCGCCGACATCCGCAGCAAAATGCCCGGCATCGTCATCGCTCAACGCGAAAAACTACAACAGCGCCTTGCCGAACTCCAAGTGGAACTCAACCCCGAGCGTCTAGAGGCAGAAATCGCCCTCATCGCCCAAAAAGCCGACGTAGACGAAGAACTCGACCGCCTCGACACCCACATAACCGAGGTACGCCGAGTCCTTAAAAAAGGCGGCGCCAGCGGCAGACGCCTCGACTTTTTCATGCAGGAACTCAACCGGGAGGCCAATACCTTGTCATCTAAGGCCGTTGTTTCTGAAAGCACTCAAGCAGCAGTGGAGTTAAAGGTGTTGATTGAACAGATGCGGGAGCAGATTCAGAATATTGAATAATTTTTTAAGACCGTTTTAAGCTGTTGCTAGTTGTTACAATGATCATTAATAAACAACAGCTTAACAAATACAACAAAAATTTATCTGTTCACATATTTTACTTTTATTGCATTAAGTTGCAGGATAATGGTGACATGGGCGGTGACAGAAATTACAACTTTACTCCACAAGTAACCGGCCACTCGAATCTGCCACCAATTTCGTCAGAGATACTATGGCCACCAGACTTAACGACAAACAAATTAAATCCCTGCTACGCAAAGGCGAGGCGGGACGACATGCGGTGGGAGGCGGGCTCTACTTTCGGGTTAGCCGCGAGGGTAGCGGTTTTTGGGTCGCCCGCTACACCGCAAATAACAAAAGGCGCGAAATCACGCTCGGACGCTACCCAGACAAGTCACTAGCTACGGCCTACGCCGAAGCTTTCCAGCTGAAAGAGGACGTACGGAAAGGCATTGACCCACTGGCTGAGAAAAAACGGCCCGACATGGTAAAAATAAGAACCGTAAACGACCTCGCCGAAGACTGGCTACACAATGACATCGAAAAACGCCTCAAACACCCCCAGATACCTCGTCGGATCTACAAGCAGCTCCTGTCACCACACTTCGGTGAGCTAGCCCTAAAACGTGTTACTCCACTAGACGTGCGACATGCTATTCAGGCGATTACCACCAGCGGGCGCCCCACAGTAGCAAACGATGCACTGGGCTACAGCAAGCAATTATTCCGGCACGGCATTCGGCTCGACCTTATGAAGTCGAACCCTGCCGAGGCATTCACAATCCACCACGCAGGCGGAATTGAAAAAAGCCGCAACCGAGCACTATCTATTTCTGACTTGAACACCGTATTTCAGATACTCCACGACAACCCTGTAAGCTTCACCCGAGACAACTACTTAGCCGTCGCACTGCTACTCATACTAGGTGTTCGAAAGGGGGAATTGATCGCCGCGCGCTGGACAGAGTTCGATCTAGACAATGCCATTTGGAAACTGCCAGAAGCACGCAGCAAAACCGGAGCACCTATCACCATCCCCCTACCAAACGCAGCCATCGAATGGTTAGAAGAGCTAAAGGTACGCGGATACAACTCAGAGCATCTCTTCCCAGCTCGTCGAACTAGTCAACGTCGTGCGTACATCAGCGACGATACGCTTAATCATGCGCTAGCCAAAATGTTCGGCAAGAAAACCAAGCCGGGAGATCATCCAGCCAACAAACTTGGCGATGCAGGTATCGAGCACTTCACCGTACATGATTTGCGGCGAACCTGCCGCAGCCTCCTCGCTTCAGCAGGAGTCTCGCCCCACATAGCGGAACGCTGCCTTAATCACAAACTAAGAGGAGTCGAGGGAATTTACGACCGGCACGACTATCTAGAGGAGCGCAGAGAAGCACTACAAAAAATCACCGACCAACTTGGACCAATAATAAACAGAGCAGAGCGTTAAACCGCTTAACGCCTGCATACGGAAAACTCAACAGCGAGACTATATCGCATCGTAACGCCCGAGACCTCAGGCGTACCCCCAAAAATGCTACTACCAAATCGAGTATACGACGAGATTTTTGACTGCATCAAACCGAAGAACTGTTTTTTGCCGGTCTAATCGGGGAGGACGGGAGTATTTCTGCGAAAGGACGCGTATCAATTGAGCTAAAAGCGATTGACAAATTAATACTGGTCGCTCTGATACGATTTATCGGGCTGGAGAATACGCTCAAGTACCGGACCGTTAACGCCATTACCGGAAGCCGTGCAGTGTACTCCTCGACCGGCTGGAAAAATGATAATCACATTAAAGCTCTAGAAAAGAATTTTGGCGTAACTAGCTCGAAAACACTCAGATCCACACCTTCCAAGTTCGTAAAATCAAGTCATGCTATGGCTTTTTCCGCCGGTCTATTCGCCGGCGATGGTCACATCCGCTCAGGAAATAACGGTCACCTGACCCACATGATCACAGCAGCTAGGCACTGCGCAGATTGGCTCCTGGGTTTTTATGAAGGCAACGGAATTAATGCCCATTTCACAGCCCGAAAACCGAAGCAAACAGCGCATTAGTATTTGGCGGTCACAGGGGAAGGCGCTATCTGGCTGGCAAAGCAGCTCGTTAAAGTCCGAGAGCTGCAGCATGGCATGGCTCAAAAATGGCGTTTGATCGAGCTGCCAGTAAAAATTCCGCTAAATCAAAAAAACAAACCAAGAAAGCAATTCCAAATTTAGGAAAAGTTTTCTTGCATAACCCCATCACTGCAAACCCTCATACATTGAATCTCGTTGGCTGCATATATTTCGTGATTTTCAACAGCATCCCTTTTCATAAACTAATTATAATCCAGAGCGAGTGACATAAAATTATTTCAGCGACCCAGAGCTCAATTAAAGTCTACCGGCGAATCAATAATAAATACGACACGCACGACTCTACTATTGTGTGCATGTTTTTAGATATAAAAACATTGCCAAAGCGTGCAGCAGGCTTATGACAAAGCTGGCAGTTCAATCTACAGGCACTAACTAACAACACCAAGCAATGCAACGGGCGCCCCTATTAAACCTTAGGTACCTGCAAGCATTTAATTAAAAAGTAAAAGTGTTATTCATAGCTGATCATTTAAAAGTAAAAATCCTGGATCAGTATTAAGTGCCAATCAACACCTGTGTTGTCAAGTTTAGATCAGAATAACATGCCTTTCGGCGGCTAGGATTTAGCCCTATTGCAAAGTGATGTAAAATACAACTAACGCCAGAAAATGTGCTAAATACCTGATCTCCGGAGCGGGTTTAAGTGTTCATTAAATGACTCTCTTGTCGCACTCCCATCCAGCACTGTCATCAAATCTAACATTGCCCCCTATCTTTCTGCCAAACACACACTCCTATTAAGCCTCGTATATAGAAATTTCTCTGGCTTTAAATGTCTCATCCACGGTAGAAACAAGTCCGCAGTCGTCACCGCTGTATCCCGGCAACAGCCTTACGGCCTTGCGAAACTCCTCGCCGCGGATGATGTTTAGAAATACTTGAAACTTCGGATCGTTCAGTAATTGTTTGTGGCAGGCCATCACATAGCGCTCCCGTGCGAGTGGGATAAAGTCGAGGCCGAATTGTCTGGCGGCGGCCTCTACCCCAAAGCCGACGTCGGCCATATTCGCAGCGATATAAGCCGCTACGGCGGAGTGCGTAAACTCTACCTGCTCGAACCCCTTTATTTTTACACTGGAAACATCCGCTTCTTTCAATAGTGCGTCCAGCAGTGAGCGTGTACCCGAGTTGGTTTGGCGGTTGATAAAGCGCAGGTCAATCTCGGCTAAATCAGCGAGTCCCTTCACTCCCAGAGGGTTGCCTGCTTGCACCATTAGGCCCTGGCGCCGAGTAATAAACTGAATTATTTGGTGGTTGCGGGGCTTAAGACGTTTTCGGTATTCACGGTTAAGCGCTTGGGCAGTGCCAATAGGCAGATGAAAACCAGCGATATCGCAGGCGTTGCGGGCCAGTGCCGAGAGCGCGTCGGCGGGACTGCAATATTGCAAATCCAATGGCAGCTCGCCCATGTGCTTTGGCAGCAGCGCGACGGCGTAGCCGTGGCTGGCATGCAGGCGAAGCACCGGTTTGTTGCCCTCCAGTAAATGGGCAATCTCCAAATTTATTTCTGAGCTAAGGCTTTCTAATTGCGGCTCCAAGCGCGCCGCAACCCGTTGCTCAGCCCAGAGTAGTTTCTCACCTAAGGGCGACAGGCGTGAGCCGCGCCCCCGTTGCTTCTCAATCAGCGGGGTGCCAAAGAACTCTTCCCAGTGTTGCAACATATTCCACGCATGACGATAGGAAAAGCCACAGGCTTCAGCGGCTTGGGTTAATTTATTCTGCTTGTGAACAGCGCGTAGTAAGGCAAAGAGGCGAGGGTCCAGTTGTTCGCCTTGGCCGTCAGTAAAAAACCACGCAGGGGAGATTTGCAAATGTTTCATAGGCAAAGTTGTGCATATTTAGTAAGTGTGGGCGAGCTGCTAAGCTAAGCGCCAATAATAGCGCTATAAGTGCGAATAATATGCAAATAATTACATATTTAGAATCATATATATAGTAAATCGAGAGACTATTTATGAAGCCTGCCTCCCCCAGTGTCGCGGCTGTTGTTGCATCCCTAAAGCATCAGCCCGGTGCCTTGCTGCCTATTCTGCATGCGGTGCAAGATGAGCTCGCTTATGTGCCGGACGAGGCGATCGCCATCATCGCAGATGGGCTAAACCAGACCCGCGCAGAAATCTCTGGGGTGATCAGTTTTTATCATCATTTTCGGCGCACTCCGCCGGGTGATCATGTGCTGCAAATTTGTCGCGCCGAGGCCTGTCAGGCGCGGGGGGCAAAACAGTTGGAGGCGCATATTAAGCAGCGCTTGAATATTGACTACCACCAAACCTCAGCCGATGGTCGCGTGAGTTTAGAACCGGTGTACTGCTTGGGTAATTGCAGCTGTGGGCCGTCTTTACGGATCGGTGATTCAATTTATGGCCGTGTTTCGCCAGCGCGCTTTGAGCAGCTGTTCGATGATATGACGACCCAAGTTGTGGAGCTGGTGTAATGACATTACGAATTTTTGTACCCAGCGACACCACCGCTTGCTCACTTGGCGCCGATGCCATCGCCGCAGCGATTGAACTCGCTGCTGTGCAGAATAGTGTGGATGTCGAACTGATCCGCAACGGCAGTCGTGGCCTGTTCTGGTTAGAGCCAATGGTTGAGTTAGAAACCCCAGTGGGTCGAGTCGCCTACGGACCGGTAGACATTAGTGATGTCGATGGCTTGCTTAAGAGCGGCTTGCTCGATGGCGATTTAGAGCACCCCTTATGCCAAGGCCCGACAGAAGAAATCCCCTTCTTGAAAAACCAGCAGCGCCTGACCTTTGCACGGCTGGGTTTAGGTGACCCACTTTCTCTTGAGCATTACCTTGCTAATGACGGCTTTCGCGGCTTGCAGCACGCGCTGAGGTTAAGCCCTCTAGATATCGTGCAGCAGGTTGCGGATTCCGGCTTGCGGGGGCGCGGCGGCGCGGCGTTTCCCACTGGCATTAAATGGAAGACGGTGCTGGATGCTGAGGCCGATCAAAAATACATTGTTTGCAATGCCGACGAAGGCGACTCGGGCACCTTTGCAGATCGCCTAGTGATGGAATGCGACCCATATATGCTGATCGAAGGCATGGTCATTGCCGGTTTGGCGGTGGGTGCAAATCAGGGTTATATCTACCTGCGCTCGGAGTATCCGCTGGCCCAGCGCATTATGAATGAGGCCATAGCGCGGGCCACGGCGGCGGCTTATTTGGGCGCGAATATTTGCGGCAGTGGCCGACAGTTTGCACTGGAAGTTCGCCTCGGTGCGGGTGCCTATATTTGCGGCGAAGAAACCGCATTATTAGAAAGCCTTGAAGGCAAACGTGGCATGGTGCGCGCTAAGCCGCCGCTCCCCGCGCTAAAAGGTTTGTTTGCCAAGCCGACGGTGGTCAACAACGTACTATCGCTGGCGGCGCTACCCTATATTTTTGATAAAGGCGCGCAGGCCTACGCCGATGTTGGCATGGGTCGCTCGCGGGGAACCTTGCCATTTCAATTAGCGGGTAATGTGCGGCAGGGCGGTTTGGTCGAACTGGCCTTTGGCGTCACGTTGCGGAAATTAATGGACGATTTTGGCGGTGGCACGTTCACCGGGCGACCGCTTAAAGCCGTGCAGGTCGGCGGCCCGCTGGGGGCTTATTTACCTGAGTCCCAATGGGATACGCCGCTGGATTACGAAGCCTTCGCTGCAATCGGCGCGGTGCTTGGTCACGGCGGCGTGGTGATGTTCGACGACACGGTCGATATGGGCGAGCAGGCGCGCTTTTCTATGGAGTTTTGCGCGGTGGAGTCTTGCGGAAAATGCACGCCATGCCGTATTGGCTCAAGCCGTGGTGTTGAGGTCATCGACAAAATTCGCAGCGGCCAGTCGCCAGAGGCGAATCTCGCGCTACTCGACGAATTATGTACCACAATGATAGATGGCTCGCTCTGCGCCATGGGCGGCATGACGCCTTTTCCGGTGCAAAGCGTCATGAAATATTTTGCCGACGATCTGCGGCCACTAGCCGACAGGGAGCGCTAAGATGATCCAGTACTTTGACCCAAAAAAGCTTGATCCTAATAAAGACCTTGGAACCCCGCCCAGCTTATCGACCGAGCTAGTGAGTCTTGCCATAGATGGCCGTGAGATCGTGGTGCCGGAAGGCACCTCGGTACTGAGGGCTGCGGCACTCGCCGGTATTAATATTCCCAAATTATGCGCCTCAGATAATTTAGAGGCCTTTGGCTCCTGCCGTCTGTGTGCGGTACAAATCGAAGGCCGTAAGGGCTTTCCTGCCTCGTGTACCACACCCGTTGCCGAGGGTATGCAGGTCAGTACCCAGACCGAGCCAGTGGCCAAGCTGCGCCGCAATATTATGGAGTTGTATATCTCCGACCACCCGCTGGACTGTTTGACGTGTCCCGCTAACGGTGACTGTGAGTTACAAGATATGGCGAGCGCCGTTGGTCTGCGCGAAGTGCGCTATGGTTTCGACGGCGAGAATCATCTGCAGGCCGAGAAAGACGAATCGAATCCCTATTTCAGTTTTGATCCCAGCAAGTGCATAGTGTGTTCGCGCTGTGTGCGCGCCTGTGAAGAAGTGCAGGGCACTTTTGCCTTAACGATTGATGGTCGCGGTTTCGATTCCAAGGTGTCCGCTGGGGCGAATGACTCATTTATGGACTCCGACTGTGTTTCCTGCGGCGCTTGTGTGCAGGCTTGCCCGACCTCAACCTTGATGGAAATAAGCGTTATTGAGCAAGGCCAGCCGGAACACAGTGTTGTGACCACCTGCGCCTATTGCGGCGTAGGCTGTTCCTTTAAAGCTGAAATGAAAGGTAATGAAGTAATACGCATGGTGCCGTACAAAGGCGGCGATGCAAATCACGGTCACTCCTGTGTAAAAGGCCGCTTTGCCTTTGGCTATGCCACCCATAAAGATCGGGTGCGCGCGCCAATGATTCGCGACAGCATTGATCAGCCATGGCAGGAAGTAAGCTGGGAGCAGGCGATTAGTTTTGCGGCGAAGCGCCTTAAAGACGTGCAGGCCAAATACGGCCGCGAAAGTATTGGCGGTATTACCTCCTCGCGTTGTACCAACGAAGAAACCTACCTCGTTCAAAAATTAGTGCGCGCCGCCTTTGGCAATAATAATACCGATACCTGTGCGCGGGTCTGCCATTCGCCCACTGGCTACGGTCTTAAAACCACCCTTGGCGAATCCGCTGGCACCCAGACTTTTGACTCGGTAATGAAGGCCGATTGCATAGTGGTGATTGGCGCCAACCCAACCGATGCGCATCCGGTGTTTGCCTCGCAATTGCGGCGGCGCTTGCGTCAAGGTGCCGAGCTGATCGTGATTGATCCGCGTAAAATTGATCTGCTAAAAACACCACATATGGGCAAGGGCATGCATTTGCCGCTGCGGCCCGGCACCAATGTCACCATCATAAATGCCTTAGCCCATGTGGTTGTGACGGAAGGCTTAGAAGATAAAAGCTTCGTGTCGACCCGCTGTGACGAAAAGGCCTATCAAGGCTGGCGTAAATTTATTAGCGAGTCACGTCATTCCCCCGAAGCGCTAGAAGAGATCACCGGCGTTGCCGCAGCGGATGTGCGCAACGCCGCCCGGGCCTATGCTAATGCAGGCAATGGCGCGATTTATTACGGCCTCGGTGTTACCGAACATAGCCAAGGATCGACCATGGTGATGGGTATTGCTAACTTGGCGATGGCCACGGGTAACATCGGCCGCGAAGGTGTGGGCGTAAACCCGCTGCGGGGCCAGAATAATGTGCAAGGCTCCTGCGATATGGGTTCATTCCCCCACGAATTGCCGGGCTATCAGCATGTCTCCGACGTAGTAGCGCGCTCGCGTTTTGAATCGGCGTGGGGCGTGGTGCTCGACGACGAGCCAGGTTTTCGCATTCCCAATATGTTTGACGCTGCCATTGCCGGCAGTTTTAAAGCGCTTTACGTTCAGGGTGAGGATATCGCGCAATCTGATCCTAATACTCAACACGTCGAGTCGGCACTGCGGGCTTTGGACTGCTTAATCGTTCAAGATATCTTCCTCAATGAAACCGCAAAATTTGCCCACGTACTTTTACCGGGTTCTACCTTCTTAGAAAAAAACGGCACCTTCACCAATGCCGAGCGCCGTATCAATCGCGTGCGCAAAGTCATGCCCGCCATTGCTGGCAAAGAAGATTGGGAGGTGACCGTGGATTTGGCGAACGCGCTGGGCTACCCCATGAACTACCAACACCCCAGCGAAATCATGGATGAGATTGCCCAGCTAACGCCGAGTTTTAATGGCGTGAGCTACGCCAAGTTAGAAGAGCAGGGCAGTATTCAATGGCCTTGCAATGCAGAGCATCCTAACGGCACGCCAACCATGCACGAGGTAGATTTTCCGATTGGCAAAGGCCAGTTTGCGATTACCGAATACGTGGCGACCTCGGAAAAAACCAACCGCCGCTTCCCGCTATTGTTAACGACTGGTCGAATTTTGTCCCAGTACAATGTGGGCGCGCAAACCCGGCGCACCGCCAATCAGCAATGGCATGACGAGGACGTGCTTGAGGTTCATCCCCACGACGCTGAGCTGCGGGGAATTCACGATAACGATTGGCTGGGAATTTCCAGTCGCGCTGGTCAAACTGTACTGAGGGCAAGGGTAAGCGAGCGCATGTTGCCGGGGGTGGTGTACACCACCTTCCACCATCCTGGCAGTGGCGCCAATGTTATCACCACCGACAATTCCGACTGGGCAACCAATTGCCCAGAATACAAAGTCACGGCGGTGCAGGTAGAGAAGGTAAGTCAGCCCTCGGAATGGCAGCGGCAGTTCAAAGACTTTGACGAGCGTCAGCGCAAACTGTATAGCAAGCCCGAGGGAGCGTCAGAACATGTTGGCCGTTAAGCTCGTGGACGAAAGCAGCAAGCCAGTAGGCAGTGCGCGGGCAGCAGTCGATGTGCGCCGCGCCAACCAGTGTAAGACTGCGCCGCTGGATGATCATATTGCTATGGAAGTGCCGGTGGCGATGGTCTATAACGGCATCTCTCACGCAGTGATGATGGCGACACCCGCTGACCTAAAAGACTTTGCCCTGGGCTTTAGCCTTAGTGAAGGCATACTCACAGATACAGCCCAGTTATTTAATTGCGACGTTAAAAACGTTGAGCACGGCCTGTCGATTGAAATGCGCATTGCCAATTCCCGTTTGGCAGCCCTCAAGCAGCGGCGGCGTAATTTAACGGGCCGTACTGGTTGTGGTTTATGCGGTACAGAATCCCTAGAGAGCGCGATTCGCCCCGTACGCAATGTCACGGCGCCAATCGTGTCTGATGACGCCGTACAACGCGCACTTAAAATGTTTCCGCAGCACCAAGCATTACAGGCGCAAACCGGCGCCAGTCATGGCGTCGCCTGGTGTGACTTGACGGGTAGTATCATAAAAGTGCGCGAAGATGTTGGCCGCCATAATGCGCTGGATAAATTAATCGGTGCGTTGCTGCAAGCGCATACGGATTTGAGCCAAGGCTTTGTGTTGGTGTCGAGCCGCGCAAGTTATGAAATGGTGCATAAGAGTTGCGCGGTAGATATTGGCGCCTTGGTTGCGGTGTCAGCCCCCACTTCATTGGCGATAGAGCAAGCTGCTGCAGCTGGCCAATTGCTTATTGGCTTCGCCCGCGAAGGGCGTCACGTTATTTATAATAATCCTTGGGAGTAACTGGGCGATGAGCAACGCGCACAGCAAGAGTGTTCACAATTTAGTTCGTATGATAAATGACATTTCCGAAAATCTAAGACATGGCGCCAGTGATGATACGATTGCCGCGGAGAAAGTCGCAAACCACATTAATTGCTTCTGGCCGAGAATGATGAAATCCGAAATCAAAATACATTTTAATGCAGGGGGATACGGACTAAATTCCATTGCACGCAACGCAATTAATATAATCCGCGCAATGGATAAGTAATAAATTAAACGTCACTCACTTCCCCCATTATCGCTGGCACTAGCCCGCGTGACCATGCTAAATAATATACATTTAATGACATAAACGGTAGTTCCTGGGACTATAAATATTAAGAATTATATGGCACAAAAGCACAGGTTAAGCGTATCAAGTAGTCTTATATCGACATATAAATAACAATTATTTCACCAAAAAAATAACTCTCCAACTAATTAGCCTCGAGCTATAAGAAATAAATTTAATAATGTCTCCGACAACCTTCGCCGCGGGCCAAGAAAAACCTTCTAAAACTAATTTTATATCGTATATGGCGCCGTGCGTTATGAATCACGTCCCGGCTACGCTCCTTCAGAACCACTCATAAAAGTCTGTGAATTTTCGAGAAAACCCTGAACTAAAAATCGGTGATTTTAATTAGAAGTCGTATTAATGCCAACGTTAAATTAAAAAATTCAATCGAAATCAATACTTTCGTCACTTAATTAAATGCTTACATATATTTTATTTTGCGAAATTTTTCCTAAAAACGTTCAATATTTAACGTAGTTTATACAGAGGCATTCTTTTTTCTCGACAATATATTTCATACTAAAATCAGCTGGCTCGCAATCTACAGGTAACGACTCAGGTTTTGCAAAACAATCATCCCCGCGACAATAGCCAGGGTCACTCCAAAAGCCTGTCTCAATTGATCAGAATTCATCCGATGAGCTATCTTTGCCCCCAGCCTTGCAAAAATGGGGCTTATGATAATAATTCCCGTAACTGCAGGCCCATACACGAACCCAAAGGAATACTCCGGCATCAGCGTATGATTCCAACCGTTAGCGGCATAAAGAACAGTGCCCCAAACTGCGATAGGCAGCCCCAGTGCGGCAGAGGTGCCAATGGCTTTGACTGGAGTAACACCGGAGTAAATGAGGAATGGAACTGTCAGGGAGCCTCCTCCAATACCGAAAAACATTGAAACGCAACCTATCACCCCTCCTGCACCTAGGAGCCCAGGTCCAGATGGCAACTTCGCCGACGGCGCAGGAGACAAGCCGAAAGCCATTTGTATAGCAAGACAAGCTAGGAAAATCCCAAAAGCAATCTGCAAAGCTGACCCCGATATTTCCACAACTGTGACCACCCCAATAATTGAGCCAAAGATCACCCCAACATTTAATTTAAAGAATACTGGCCATAAAACTGCTTTTTTACTAGCGTGAGCATAGGTAGAGCTAATTGAGGTTAGCACCATGGCCGCCAGTGCTGTCGCAAGAGCCATATGTGTCGCAATTTCAGAATTTATTTCTTGTAGGTCAAAAACCCAAAGTAGTAAGGGTACGGCGATTGCTCCCCCGCCTACCCCTAGAAGCCCTGCCATTAAACCAGTAAACACTCCGATTCCCATGTATACCAAAAAATAATCCAACGTAACCTCACTAAGCAAGTAATGTTTAAAACTGCAGAGATATAAGATCTATCATAAATAAAAATGTTTTATGCAAGATCAGCGATACCAAAATATTTTATATCTAGATTTAATATAAACAACACAGATTATTCAGAGGCTGCAGAACCCTCACGAGGCCAAAGCAAATAATTCCAATACAGGGTATACCTTGATCTCTTCACCAACGGCACTTAAGAATATATTATTTCACCGAGAAACGCCTCCGCAGCCTTATATCTTACATCCATCAAACTGGATGCATTAAATTTTGCGGACCCGATATAATCAGAAAGCGATTCCTGCATAAGTGAATAGGGGTAATCTGAACCGGCAAAAATATGGCCCGGCGAAACAATATTTTCAAGATGGCCCAAATAAATCGGGTCATAAACATTGCTGTCTAAAAAAAGTCCTTTAGCTTGCTCACTTGGCTTTTTAAAGCAAGATCCGCCGTATCCATCGCTAATCTCCCACCATTTATCGAGGCGACCCAACATCGACCCCAATCCGCCCCCGCCGTGACTAAAGCCTATTTTTAGACGGGGATAGCGTTCGAGAGTCCCGCTAATAATTAATGAAGAAACTGCCATAGCAACATCAACCGGAAATCCAACCATATTCGTAAATATAGGTGTAGCGTTTATAGATTTAACTGCCACTGGATGTAAAGCATGAACGAAAACCGCCAATTCGAGATCCTCCGCAGCCTCCCAGAACGGATTAAAAAATGAATCGCCAAGCATTCGTCCATTTACGTTACTGCCCACTTCAACGCCAGACAAACCAAATTTATTTATTATATCTGAAAGACCTTTTGCAGCAGATTCAGGATCTTGAAGAGGCACCAAGCCAAAACCTCGGAAATGCTTCCGATCACGGGCCACCATATCAGCCAGGAAGGCGTTACTGTGATCACAAATGATCTGCCCTTTATTAGAAGGCATCCAATAGGAAAGTAATTCAGGCATTGCGGAGAGAACCTGGAGCGAAACCCCATCCCTTCCCATATCCTCAACACGGCGAGCCGCGTTCCACGACCTATCATCTAAGTCTCGAAAATGACTATCGCCCATAAATATTTTAGCTTTATCTTTATCGAAGCACTGCATACACGGCCACCGATTAGACACAGAAATATCTGGACAGGCGGGAAATGATTTCGGCGTAACATGGCAATGTACATCAATTAACGGGGACATCGACTAAACCTCTAATTAATTATTTTGGTATTTGACATCATAAATTAGCAACAATTGACCGCGGCGAGACCGTGAACCTAGCCGTCAAATGAAGCAGGCGAATTTATCCTCCACGGGCGCATACTCCACATACCTCCCGCGAAGTATAAATTCGAAATACACGCCGTTATTGTAACAAAACACTGCTATTGGGATTTCAGCTTACGATATCGTAATTCTCAGGCATTATTAAATGCTTTGCATTTATGAACCATGAGCCCGCTCCATTAATAATACTGTTATAAAAAAGAGGAGCCCGAAGGCTCCCCAAGGAATAGCACTATTTCGTAGAAAGAAAAAGTACGGCTAAACCCGCAAAGAATGAGCCGGCCGCCATCGTTAGCGAAATTGTCGCCAGTGGAAAACCCGCCACAAATAAAAACCCGGGGATCATAGGCCCAAGAACTGCCCCACCGCGGCCAATACCAAGGACTAGCCCCGAACCCGAACCCAATAACGATGAAGGATAAGTCGCTGCGAAAAGCCCAAAAAAACCTGAAATTGCTGCCAGTATGAATACGCCAGCAAAAAAGCCTATTTGCTTCATGCTCGCAAGTGAATCATTAAAATGGGGGAAAAGTGCAACGCCCAATGCAGCGCTAATCAAACTAAAAGCCATTAACTTCCGAATGGAAAAATAGCGTGACAAGATGCTTATCCCTATCGAGCCAAGGACGCCACCTAAACTAACAACCCCTAAAACAGCAATGGCCTCTGACGCTGAATAACCAAGGTCCGCCACGATAGTTGGCGTCCATTTTACGAAATAGTAGTAAGTCCCAATATTACCGAGATAGCCAAACAGTAAAATGCTCGTAGGAAGTAACAAACCATCTTTAAATAGGTTTTTTACACCCATTGGCTCAACGTTACTCGTCGATTGCATCACCAATAATTTCGGAGGCGTGTGCCCTAAACGAATCATTGTTTTTTGGATACGCTTTAGCGCCCCTTCTGGTCGCTTTCGTTCTAAGTAGCTGATAGATTCCGGCACTAGAAAATACACCAAAGGAATAAAGATAAAACTAACGGAGGCACCCAAGTAAAATGTCACTCGCCAACTGTAGTGCTTTAATAGCGGCGCGAGGAAACTAGCGCCTAAATAGACACCGAATGCAAACCCACCGGCCACTAAAGTTACGGCTAGAGCACGATTCCTAGCGTTACAAAAATCGGACGAAGTTGCCGTTGCCGTTGCCATTAATCCGCCGATACCGATACCTGTAAATACCCGTGCCGCACCTAGTACATAAATATTCGGTGCTATTCCCGCAATAAGCATCCCCACCGTCAAAATAACCAGCCCCGAAAGCATGATTGGCCTGCGCCCATGCGAATCGGTCAGCGAGCCCATTATGATTGCACCCACGGCCATACCCAATAGTTCAAGGGAAAGGACAATACCCAAAACATCCTTGGACAAGCCCCACTCTGCAGCCAAACCTGGTGCAGCAAAGGCGATCGATAGTACGTCATACCCGTCTAACGCCAATATCCCTATACAAATAGCAACGATATACCATTGCAATTTATTCATAGGTTCATCGTTCAGCGTGTTTAGTGCTTCTAACTCGCTATAAGCATTCATTATTGTATATTCCTATAGATTTATTAGATTTATTTGTAAACTTTAAAATATTTCTCAGACTTTGACGTATTCCCAAAATGGCCAGGGTTATGATGCAGGATCAAATGTGTCGCAGAAAAGGATCTGCTTATTCTCATTGATCATCCTATTTAAGTTTTGAAGAAACCTGCGTGACTAGCGCTGACCTTTCTCCACGATTCATGAGACACCTAGCTATTTAGCAACTGGCAGAAATTTGCTAACGCTAGCACTCTCCATGATTTCGACCACATTACCCTCGGAAATCTCCTTGGTATAACTCAAATCCATTGCGCCAGCTTCGCTGAAAGTCATGCCGAGACCTCGTAAACTTATTAACTTTTTCACCATTACTGTCACGTCATTACTTATATGGGTGTAACCTTTGTCTGTAGTGGTCAAGAAAAACTGGTCACGGTTCAGTGGCTAACCCAGTACTGCCCCTCGACTGCATTTTAGTTTAAACTACGGTTATGTTGATTTGGCCTTGTTGGCTGTAATAACCAACAAACTATTCCATAATGGATTGCAGAGCATCGGTAGAATTCGATAGCCCAACACCAAAAAGCCAAATTTTAATCTAGCCGGTAAGCGCGCAAATTTCGCTATAAATCACCGCCCAAATACCGGACTAATTGGATTTAAATTAATCAAGATCGCCACATGCTGACCTCTCATAGAAAACCCCAATGACTGCAAACAATAAAAAACTTTCAAAATATGATCCGTCAGGGTTGATCTACGGAATCTTGTTCTAGGTGATATTTTTACCTCGAACAAGATGCTGAAAACCCTATGACACTATGATTAAAATACTCCCATTGATAACACGATTACGTTTCTACGCGTCCCATGCTCCCGAACTATCAGTTTAAAATATCTCTATAAACAATTTATCCAATATAATAAGTCGTTTTATATCGCTGATATGCTGCTAAGGCTTCGGGACCTAATTCTGTTCCTATACCGCTATTTTTCACACCCCCAAATGGAGATCCTATTGCCGGAACATAACCGTTAATACCAATTGTACCTGTCTCGATACGGCTTGCGACACTCTCTGCGCGGGAAGTACTGGAACTCCAAACACTGCCCCCAAGACCATATTTCGAATCATTAGCTATTTGAACTGCTTCGTCGTCACCCGAATACGGGATCGCTACAAGTACTGGTCCAAATATTTCTTCCTGGCAAATATTACTTTTCGAATTGACTTCAGAAAATAGAGTCGGTTCTACGTACCATCCGCGCTTATGGTTTTTGGGTCTTTCTCCGCCGACCACCACCTTTCCCTCGGTTTTCCCGATCTCAATATATTTTTCTACACGATTCCGATGTTCAGCCGACGCTAATGGCCCTATCATTGTGGCTTCGTTTAATGGGTCACCAACTTTTAATGTTTTCATATATTCGGCTATTGTCCGAACACTTTTCTCGTAAACGGGCTTTGGAATTAATATTCGAGTACAACTGAAGCAGGTTTGGCCATTGTTTAATAACGAAACGGCTGACATTGATTCTAAATATTTATCCAGGTCAACATCGTCGAGTAGAATAGCCGCGGATTTACCTCCAAGTTCCAGGGACACAGGTCGAAGCAACCGCCCGCAGTCCGCCGCGACTTTCCTACCTACCTCAGTCGAACCAGTGAAGGCGACCTTATTAACTCCCGGATGATTTACAAGATAAGATGCGACCTCTCTATCTGCAGGAACCCAGTTTATTACACCTTTAGGAATACCGGCCTCTTCGGCTGCTTCTGCCAGTAAGTAACTATCAAGGACAGTCCCTGGAGAAGGCTTAACAACTAATGTACACCCCGCGGCTAGAGCGGGAGCGATTTTACTCATCGCCAATGTCACTGGAAAATTCCAAGGCACAATGGCCGCAACAACACCGACCGGAATTTTTTCAACGCGCGACTCTTTGCCGAAATTCGACATCCGAATGTCTGGCTCTGACTCCTCAGCAATCTTCGCTGCATAATACTGCAACAACCCGACCGGAAAGCCTGCTTCAAAACTTGAACTTAGATTAACAGGCATACCATTTTGCAGAGACACAGCATTTGCTATATCAGCTCCCCGCTTTGCAATACAATTAGAGAATTCTACAAGCAGTGCTGACCGCTCTTGAACACTTAAATCTCGCCACTCAGCTGAATTAAGCGCAGATCTCGCCGCATCTACGGCTTTATCTATGTCCAGTTTCCCAGCCTCAGGTACAAAGCCCAATCGTTCCTCAGTCGATGCACAGATAATTTCTATTTTATTATCTGTGCTCGGAAGTATCCATTCACCACCGATGTAAAGATGATTTCTTGTATAGTTTGAGCTCATACGATTTACCTCGAATTGTTTATTATTTAAATGAACTTATTATTTTATTGCAGCCATATCTAGAGCGAGATCTTCAATCATGTCTTCTTGGCCGCCCACAGTGCGGCGGCGACCGAGCTCCACCAGAATGTCCCGCGACGATAAACCGTATTTTTCTGCTGCGCGCTTAGCGAATAGCAAGAACGACGAGTACACCCCAGCGTAGCCCAAGGTTAGGGAATCGCGGTCGATTCTGATTGGGCTATCCATGATCGGGGTAACAAGGTCTTCAGCAACGTCCATAATTTTATACAGGTCAATACCGTGATCGACACCCATACGCTCCATTACCGCCACTAAAACTTCGAGTGGGGTATTACCGGCACCGGCACCCAGACCCGCAACAGAACCGTCGATACGATTCGCACCAGCCTCCACAGCAACCAGCGAATTCATTACACCTAGACTAAGATTGTGGTGAGCATGGAAGCCCAGTTCGGTCCCAGGTTTAAGTTCACGGCGCAGCAGTGCAATTCGCTCTTCAACCTGGTCTGGCAGTAAATACCCAGCAGAATCCGTGCAGTAAATACAGTTGGCACCGTATGACTCCATGAGCTTGGCCTGCTCAACAATCTGCTCGGCCTCAATCATGTGGGTCATCATTAAGAAGCCGACGGTATCCAAGCCCATCTGTGCCGCCATGCCAATATGCTGCTCTGAAACATCGGCTTCAGTGCAATGCGTGGCAACCCGAATGGTGGTCACACCCAAATCTGCAGCCATTTTCAAGTGGTCGACCGTGCCGATACCGGGCAATAGCAAAGCTGATATTTTGGCGTTTTTGACAACACCCACAACCGCCTTAAGGTACTCTTCGTCACTGTGGGCCGGGAAGCCATAATTAACTGAAGAACCGCCTAGGCCATCACCGTGGGTGACCTCAATCAGCGGCATGCCCGCCTCGTCTAAGCCCTTGGCAATGGATTTCATTTCTTCTAGGGATATCTGATGCTGCTTGGCATGCATACCATCGCGCAAGCACATATCATGTAACACAACTTTTTTACCGCGTAGATCCATTCTCGTATCCCCTTAGGCCGCCGTTGGCTTTAGTGTTAAACGGCCAGCCAACATTTCTTCGGCAAACATTTCTGCAGTGCGTAAGCCCGCTGCGGTCATAATATCGAGGTTGCCCGCGTATTTCGGCAGGAAGTCGCCAAGCCCTTCGACTTCCATAAAAATTGACACCCGATTGCCATCAAATACCGGCCCATTCTTGAGGCGGTAGCCGGGCACGTATTTTTGCACCTCAGCAATCATGTCATGGACAGAAGCTGTTATCGCCGTTTGATCAGGCGTGTCGACGGTTAAACAATGAATCGTATCGCGCATCATCAGCGGTGGCTCAGCGGGGTTAATAACGATTATCGCCTTGCCCTTTGCCGCGCCACCAACTCGCTCAACTGCGCCGGCGGTTGTACGTGTAAATTCATCAATGTTTTTGCGGGTACCCGGCCCAACGGAGAGAGAGCTCACAGTGGCCACGATTTCGCCGTAGCTCACTTCCTGTACCCGTGAGACTGCCGCCACCATGGGTATGGTCGCCTGGCCACCGCAGGTCACCATATTTACATTCATACAGCCTTCAGCGAGAGCGTCCTTCAAATTGACCGGTGGCACGCAGTACGGACCAATCGCCGCAGGCGTCAAATCGATCATGAGCGCGCCTTGCTCATTTACCTTGCGAGAGTTTTCTGCGTGAACATAGGCTGAGGTTGCATCAAAGCATATCTGCACACCGTCAGCGCGCATCGTCGGCAACATGCCATCAACGCCTTCTGAGGTGACCTTTAAGCCCATTTCCGCAGCCCGCGTCAAACCAGGCGAGTCGGGATCTACACCCACCATCCAGACCGGTTCGATAAATTCGGATCTAAGTGCTTTCATCAATAAATCGGTACCGATATTGCCTGGACCGATAATTGCTGCCTTAATTTTTTCAGCCATTATTGCTAACTCTCACAGTAAATTTGGGCTTGCTACGAATAATTAATTACACAAACTGCACTGCGGCACGACCAACCCCATGCAGCTCCATTCGCATTTTGTCACCGGCTTGGATTGGCTCAAGAGGAACTAAGGAACCTGACAGTATGACTTCACCGGCGTTTAAGGAAATACCAAACCCCCCCAGAGTGTTTGCCAACCATGCCACAGCCGTTAATGGGTTTCCCTGCACTGCGCTGCCTATACCTTCGCTTAAGAATTCATCATTTTTCCAAACCGACACCCGAAGATTAGGTAAATCGATATCTCGGGGATCCAGCTTGGAATCCCCTAGAATATAAATCCCACAGGAGGCGTTATCCGCAATCGTGTCCTGTATTTTTATTCTCCAGCCATCTATCCTAGAGTCCACGATCTCAAAGCAAGGCATAATATAGTCGGTTGCAGCTAACACATCAGCCTCCGTCACCCCCGGCCCAACAAGATCAGACTTAAGAAAAAAAGCTATTTCCGCCTCCGCTTTAGGTTGAATAAGGCGTTTTTCCAACTCGATAGATACGCCATTTTCACAATACATTGCATCGGTTAGAAATCCAAAATCCGGCTGGTGTACACCCAGCATATCCTGTACAACCTTACTAGTGACGCCAATTTTTTTCCCCGTTATTGTTTCCCCATCTCCGATCCTTAGATCAAGGATTCGCTTGGATATATAATATGCATCTTCGATATCAATATTTTTATACACATCACTCAATGGCGGTGTTGTAGTCGCAGACTTTAAACACTCATAGAGCTCCGTCGCTATGCTATCCAAACGCTTAATCCCAAGTTTGCAATGCATATTTTATTTCCTTATGAAAAACCATGCTCGAGAAAATTAGATACGGATGTATTGAAGGTTTCTTTCCGTTCAATTTGAACCCAATGCCCAGCGTCTGAGCATACCAATAAGTCGGAATTTTTAATAAGGGAGCACAATTTTATCGAGTTACTAAGCGGTATGACTTGGTCTTTTTTCCCGTGAACAACAAACACCTCATGATCAATGCTCTTTATATCCGCATCAGGTAACGCAAACATATCTACAAGTTTCTGCCTATTTTCGATTCCAAAATTATCTCGATATGATTTCATTGAACTTTCACTCAAGCTGGCTTCATATCTAGACTTAATTAATTCATCTGCAATATTCAACTTCCCCGAACTGAGAAACGACACTACTTTTCGCATATTATCCAAAGAAGGCTTATAGCCCCAAATATCATCCAGCGCTTCAGTTATCTCAAAATCAACACCAACCGCCCCCATCAACACAACTTTATCAAACCGATCGCCATGACTTAATAACATCGAAAGCGTAATTCCCGCACCAAATGAGTTACCTATGACATGCGCCTTATCAACACCTAACTCGTCAAGCAAGCCAACAACATGGTCCACCCATAAGCCTGGTGAAAGCTTAACGCCATCTGGCGCGTCGGTGTATCCAAACCCAACCATATCCGGAGCGATGACTCTGTATTTTGAAGCGAAATGATCAAAATTATTCCTCCAATTAGCCCAAGCTGTAACACCGGGGCCGGATCCATGCAAAAGGATCAACGGATATCCATCACCTTCATCATGATAATTAGTTTTAATTCCATTAATGATTACTGACTTGCCAACTTCTGTCTTCATACTTACACCCTTATTTATTGTTTATTAAAAAAAGTTATACCTAATTCCAAGCATAAGCATTACCTTATCTTGCTCTAAATTTAACTCTTTAATTACAGTTCCATCATCGCTCTCAAATACAAATTCGTACTCACTAGACTTCTTGTAGCGAGCGGAAAAATCTACTACCAACCTTCTCGTAAACTTATATGACAGGCCCGCACCAAGCATCATCTCAAAACTAGACGACCTTTCGCCCTCCATTGAATATTCCGCACCACCCAAACCAAAACCGACATACGGATTCACACCTAAGAACTCGCCCACATCGTACCAGTAATTAAACGCCAATGATTTTGACTCAAGCGAGTCACCAGCCGACAGAATGGTTCCGCCGGACACGGACTCTACTTCATACTCATTAAACCCAAGTTCTAATTCCATTCGGCTACTTCCAACATTGTCGTAGCCGAAAGATATCGACGAGCCAGTACTATCGCCGATTCCTGCATTATACGATGACGACTTTCGATCTGTATTCACCAAAAGAAGACTAGCTGCGGGGTCGTAGGTGCGGGTCGTTTCGAGCTCCAAGATATTGATATCTGAGGTCTTAGCTTCAGTATATGAAGCCGAAACATATAACCGCTCAGCCGCCAACACATTTCCATTGAAATTAAAAAAAGCAACAAAAACACCTGAAAAACAATATTTATTTAATAGTTTCATACAATTACCTATTAGTTTATTTTTAGTATTTAATTATTTTAGCCATCCGGCAAAAACCCGTTTGGCCTTGCTCCCCATAGACAAGCCCCCCAATTACTTCTCGAAAACTGTCTCGGCCTGTGACCCTCCTCATCCAAAATACTCCGAACACCGCATGAATATTCGTAGACTAGATTGTCCGGCCCTTGAAAATATAAAAAAACAGCACTTGACGTTGGATGCCTCCCTGGACCAAATATTATTTTGGTCCCACGCTCCCTCAAGAAATAGTAAGACCGCATAACATCATCAATAGATTCCACCTGAAAATTAATATGATGAATCCCCGACTCCTCTCTCGGCGTTAGCGCTAGAGTGTGATGAACCTCATTAAATCGAAGCAATGCAATTTGTCCCGCCCAGTCACTTACGCGCCCATTAAAAATAGAGCACCAAAAATCCTGGTCAGACCTTGGGTCTTTCGAAAAAAGTCCTACATGGCTGAATTTCGTGATACCAGCGTCTCGAGAAGGATAATGCCTCCGGCCGGTATATTCAGGATAAGTCACCATCTCAATCATATTTCCCGACGGATCACTGAAAGAGATAAATTCCTCCACATGACGTTCAGCGCACTCTTCCCGCGTGCCCCAGCGAAGTGGAACCCCACGCTCCTCCAGGGCATTTGTAGCTACCCGCAACTCATTCGGCCCATCAATTTCAAAACCTACGACCTGTTCTGAGTTCACCCCATATTCATAGCATATTGTGCAATACCTATTATCTGACCGTAGGTACGCTTTGTTTTTGTCTTTAAAAGAAATCTCTAATCCAAGGACATTAACCGCAAAATCAATTGACTCTACAAAATTACTTGTAACAATACGTACATACGCTATATCTTTAACCAAGGCGCCAGACATATCTTACCCCACTAGAGTTTAATTAAAATCACCACACCCGCTTTACCGAAATCCAAATACCTATTGCTATTTTTTCATTTCGCTCTCAACCAACTCCTTCCACATCGCAAGATGCTCATCCCACACACCTACCGAGTTATCCCACAAATTCCTGACAGCAAAGCCCCGTATCATTGAAAACGTCATTGCCACCAGCCCAGCTGACCTTTTTTCAGAGTATCCTTTTGAGACGAGAGCCTTAGCCCATGCATCCTCAACTGGTACGCGGGCAGATCTTGTGATATCAACAATCTCACCCCTCAATGCGGACGGAGTCATGGATGAGAGCAATATATTAACTGCGATGAAAAAATAGTCGCTAAAGAAAAACTCTTTAGCATCATCAATCAACTCCGCCCACACATCCTTTCCGTCAAAATTCTTCATTGCACGCCTCAAAGATAGGTGTGTAACATTCGAAAAAGCATATTCAATTGTCGCGAGCAAAATGGCATCTTTCGTTTTGTAGTGATGTAGAACTGCCCCTACCGATATCCCTGCTTCAGCTGCGATATCCGCCACTCGTAATTGAGAAAAACCATTTAGCGCTATCAAATGCGACGACGCCATCAAAATCTTTTCTTTGGTCACTAAACTCCGCTCAGACTGCGTTCTTTTCTTAGCACTCACAAGCAACCCCCGAGGTATAATATTTATTAATATTATACCTCTAAAAGCACCCTGTGATCGATAATTCTTACTGGGTACACTTCAAGATCCACCTCACAAGGATAAGTAAGGGCCTTACCAGTCTTTACATCATACGTCCCATAATGCCACCCGCACTCGACCACACCACCGAGTAAGCTCCCGTCGTCACACAGCGACACATCCTCGTGGGTGCACAGATCTGCTGTGGCGAAAATCTCTCCATCCACATTATAAACCGCAACTGTTTTACCACATGGCAACTCTGCTTTTCGCATCTCACCACTGGAAATCTCACTTACATCAAAAAGCTCTATCAAACTCATCCATATCACCTATTCTAGAATTTTCTACAACATCGTACTTCCACCATTTACGCTAATCACTTGACCAGTGATGTAGCGTGCCTCCTCCGAAGCTAAATAGCTAACAGCCGAAGCAACTTCATCCATGTCCGCGGCGCGCCCCATCGGAATGACGCTCAAATATTTAGCTAACATATCCTTATCTAGCCGCCCTATTTCAGCTAATTGAGGCGTACTCACAGCGCAGGGCGCAACGGTGTTAACTGTAATGCCCTGCTGAGCGAACTCCCTTGCCAAACCACTTGTAAGCCCATGCACGCCTCCTTTCGCAGCGTTATATGCCGCATGATTCCACAATCCATTCCGTACTGAGTCAGCGCCGATGTTGACGATACGCCCATAATTCTTTGCAACCATAAATGGAAGTACATGCCAGCAACTCCAAATTGTGGTCCATAAATTTCTAGATATAGTGGTATGCAATGACTCAGGCGTGTGCTCTAAAAATGGCGAAATTACACCGCCACCTGCGTTATTTACAAGCACATCAATTCCACCAAAATTCTCGATGGCATATTCGATCATTTCTTTATTTGAGTCTTGCGCCGAAATATCACCAACAAATATTTCTACCTTAGACGAAAATTCGTGCCGAATTTTATCCCTTGCCTCAGATGCCAAATCACGATCTATGTCCGCAATCAAAAGTGAGAAACCATCCTTTGCTAACCGTTTAGCGAGCGCAAAACCTATGCCACGACCAGATCCAGTTACTACTGCTACTCCATCCATAATCAAAACATCCCATTATTATAATATTATACTAATCCGACCTTGCTTCCGAAGACCTTCTGTTGCCATGGCCAATCTCTTTTCTTTTATTTTTATTTCGCCACCATCAACATTAAATTTATAGTACGCGGTTCCATAAAAGCATTTAACCGTATCAATCTTTGTTCGGTGGATTAGGAAATTGCATGACGCATACAAGGTGTCGAGATCCGAGGAAATAATTCGAAAATTAGTATTCTGATGCAAAACCTTAGATCGTGGAAATTCCGAGTGTGCATTTCGCTTTAAAAGCCTTTTCACCCTCTCCCCTAACCGAAAGTAATCGTCCGCAATATAAAATAAATTTTCCGCTGGAGAAGAATTATAATCAATATCCGTCGACGGGACTAAATAGCTACCGCCAGTCGAAAATAGCGAATACCATTCTTCTAATTTCCAGCTATCTATCAAATAAGACTCCTCAACGATAAAATCCTCTATATCCGACTTTGAAATATCGGAAACGCACTTATAATTTTTCATAATGTATCCTCAATACTCAATGACAAATCTCTAAAACATAGAAATGCCACACGGCTAGGTATCAAATACTCGTCGAGACCACTCTTTCCAATAACCCCGCATTTGCTCTTCATCGTCTGATGCGGGCTCTTCTTTGTTCATACCCCTAGAAACATCATTCCACCGAGCTTCCAGCATGTTCCTAAAACCTAACTGACAATTTTCTAAAGCCTCGATATCATCAGGCGTGGCAAACCCGCCCGGCCCCAGAAATTCGAGAAAATTAAACATACGCTCCTTTCTATCAACGTCATCCTCGCCGACCGGCGCTAGGGACCAAGCGTTCACATGCATATGATTAGGAGCTAGTGGAAAAAACGTCCTTATGGTCAGCGCCATTATGTCGTTAACAACTAGATTTGGAAAAATATGTATGTTTCGGTTGAATTTAGCAATTCGACTAGCCCGCTCCTCTCCAAAACGTTCAACCAACCGCGCATATATTTTGTTAATTCTAACCTTCCCATCCTCCCCCCACGCCTCTATCCAACTAGCTATGGGCCGACCAAACGGCGCCGTGTACTCGATAACACCATGCCCGTTACCGAGATCCAAGCCCACACCCTCTAATTTAGATCCATTTAAACCGCCTGTCGTATTTTTCAAGTAATCGAAATACGTAGAATGATTTGTTGGCGCGTGGTAACCATCGTAGCTATTTTCCGCAAGAAGCTTCCAATTGGCATCAATCGAGTACTCTTGTGTGCCGCCTATAATCTCGGCTCCAAACTCTGCCTGGTCAACAACTAGATCCAGATATTCTTTCGAATTCCCAAGGTAATCAATTAGGGAAATTGAGCCCCTATCAAAACAAATGAAATGAAAACCTCTATACGAACTATGCAATGGAACTGGAGTCAAACTCTTTTCTGGGTTATCAATAAACCCATCAGGATAGCTATCATCACCCGGAATGCCAACCAGTTTTCCCGAGTTAGAAAAAACCCAACCGTGATAAAAACATTGGAATGATTTTGCAGTTCCAGATTTTTCACGGCAAACTTGCGCACCCCGATGAGGGCATGTGTTTAGTAATGCCTTGACCTCGGATTCACGGTCCTTAACAAATATTATCGACCTACCACCGACCTGCCTTGTCACGAAATCGCCGGCTTTTGCTAACTCACTTTCATGACCAAGATATAGCCAGCATTTTGAAAAAATTTTTTCTTTTTCCAATTCAAATATTTCATCGCTGACAAAATTTATACGCCCAACCAGAAACTCACATTTATCAGCGTCTATTTTTAATGAATTTTCTTTTTTAACAACCATATCATCACCATACTAAAATAGTATTTATTTTTAAAAGACAAAATCAATAATCAAAGCTCAATTTTAGCCCATACTCTAACGGTGGACCGAACCTTACCTTTGTTCCAACGTCTATAGTGCTACTATCACTAACATATGCTTCGTCGGTTATATTTTGGCCATACGCTGTGAGCCGAAGGCCCCACGGAATATAAAAGAATCCGATCCTAGCACTCACTATGCTATAAGCTTCTTGATAAGATGAATCTGAATTTTGCGGATGGAAGTACATCCCACTATTATAATATCCGTCTACCCCTATCTCTAACTCAGAATCCTGAAATTCTATAAGCTGAGAGAGTGATATGGCAGCTGTTTTCTTCGGAACTCTCGCAATCTGATTACCAGAAAAGTCGCCATCATTGTACGGAAAACCAGTTGTGTCATCAAAACCGGTCGCATTTGGGTAGTCTTCATAAAACGGCTCCAAATAAGTACCACTTACAGTCACTGCAAATCCAACATTATTAGAAAATGGAACTAAAACCGCATCAAATTCGAAACCTCGACTATTCGCAGTTGCTGCGTTCTCTGCCGAAAGTACTCCGCCTTGGAGAACAGATATAGAAAGCTCTTGGAGGTTTTCTATCGTCGTATCAAATACTGCAAAATTCAGCCTCATCCCACCATCAAAAAATTCGGTTTTCCCACCAAACTCTTTGGAGGTCACAACCTCTGGACGAACATACTGCGGAGGATTGTAAATACTTAGGACATTATAACTACCGCTTTTATAACCTCTGGTCCAGGTGGTATAAAACAGGAGATTATCAAGCGCTCTATATTCAAGTGATATTTTGGGTGCGAAGTTCGTTTCTTGCACATTCGGCTCATCATATTGAAAGATAATAGTTTCACCACCATCTGCATTTGGGGCTGACACATGTTGCTTAACCAGAATCCGCTCTTCTTCCTGATACCGGCCCCCGACAGTAACGCTTAACCCATCAGTAATATCGAAAGACCCTTGCGCAAAAATTGAGTTAGACGTTGTGTCCATCACTCCAAACAGATTTAGTTTTAGCCCAGGGCCGGCCAACAAGGGCACACCCCCAAGCTGCGGCGCCGCCGCCAAAGCAATATTTAAAGTTTCCTGCGACACCAACCCTAATAGCGCCCCGCCAGGTCGCTCCCCGCCCGCACCGGCAGCTGTGAGTATAAAGGGGTCGTACCCCGAATGCTGTTTAAGAAAGTAAAGACCAGCCACCCAAGACATCCAACTTGGAGTGCTTTCATTTGATAAAAATTGTAACTCCAACGTTTCAAGCTGATTCGGCAAATTAAACGTTGTAAACGAAAGTGCATCTACATTTCCCCCATCAAAATCCCATACGATCTCGTCCGTCTGCACATCTTGATCCCCGTAGATCATCTTGAGGTCAAACAATGGGAGCTCTGCAAATAGATCTAAATATTTAGTCGTTACACTACTTAACGCGCGAGGTGGCGAGCTTACATTTGTTTCATAGTCATCTGCTGGCTGGGCACCCGCGGCAGTCCCGATAGCTGATGGACTGTTGTTTGCTTCCAACATCGCCATACCCGAACCGAAATCTATTTTATATCCAGCCACATTCATCTCGAACCAATCACTTGGCGACCATCTAAAGCGCAACCGCGCACCTTCTGTCGATTCTCCCTGAAGGCCATCGCGTTCATTACCTTCATTATCTACCAACGTGTAATATGAATCGGCGACGGACTTTACCCCCGAAACGCTTCCAGAGATCGTATCAGTTATCGGACCCGCCACATAAAATTTATATTTTTCACTGTCATAATTCGCTATGTCAGCAGACAGATTGGCCTCGAGCTCATCGCCAGGAGTCTTTGAAGTAATACTAATAGCTCCCCCAGTCGAATTTCGCCCAAACAATGTTCCTTGTGGGCCCTTTAACACCTCAACTCGCTCTATACCAGCTAGATCAGTAACCGCACCCTGCTGCATTGGCACGTAAATCCCGTCGACATATGTTGCCACTGAAGGATCAAAAGAGGATATAAAGGCCGAAGACCCGATTCCGCGCAAATAAATCAAGGTAAAGCCGGCGGTACTCGTCATTGTCAAACTCGGTGTTACAAGTTGCAGGTCTATTGTTGTCTCCACGCCCTGAGCTTCCAGCCTATCTCCTGAAAAAGCGGATATAGCGATTGCTACATCCTGCTGATTTTCTTCTCTTTTTTGCGCTGTTACCATAACCTCTTCGATCAGCCTGCTCGACGACCTTTTCTTTTCCCCATCTGCTACCTGAGAAAATGAACTCGCGGAATAGACTATAGTAGCTGCTACAGCGATACCTGGAATTAGTTTGCTGGACTTACTTATTATATTATTAACTTTCGTCACAAAAATTTCCCTCTGAAAACAAAATATGAAATTACGAATCCGGCACTAATAATCGGACTTATAACCATCCTGCCAGCTTGTTATCATTTTCCCCCACAGCGCGCTCATCCTCGCTAGCATATTCGTCATCCCATTTCTGCAAAGATGGTCGAATGATATATTTTTCCCACAACGGAGGAACTAACCCTAAAAAGAAGCATATAAATATACTAGGCATTCTTATACTCCCCTCATCCGGTACCAATTTGTAATACTCCTTGTAGGAATCAAGATGATGCTCTGCGTGATTAGTTATCTCAAAAGTATAAACGCGAGAAAACCATTTATGGTGGTTCCAGAGGTGGCGTCGCTGAATCGGCTTCCCGGAAATCCGAACTACCCCATAATGCTGAAAATAGTTGAATGCCTCTACTAAAAATCTAGCAATCAATTGCGCGCATAACGCGACACCCAAGGCAAACACCCCACCAATAAAGTAGATAACGAGATGAAATAATATCAGTGCAGCTACTGATCTATATAGCCTATTCCCAATACTCCACCGTGATCGACCGGCCGCCTCATTTGCTTGGCACTCCATACGAATTGAATGCTGAACAGACTTAAACATCGCATCCAAAGCGAAGAAATAAAGTGTTTCGCCCCTCCTCGAGGTATCGCCATCTTCGTATGTAGCCACGTCTATATGATGACCAACTACATGCGCTATATCCCTCATTGGATCAAAATAACCGACCTGGCAGTATCTACCAAGAGTTCTCGAGAAGGCGCCCCTTCGGTGAAATAGCTCATGGCAAGCAGGGAGCAAGGGAGCGGTATTGAGCCATGCAAGTGTCAACATTGCACCCAGCACAACCAGCGGACCGTCACCCAAACTAACGTGATAAGCAAAAACAATGTATAACCCAACCGGGCCTAACGCGGACAACCATAACGGCAACAAAGCACCGATACCGTCCTTCATATTCCTTACACTTAGGTCATGGCTAGCAATTGAATCCATTACAGCCAGCAAAGGTAGCGTTGCAAAACCTGACCACACCCACACCCCGCCAGCAATCATACCCAAATAACCAACGACCACCGCCAATACTGGAACCCAATACTTTATATAATCCACTTTAACTCACCATTATTATTTAAACAGTACATAAATACGGTAAAGCTAGTAAACTACGCTAACACTCCTGTGTCAACCATTTTGCAGTCAAAACAGCAATCCTCATACAACTTTATAAAAAAATTAATAATTACAATAAGTTGTGTATTATTTTAATTTTAAAATTCTATTTAGAAACCATATTTATACAAAATATTTTACAGTATGAAGAATATGGATTATGTTATATCCCAGATTAAGAACAAACCTATTAGCCAATACACGACCCGTGAATAACAGGGCGGCATATATATTAGATACCGGCCCCTAGATAGCCAAGAATAATTACCCACAAACTTATACGTTTTTACCTAGGAGATTATCATGCTAAAACCATCCCCCCTAAAAGCCTTAGCAGCCGTAGTACGAGAAGTAGGCGGAGATTTTGTATTAGAGGAAATTGAACTTGACGCCCCACGCGAATACGAAGTAAGAGTTAAATTGGTAGGTTGCGGTATATGCCATACCGATATAGCAGTTCAAAAAGGTTTCGCCTCCCCACTTCCGATCGTTCTTGGCCACGAAGGCTCCGGTATTGTTGAATCCGTAGGCGACAAAGTAACAAAAGTTAAACCTGGAGATAGCGTCGTACTTAGTTACGACTATTGCGCTTCCTGCCCGAACTGCAGAATAAACGCACCAGCCTATTGCTATAACTTTTTTGCCCACAATTTCGGCGGATCGAGACCCGACGATCAAAGTGTGCCAGCACACGATCTCAAAAATTCCATTTATTCCAACTTTTTCGGTCAATCCTCCTTCGCTCAATACGCTATAGCGCACGAAAGAAACACCGTCCCCGTCTCATCGTCCTTACCGCTAGAACTTCTTGGACCTTTAGGATGCGGCATACAGACAGGAGTGGGCACAGTACTAAACTCCATGAAAATTCGCCCAAACGAATCTCTAATTATCTTTGGTGGAGGCGCGGTTGGATTAAGCGCATTACTCGGCGCAAAAACTGTAGATGGAACTGTCGTGACGGTAGTAGAGCCCAATCCCGCCCGACGCCTGCTAGCAACGGAACTCGGAGCCACGAATGTCGTTGATCCTGCTACAGTAACAAATATGCTAGAGTATATTCAGCAGCTCCATCAAGGCGGGGTGCAGCACGCAATTGATACGACAGGCATACCCAGCCTCATCGGCACCGGCGTAGATTCATTAATGCCAAACGGAACCCTGTACATGATTGGCGTCCCTCCAGCTGATGCTACGCTACCCTCAAATCTATTGAGCATGCTTCTTCGGGGCGTTGGAATCAAAGCCGTACTCGAAGGAGACGCAGTGTCTAACGACTTCATCCCAGAACTGATTAAGCTTTATGAGGATGGGAAACTACCATTTGAAAAACTAATCAAAAAATATAAATTTTCCGATATAAATCAAGCTATCAAAGACTCTTTAAGTGGCGCCACAGTAAAGCCTATTTTGATATTTTGATATTTAAAAGGAATATTTAATTTCATGAAAATCTTTAAATCACTTTTTAAAAAGAAAATAAGAACTGTATTTCTAGAAGGAAAACAGTTGGACTTCCCTGTTGAGCCAGGGAGCACTATTTTGGAGTCCGCACTACGAAACGGAATCAACTTCCCACACAATTGCACCGTAGGAACCTGCGGATCGTGTAAATGCCGTCTTTTAGAAGGCAAAATTTCAGCACATTCCGAGTTCGGCTACACCCTTTCAAGCCAAGAGGTATCTTCCGGCTATATCCTGGCTTGCCAGTCAACCCCTCGACAAGAAAAAACAATTATATCTGTTGAGCTTGACGAGACCACCCCCTCAAATCTTAGTAGCTTTACCGGCCGAATCATCGAAAACAAACTACTTACACATGACATAGCTAAGGTCACCATCAAACTAAGCCAGCCACTTAAATTCATTGCCGGCCAATACGCAAATATTAAAGCTCAAAGTCTTGCACGCGAAAGGAACTATTCATTTGCCAGCGCTCCAGAAGACGCTGGCGTTTCCGACGTTATTTTTTATATCAGAAAAGTAGACGGCGGCGGATTTACTGAACGTTTATTTTCTGGAAACATGCAAAACGAAATATTAGATTTAACCGGACCTCATGGAAACTTCCACCTAAGAGACAGTGTTTCTCCTATGCTGTGCATTGCTGGCGGTAGTGGTCTAGCGCCCATCTTCAGCATATTAAAAGATGCAATTAATAATAATGTAAATAGACCTTGCGCTCTTTTAGTCGGCGCTCGAACTCAAAAAGACTTATATGAACTAGATGTTATAAAGGAAATATCAGATAAATGGAACGGTGACTTTTTGTTCCTACCAGTCCTCTCACATGAACCTAAGGAAAGCACATGGGACGGGGCTCGCGGCCTCGTGACGGAATTCATACTAGATGCATTTCCGAATATTGAGACTGAAAATGCTGAAGCCTATATGTGCGGGCCACCAGGAATGATTGACGCAGGAATCGCCACACTGACAGAGAATGGTGTACAACTTAGCTCGATACATTACGACAAGTTTACAGACCAAAGCCATAGCGCGAAGATGTCGTAGCTATATCCACATAAACGTCGAGACTAACCGCTGCCACTCCGCCGACAGTGGCATCAACAGATTTAGTGTCTCGCTGCATTACCCTTTGCTAGTAAAATTTATCATAATTTTAAGTAATTATTGGCGATTACTCGATGCGAACAATATTAAACACAGGGCTTATTAACTTAGCGCTATAAAACTAACACCACCAAGAAGACGCGCATTATTTCCGATTTATTTTCTTTAAAAAATAAGATGCATTACAACTTTTGAGGTTTAAATTTAATGCAACATTGTATAGTTATCGGGGGCAGCCACGCAGCTGTTCAACTTGCCTTCTCACTTCGCCAAGAGGGATGGAACGGAAATATAACCATTATAAGTTCAGATGAAAATTTTCCATATCACCGACCTCCACTATCAAAGATAGTACTCAGCAGTGAATCTAGTGTGCCTAACATACCCATCCGCGCTACTGAATTTTACGAAAAAAACAATATCAACTTGCTTCTTGGAAAACAAGTTTTACGAATAGATCGCGAGAAAAGCAACGTCACCCTTAATAGCGGCGAGGAAATAAATTACACCAAGCTAGCGCTCACCACCGGAGCCTACGCCAGGAAAATATCAATTCCCGGTCACAACCTTAAAGGGGTATGCTATCTTCGAGATCTACGGGATGCACTCGAAATTCGAGAATCCATGGCCCCTAACAAATCTGCGGTGATTATCGGCGGAGGCTACATCGGATTAGAGGCTGCCGCATCAATGCGCAAGAGAGGAATGAATGTAACCATACTAGAAGCAATGCCTAGGGTTCTTGCCAGAATCACCTCCCCTGAAGTCTCTGCTTTTTACACTCGTATCCATGAAGAAGAAGGAGTCACTATCATCACTAATGCATCTGCGACCGCCATAGAAGGAGCAGACTGCGTGACGGGAGTGCGCCTCGATGACGGCCGCATATTTAAAGCTGATATTATCTTAATCGGAATAGGCGTACTTCCAGCTACGGAGCTAGCATGCGCTGCGGGGTTGGATATAAACGACGGCATTATGGTGGATGAATTCTGTCGCACGAATGACCATAATATAGTAGCTGCAGGTGACTGCGCTAATCAATTCCATCCTATATACGGGCATCGAGTGCGATTGGAGTCAATCCAAAACGCCAACGATCAGGCCAAAATTGCCGCTAAAACATTATGCGGTAAATTAGAAACTTATTCCGCCCTGCCTTGGTTTTGGTCAGATCAATACGATCTAAAACTACAAATTGCAGGGCTCGCCCAAGGTTTTGACAACGTAATTTTACGTGGGGACCCGAACACCGGCCGTTGTTTTATAGCATTTTATTTTAAAGGTTCCACCCTTCTATCTGCTGACTGCATTAATAGTCCCAAAGAATTCATGGCTATCAAACGCCTCCTTGTGGATAAAAAGACAGCTAATCCAACCATGCTTTCAGACCAGTCTATAAATTTAGTAGACTCGTTTATAGACTGAAGCAATGTCTGATTAGCAATTATTAATTTTTGTTTAATACTGATCCCGGATTTGTATTTGTAAATGATCAACGAGTGTAGTGCTTTCACTTTTCAATTAACTATTTACAGGCAGATATCTAGGATCAGTCTATTTTTAAAATATCTTCCCCAATGGTTCAAAATTCAATGCAATTCGACAAATGTTGATCCTGCGATTGGAGCTCCACATTGGCCGATAATAAATATTCCTACTGATAGCCGCCGGAAGAGTCAAGCACACTGAAATCCTGTATCGTTTCGATACTTTCCGAAAAAACTGAATGACTGAGTCTACCTGCACTCAAAAGAAGGCCTCTGCCAATCAGGTAACGCGGATTCAAATCCGAAGTGCATCAAAGTTTAAGCTGCTAACGCAGCCCTATGTTCATTCATTAATCCACCTGAATTTTTGAGTCCTGGGTTTTTTCTTGGACGAGAATTTAGTCTATTTACCGCGCGTTTCACTTCCGCTTAGCTCACTATCTTAAAATCTGTACTTTTCGGGAAATACTGCCGCAAAAGACCGTTGGTGTTCTCATTTAAGCCCCGCTCCCAAGAGCTATAAGGGAGCGCAAAGTAAAATCCGGTTGAGAGTGCCTTGCTGATTTGTTCATGGGACGCAAACTCTTCACCGTTGTCGGCCGTTATACTAAGCACTGAATCTTTACATAAGGCTTGAGCAGCTTAATTGTCGCCTTGGCAACTGCTTTAGCGCTCTTACTGTTAACCTGTGCAGACACCAATCCGCGATTTATCATCAACAATGCCTGGCCGATCCTCTATGCTCACGCGGTTCTTTATCTGACCCCGCGTCGATTTACCGTTACGGCGCTTGTCATACTTCTTGCCCTGTTGACGAAAATGCGTATAAATGTTGCCGCCTGCCTGCTTATTTGCCCATACATAAAGCTTAATATTTTCATGGCTAATCAAGCGATCTTGATCCGTCAGTAGCCAGCCGGATATCTGCTCTGGACTCCACTCTATGCGTAATTTCAATTCAATTGACGCTATCATTTCTGACATCATTCTCGTCGGCTTAACCGCCGCTTCGCGCCTCAGAACAGCTTTCCTGTGTGCTTGTTTATGACGATACCCTCTACCTCCGGTGTTTCTAGCCAGCTCCCGGTTTACCGTTGACTGGCTCACCTCAATAATATCGGCTATCTCACTTTGTGTGCATTTTCTTTTCTTTAGGGTTGCTATCTGGCATCGTTGGTCATAGGTAAGTTCCCATCATCACTTCATCTCTTGCCGGAGAAAAATGGGGAACTTACCTTCAGCTGGCCGCTTCTTCTACCTGATCAGATGATGCACTTCGAATTTGAATCCGCGTAATAAAAAGTGAGGAGATATCGGGTTTTACTCTCCTTAAAATGTATCGATTAGTGCGATATTAAGCACGAAGTACTATCTTCATTAATCCCGGAAATCGATTATCGGCGAATCAGTTCACTTAAGACATCCGCCACAAACCTACAACACTTTATATTCAATCGTAGCAATAAATTCTGACCAATTTCTTGTAAATCTCCACTTTTCCTCAAAAATTGCTGTATTTTTGGTACGTTCTATCGGACCCTAAAAATCCTTATTTAAATTAGAAGAAGGATTAGATTTATGTCAAACCGAGATCTCTTACTCACTGAAATATATTTTTTGATTAATCTCGATAAAGATTTTTCTGCCGATTTCGCGATAGTTAGAAAGTTTAAACTCATCATGGAAAAGAACTTAGAACCTCGCGCTCATGCATTGGCCGACTATGCATACAGTCTTAACGTGATTTCCGTTAAAACGGCAATTTCCCTTTTGCTTACTGGTAATACAACTGTTGCCCCTCCCGACATCGTGACCAAAATCGCAAGAGAGATTTTCATGCAGCTAACGGACGACGAAAAAGGATACATATTGTCTTTTCGCGCTAACATATAAACTCGATCACCAGCAACAAAAAACAGCACTTTTCGGAAGTTAGACTTTCATGATCTGACTTTCTTTCGAAAAGTCCAATTTTCGATATATTTCTTCCGTTTCTTGTCTTTAACTATAAGTAACTTGCTGATAGAGGGCTCTTAGCCATGCCGGAAGAAAAAATTTTCCACATAACAGACTTGATGAAAATTCTGGGCGTTTCTCGAACAACGATCTGGCGTTTTGAACGTGACGGTGACATTCCACCGTCAAGGTATTTTGCCCGAGGTAAGATTAAGGGGTGGACTCGTGACGACCTAAATAAAATACTAGAAAGCAGTAAGAGTGAGGCTAACGGTGGATAATTCTCTCCATATTTTTGTTATTGCTGCGGTGATGCATGCCGGCGGACTCATGCTCTTCTTTGAACATTGGCGCTTATGGATTCTGTCTAATGTTGGAATTGTAGGCACCTGCTTTTACGTGTCCAGTCAAAATAATTCCGCAATCCGCATTTTTGAAGATTTAGATCTTGCACATCTCGCTTTATTCGGCTCTATCTGCGTCCTAGGGCTTACTTACTTCTTGGTACAGCAAATCTCTGATGGAACGAACGTAATCCGAGGAACCAAGCTGAAATCAAAGTCTGAAATAAATAAAATTTCCACGATCAAATCCCGTGACTTCATTTCCCTAAGCGGAGCCAAAATTCCACTAACCAAAAACGAGGGAATGATGTTTTGTGTGGCCGGAGAAACTGGTTCGGGAAAAACGCAGGCTATCCTATCAATCATGAAGCAGCTCATCGAAAAAGGTGACAGATTGGTTGTCTTCGATCCGTCCGGCGACCTGATGAAGTACCTGTACTCAAATAATGACATTATTTTATCCACGGAGGATGAGAGATCAGTAAATTGGTCCCCATTTGCGGAAATTCGCATGCCAAGTGACTGTTTGACGATCTCGGAAGGACTAATCTCAAACCAAACTGGCGAAGCTGCATCATGGTATGAAAACGCGCAGCAATACACGTCGGATTTGATGGCAACGTGCCTCAAAAACGGCCAAACATCTAATGCTGATCTGATTGAACTACTAAGTAAAACTCCGAACGCGACCCTCCGGGAGCTACTCGCGGATACGCCCTCCTCCCGATTCACCGACTCCGGTGCTGACAGGCAGCTGGCATCCATCCAAGGAATTGCATCTTCGAATCTACGATGTCTTCGCGAACTCAATCCAATGACAAATGACAGCGGTTTTTCACTGAAAGCTTATTGTGAAGGTCATAGCAGTTGCCAAAATCTCTGGCTGCCCTACTCGGATATATCAGCGTCGTTGACAAGCCCGCTACGCCGCTGCTGGGCACGGATCATTATTAGAACCCTGATGTCTGCCAAAGATCCATCCCAAGGTAGAAATAAGCGAACGTGGCTGATAGTTGACGAAATTGCTAGTAATAGTGCTCTCGACGACCTGAACCTGGCCGCGTCCCGAGGACGAAAATATGGCCTCGGAGTTATCGCGGGCATGCAAAGTGCCTCGCAACTGAATGAGATCTTTGGCGCAGACGGCGCACGCTCATTACTCTCTAACTTTTCAAATTCTCTAATCCTCAGGTCTCCCGAAAGCGAAACAGCCAAACTACTCGCAGCTACAATCGGACAGCAGGAGATTTCCAGAACGGTACATCGCGGAGAAAGCCGGTATGAGCAGACCCGAGAACTCCGTGATGTCTCTCTTCCTGCTGAGATCATGAGCTTGCCAGACCGAACCGGTTATCTGAAGGTTGGCGCTGCTGGCTGGACGAAAATCGTTGTCCCCATCATTGCCAAGAATTTAAAAGTCAGAACCCGGTTTCAATACAGGACAACAACTTCTCTACCGAACAAGAATGACGGATCTCTAAACAGGGAACCTGATCCAACAAATTCAATAAACTTAGATGAAATCTAGGAGACGCAATATGTCCAGCAAAAAACTATTTTTCAGTGCCGAGTCACAAATCAAAAAGCGGAAAGCTTTTATGTTATCTCAAGCACTGATTCGTGATATTTCCCACGTAGAACAATCCGCAGAAAAGTACGGCGTCAGTTTCCGACTGAATGAGCTAGTTGAAGAAGCCATCGAGCGACTGGTCAAGCAAGCAAATGCAGAGCTCAGAGATATTAAGGCATCACATACGAATCATACAACACGGCCAACTAATGAGTGAGCGGCAAAGTCCTGCGTTCCCCAGCGTTGCTGGGACCCCGTTTTTACTTGCTTTGGGAGGCGGTAATCCCGCCTACAAAAGCAGGACACCTCATGCACCTGAGGTGCCGAGCTATAATATTCGAAATATCAGACAGTTATAGGAATATGGGATGATTCAGCAACATGACTCATATATGAGTTATTTCGCGAAATCGGTGACTCTAAGGCAACTCAAAAGTGACTCGCTATGAAATCAGGAAAGTTAAAGCGTTTGCAAATGTACTGTCATCAAGCGCTTCATAATGACATTCAGAAATTTGCAAAAGATCGCGATATCTCCAAGAGTGCAGCCATAAAACTATTAGTTGAAAGGTCATTGAATACACAGAATACCGCACCAACAGAAAGCCTTGATCATATTCATTCAAGCCTTGATGCACTGCTGCATTGCGCATCATTCACGCGCGTTTTAATAACCGAAATTGTCAATAATGATGGACTCCATCTGGATCAAGCCGATGTCAGGGAGCGAGTTAATAAATTGATTGAACGATACGTTTCTACCTAGTGCTATGACGTGCAACCCCACCGCGATCCGAAGTGCACCTTACGCCGCGCGCTATTTGTTGAATCAGGATCACGCCAATTACTACCTGGAAGATGAGTCCTGCCATTCTTTCTGGGCCGGTGATGGAGCTAGGCGTCTCGGCATAGAAGGGTCAGCTGTCGAAGTTGACCGCCTTATTCGTTACCTTCACGGTAATATTGCCGGCGAAGAGCTCGGGCGGTTTCGGGCCGGCAAACGTGAACACAAAGCCGGAATAGATTTCACAACATCCCCTCCAAAGTCGGTAAGTCTGGTAGCATTAGTGGGCAGAGATGAGCGCGCTCTAACGGCTGACCAGGAATCCATTAAGGAGATGATCAGCTTTATCACCAAAATGGCGGCTTACACCCGAAGTCACAAGCGCTTTCCAGATGGCACAGAGTCATTCGACAACATTCCTGCTGACAATCTATTGTGCGCCGTATTCCGCCACGAGACGAGCCGCTCTCTTGATCCACTTCAGCATCACCACGTGGTTATTCTAAATGCATCTCAAACCGCAGAAGGCAACTGGCGCAGCATCCAGACCAGGCCTTTCTTCGACATACAGAAAGCGGCTGGTTTGTTTTATCGTCAAACTTTAGCGTCAAAACTCAGAGTCCTCGGCTATGAGATTAGCAAGGGGAGAGATGGAAACTTCGAGATTGCGGGATTTTCGAATGAACAATTACGCGTCTTCAGCCAACGCTCTAATGAAATCGAAAAGACATTATCAGAGCAGGGATTAACCAGAGAAAAAGCGTCGCCGGCCCTGAAAGAAAAAGTTTCCCACGATACGCGATCACCGAAAGCGAAAACATCAGACAGGGATGAGCTCGTCAAGGAATGGCAACTCAGATCGCGCGAATTTGGTTGTGATATTGACCAAATAGTAGGCCAGTCAAGGCAGAAGTCACAGTCAAAAAGCTGGCAGCGGCAAGACAGAATAGACCAAACCGAAACTATCTACGATCTAATCCGTAATACAATTTTATCCATCTCGGAAAGGGACAGTGTTTTCTCAAAGAACCGCTTACGAGATGAACTGAATTTTCAAGCTGTCGGCTATGGTATCTCGACTGAACAGGTATGCAAAGGTATTGAGTGGGCCGAACGCGAGTCATTACTCGTTGGAGGATATCGATGCGCGGAGTACAGGCGCTCCTCAAAGTCATGGCAGCAAGTTGAAGCATTTACCACTCCCGAGACGATCAAGCTAGAAGAAGGCATGATCAGGACCGCCAGATGCATGCGCCTCAATGCCACCCCAGTGTTGACGATAAGAAATGCCGAAGCGTGGTTGGCACAAGCTGAACGCAAAAACTTGAGTGATGGATTCGACGGCTGGACCGCGGACCAGAAGACAGCAGTAAGAGGTTTGCTCACCACGAAAGATCAGCTAGTTGCTGTTCAAGGATACGCAGGCACGGCAAAAACCAGTACCGCACTGAGATTGGTAGCCGACGTCTATAAACATCAGGGCTACCTTGTCAGAGGGATGGCACCATCAGTCTCGGCTTGTACGTCATTATCTGAAGGCGCCGAGCTTAAAAATGTTGTTACCGTAGCCAGCCACCTTATAAAGACCGACCATAATAACAGCTTAGCAAAGCCCGAGGTCTGGTTAGTTGATGAGGCTTCCCTCATCTCAACTCGGGATATGGCCAAACTCATCGGCAAAGCACACAGATGTAAGGCAAGGCTGGTACTTGTAGGTGATATGTATCAGCTAGGCTCCGTTGACGCCGGTGCAGCATTCAGACAAATCCAGGAATCTGGAATAACGACACTAAAGCTTGAGGAAATCGTCCGACAAAAAGATATCTCCTTACTTGACGCCGTAAACCATTCAGTTAAAGGTCAAGCCGTCGAAGCTCTGAATATGTTGAGTAAAGGTAATAGCCAGATCATCGAGATCTCTGGTGGCGTAAAGATGCGCCATAAAGCCCTGGCAGAGCGCTATCTAGCCCTCCCTATTGATGAAAGACAAAAAACATTGATCATAGAACCCAGTCGGAACGGCCGACAGCATCTTACCAGCGCAATCAGGGCGGGGCTAAAGGAGCTCGGTGACCTGTCAAAACAAGAAAGTAATGCAACCTCCTTCAGCCGCATCGATATGACCACGACCTCTGCTAAAGATATTCTCAATTATTCTGTGGGAGATACCGTCAAATTCTGCCGGGGCTATAAGCGTAAAGGCATAGAAAAAAATTCCTATTGGACGATTCAGACACTTAATCCTGAATTAAATGTCGCTACATTAACAGGCGAAAACGGGGAGAAGGTTATGTGGAACCCCGCGTCGTGGGGAGGACGATCACAGGTATATTCCTCACTTGAGGCCGGTCTATCTCGTGGGGACCGGATCATCTGGACCACCAATAACCGAGAAAGCGGTCTCAGCAACGGTACGAGAGCGGAAGTTATATCAATCAATGACGGCACTCGAACTGCTATGATCCGACTGGAGAGCGGCCGCGAGCTATCGTTGCACCTTAATTCCGCACGCTGCTATCATTGGACCCATGACTATGTTTCTACCGTCCACGCCGCGCAGGGAAAAACATGCGAACGTGTTTTTTACCATGCGGAAAGCTACCGAACCAACCTGTCCAGCCAAAAAGCCTTATATGTCTCACTCAGTAGGGCGCGTCAGGAGGCTGTTCTAGTAACAGATAGCCGACAGTTGCTGGAGCAGCAGCTCCAGGCGCATAGCGGTGAAAAACAGAATGCCAGTCAGCATATCGATCAGCACGCGCTGGACTACAGTCACTGAGAGTTCGTTATCGTTCTTACCTGCTGCTAGAGGGGAACACGTCAGTATCAGTTGTACGCCGGAGGATTCCAACTGGAAATACCGCTATTTTTAGGAAGCGTATAATAAAACCTACCTATCTGCCCCCTGCTAATGTCAGCACGGTATTCAGCTCGCAGGGTATGACCGTCAATTGCGACACCTTCGTGTTTTACAACTAGGGGATGTATCGTGCTACAGGGATTACAGGACAGATACAAGGTACTAGCCAATTAGTATTGGCCAGCACCTTCGGAGCTGTAATCACAGCACACTGAACTAGATCACAAAAACACCTAAAATACTGATTTATTTGCATATTTACTAATTTTTGAGATTAATAAGATCTATAGCCGTCCTACGATTAAGATGGAAAAGAACTCGCCATGCCCAACCAGTTTTTCGCACTCAGCGTCTGAATAGCGAGGGAAATTTGTCGTTGAGTGAACTGCTTTTTTCTGTCGTTCCAAGAATGAATTTTCTGTACAACATCAGCTGGCCCTTGAGCATGTTCTTTCTCTAATACCCAATGTACAGAAGCAAGTAACTCTAGGCCAAAAGGTGACTCAAAGCCCTCAACGAGCTCTACTACCTTTTCAAACCGCGCTAGGCTATCTGGGTGTTGCTTTAAAAACGCTGCGGCTTCATCTACCGCACCGGGGACAAGCTTCAACTCCTTACCCGGTGCATCACCTCCATCGGCATAACCCGATACAAAATGCCCTTCAATAGCATTAAGAACATGCCTTAAATTTTGGGCATAAGGGCCATAGGAGGCTTTTTGATAGTCGAGTCGTAAAGGCTCACCACTTGACTGCATAAAATAAAGCAATTTGTGCACTTCTAATAACGTCACTGTTGGGTCAAGTAATCCACATAAATAACGCTGCATCAACTCAATGAGCACCGCGCGGCCTGCGGTCATTTTCGGCACTTTACGGTTTTGCGCCATCTTATCGTTCTCTGGCGCACCATTTGGCTCATAAACCAAGATCTCGACATCACCTAAATCGCTTAATGTGGCTTCAATCACTTGGCGTACATCACCCCAATCTAAGCCGCCCAAACCGCTACCCAGTGGCGGAATAGCAATAGACTTTATGCCTAGCTCCTTAATATCGCGCGATAAAGCATTAAGCCCTAGCTCCACGTCTTCTATTTTACTGGCACCCCGCCAATGACGCTTGGTGGGGAAGTTAATAATGTATTTAGGATTCGCCAGTTGACCGGTTTCAACGATAAACATGCTACCCGGCTTTACTTCATTTTGCTTACAGGCAGCAGCGTAGTCCTTAAAGTTATCAGGCCATGCTTTTTTGAATTGTAGTGCTATTCCCCGGCCCATCACACCTACACAGTTCACGGTATTCACTATCGCCTCTGCATCAGCGCGTAAAATGTCACCTGATGTAAATTTAATCATTGGCGGCTCCCCATATATACCTAAAACCTTCTCTTCTACTCATCGGCTTCACTAATAGTACCATTCTGGCTTAATCGTCACAGCAGGCTTGTGTGGCGTCGTATACAGCGCATTCATCACTTGTTGGTAAATAGGCTGCGAACGAACCCCTATAGCTTCGACAAGGTGCCAAGGGAAGCCCTGCTCCAGCAAGAATTCAGCCTGCTTTCCGTCCTTACATCCCTGCCACTGCCTAGTTTGAATCGCAGGCCAATCTAACTCGTTCAAATTAGCCAAATCATTTCGATCCTCAAAGAAACGCGAACCGGCATTGGATAAGGTAAACGCCCAGCGCAGCTGCTGCTGATTTGCCCACGCAACAACAGCATTGAGGTCTGCCTGTAAATGCACAATAGGACCTTGCCCGCCTTTATAAGCCAGATCAGGGCTGTTCGCCTGACTAATTATATACAACATAATAGAACGCGGGCAGAAATAGAACGGCACGCACTGACCAACATACAAATCGGGATGAGTAGTTAGTGTTAACTCCTGCAACCGGCGCTGCTTTATATGGCTCATGCCAATCATGCTACCTGCCACAGCTTGAACTGCAATTTGCGCATCACTGAGCAAACCTCCCGTCGCGATAATCGACGCTAGGCGATCAACATGCGCTATGTGATATAGCTTTGGGTTAGCAGGACTAGGCATTTAATCTTTCACCGTCACTTGGCCATTCATTAGCATAGGGAGGAGCCAATCTCGGAGTTTTTCTAACTCCACATTTTCTTGATCAAAATTCTTAATTTGCGTTAATTGTGGTAATACGCTTTCATCAAAGCGCTGCTGAAGATTAAAATCAGGTATTACGACTTTTATAGTTCTAAGAACATCTTGTCGAATACCAAATACCGTGCTTCCGCTCAAGCTTCCCAATATTTGAGAGTAGCCATGTCCTTTTGATAGCTCATAATATAGATAACTGGGCACTAACAATCTCTGATTAGCTCGAATAGCGAACAATCTTTGACTCATGCAATAATCAGTCTTTCCGTGGATAAAGTAAAACTCCCCAGCTGGAGCCTCTGAAGTCATCAAGATGTCACCATCTTTCAATTTTGCCGACATCCATTTATCAAACAAAGCTCTGTCTACCTTGTTTGCTTTTTCAAGATTACGGAGTTTCCCGCCTTTTACCAACTTAGCCGATAGAGCTATAACTCCATTTTCACTATCAGTCCAATTACCACCTAATTTTTTTGGTGTCTTCCCTCGATGATCAAGAATTGTCTCCACACACTGGTTTAATTCTTCAACACCCCAGCCCTACGGAATGTGTCGCTTAAGCGCCTCATCATAAACCATCTTTCCGCCTGAAGATTTATAGGGCAAACCATTGGCGTCGGGAAAGTCAAACTGCACAAACCAATAGTCGTAAATGAGCTTGACCAAGAATTCGAGCTGAGCGTTGATTTGGTTATTAAGCTCGATTTTTTTATCGATCGACATCAGAAACGAAGATATAGCCTCTTGCTATCCAAAGCATCTAAATCAACCTTTTGGGCAGTTTCTTTATAAAGCAATGTTACTGTATTGCGGCTGAGCCCAGTTTCACTGACGACATCAGCAATACGCATTTTGCGTTCGCCCATTAGACGAGCCAAATGGCAGCGAATCATTCGATTCCCCACGAATTCTAAAAGGAAGTTATAGATAACTGAAAACTACCATTTTTAGAGATCAATTAATATTTTTCCAGTTAAAATCACATATTCTAAGTTCAATATGACTTCTGGATGCAGCTACATTAAAAGTCGGACATAATGCCTGTCATTATTAGCGACTCTTCTGCGAGCCGATTTAACACTGCTCCCGTGACAGGAATGCGTGATATGAACAGCCCAACCTTAAACGGTGACAGAAATGGTGACATAACCAGAGAAATGCCACTTAAAAATATCATACCTTATTGTTTTTTATGGAATTATAGAAATATACCTATAAACAGATCCAGAATATTGAGTAGGTTTTTACCGTTGAGGACGGCTGGTATTTTATACACCTAAGCAATTTTATTTCTGTCACTAGCAATAAAATTCCAGAAACCGTTAAACACACTTTTCAGCAGGTAAAAGTGTGAACGAGAGTTAGATTAAACCTGCCTAATTCATGAAGCTCTAAGGTAAGGAACTAACCCATATCAAATGGTTTTTTGGGTGTGCCATCATGAAGTAACTCAGATACGATGGCATTCACCTCTCCCTGAACATACGTCCAATATTCTGGGCTATCTAGGGTTCTCTCTTTAATTTGCTTAGGAATAAAGCGGCTTATTTCCATATTAAAGTCATTTCGCACTTCCTCTTCCGTCATTAGCTTGGCTAAGGCAGTAGACAGCGCCTGTCGAAAGTCATCTGTTTGCTTGTGTCTGGCGGTGAGTTTCTTGTCAACCAATACTTTGGATAAATCAATCCCGCGCTGCTTAATCCAAACAATATCCCAGATATCACGAGGCTTGATACGTCTTGCCCGATACGCTAACGCAATAAGCTTATCGGCCAGTGTTTCTTGTAATGACTGCACCGGAACCAAGATCCCTTCAGTCGGCACAACAATGTCGTAATGATTGATTAACGGACGCTTTTCGATATCGAATGAGGGTATTGCACAGACGTCAATATGCATTTTTTGTCGTGGTAAATCAGGACGATTAGGCTCTTTCACGATACTAATCTTCCACGAAACAGTATCTCCTTGCTGCTCGCTAGAGGGCTTGTTTACCCAAACTTCGGTTTCATACTTATTTTGAATATAGGTCTGGATCTCGGACTCCAACCCTTCAAACTCGGATGGCTTGAAGTCATAGCCGCCGTTGAAATCAAGATCCTCTGACAACCTACTACTGTTGTAACACATGCGTAATGAGGTGCCGCCAATAAAGGTTAATCGCTGCATAACGCCTTGCTTGATCAGCACGTCCATAATGTCGTGATGCAAGATCTCTTTTTCTATCACGGGCGTTACTGCTGCAAAGTCAGGGTTTGACTGTACGATTTGGCGAATTTGTTGCTTCAGCATACTTAACTCTCCAGCATATGTAGATTGCGTCGGCAGTGCTTTAGATCTGCAATTGCTTGTTCTTTATGCGCGCGATACATTTTGATGGCAGGGTCATAGTACAAATTAGGTGCGATTTGTTCGACTGGCTTCTTAGTGTGGGTAAATTCGATCACACCATAGGGTGTATCAAAACAACCACTTCGGCCTTTAGTGACTACAGTGACTCTGCCTATCACAATTTGTGAAAGATCGCCGGTATGGCTTAGCTGACTTTCTAAGCTGATGTAGCTCAACACGCCACTACGCAACTTTTTGATGATTTTATAAATGGCCGTCTCTGGCTCTGGCGGTGTAATCATACTTTCATAAAAGCCTTTCACCACTCGCCTTAGCAAGCCCTTCTTTACGCTATCTGCGAGGAACTTTCTAAAAGCTGGGCCACAAGGCACACCCAGCATAAAAGCAAGCTCTGTTGCACTGTGAATGCCACCACCAGCATTCACCGCTTTGGCTAACGCGCTTAATAGCTCCTCAGATTTCGTCATAGGTCTACACTAGATCACCAAAAAGGTAATTTAGTGTAGACCAGATGTTGCGCTCACGCAAACCGGAGGTATGCACATTGTTACAATATAGCTCACTTAGCGCATACCTATTGAGACAGGGCAATCTTCGTTCTCGAACCTTATATGTTGCCCAGCTAGAGACACCATAGTATCCATATTGCGCTATTTTTTAAGCCTGACAGCAGCGTAAAAACCGCACGGTTTTCCCGTTACTCACCACCAAGATTCAGTAAAAACCAAAGGCAAGTGCTGGACAAATAGGCATCTTTGAACGGTCTCTTTTAGGCAAATTATTGAGTTTCATCGGGCTTTGACCGCTACTCAATGGGCAGATTCAGAATATTGAATACTGTTCGCTGCGCCTCAATTTCATAGAACGACCCACCCTTCCGTGACGCTTTGCTAAACTGGTCGTATAATCTAAACGCTATCTATCGCGCTGCCATCCGCCGCGAGCACTACAATCAGAGGACGACCCCGTCGCTATGCACAGTCAAGGCACGCTCTATACCATTTCAGCACCCTCGGGAGCCGGCAAAACCAGCTTAGTCGCAGAGTTACTCAAGCGCACGCCCCAACTCAGTGTGTCGGTATCTCACACCACGCGGCCGATGCGGCCCGGTGAGGAGGATGGCGTGAACTATCACTTTATCAGCCACGAGGTGTTCCAACAGATGCTGGGAGAGACCGCTTTTTTGGAGCATGCCCAGGTTTTTGATAATTTTTACGGCACGTCTCAAAAGTGGGTAGAGTCTGAACTCGCCCGTGGCGAAGATGTGATTCTGGAAATTGACTGGCAGGGCGCCCAGCAAGTGCGCCGCTTAATGCCCGAAACCATCGCGATTTTTATTCTGCCGCCCTCTCGGGAGGCCTTAAATCAACGCCTTACTGGTCGCGGTCAGGATGACGACAGTGTCATTCAGCGCCGCATGGACGCTGCCGTGGCGGAAATGTCTCACTATGTTGAAGGCGATTATGTGGTCATAAATGATGACTTCAACACCGCACTGGCCGACTTAGAGGCCATAATTCGCGCCCGTCGTTTGCAATTAGACAAACAACAGGACCGCCATGCCACACTGCTTAGTGCGCTACTGTCATAAGTGTCAACTTTTTGTTAGACTGCCAAGTAATTAACAGCGCGCAATTTGTGCGCTGATTTTGTTTAGTCTGCAGGAAACACATCATGGCCCGAATTACTGTTGAAGACTGCCTACAAGCCGTCGATAATCGCTTTGAATTAGTTATGGTCGCCAGCAAACGCGCCCATGCTCTGGCAACCGGCGGCAAAACTGCCTTAGTTGCAGAAGAGGGCGATAAGCCAACGGTTATTGCACTGCGTGAGCTGGCCGAAGGCAAGATCACCCGCGAGCAAGTCATGGCTGCCAATAAGCACGACGACGAGCCAGAAATCGATCTGGGCGCTGAATTGGGCGCCGCTTCACTGTAATTCGCGTCTGAAAGGGGCGTCGATGCATCAATACAGTTTTTTCAATCCGAGCAGCGGCGTTAAAGAGCCAGCCGGATCAATCGACGCCCTTGCAATCTCCCTTGCTGAATACCTGACGCCCGATCAGGTCAATCAGGTTCGACGCGCGTACTACTACGCAGAACAAGCCCACGAAGGTCAAAACCGTCGCAGTGGTGAGCCATACGTAACCCACCCCTTAGCAGTTGCCAGTATTCTTGCAGAAATGCACATGGACGTTCAAAGCCTCATGGCGGCGATGCTCCATGACGTCATTGAAGACACCCATGTCACCAAACAGGGTTTAAGCGATCAATTTGGCGATGTCGTCGCCGAGCTAGTAGACGGGGTTTCGAAGCTAACCCGTATCGAGTTTCAATCTAAAGCCGAGCAACAAGCCGAGAACTTCCAGAAAATGGCCTTGGCCATGGCCAAGGATATTCGCGTTATCTTGGTTAAACTCGCCGACCGCCTACACAATATGCGCACCCTCGGGGCCATGCCCCAAGATAAGCGCCGCCGTATCGCCAGAGAAACGCTGGAGATTTACGCGCCCATTGCCCAACGCTTGGGCATGCACAATATTCGGGTTGAATTCGAAGACCTGGGCTTTATGTCCATGCACCCCATGCGGGCCCGACGCATTCGCAAGGCCATTACAACGCGCTTTGGCGACCGAAAAAAAACCATCACCAGCATTAAAGAAAGCATCGAGAACTGCCTTACCGAAGAAGGTCACAGCGCCAATGTCATCGGCCGCGAAAAGCACCTATTCAGTATTTACAGCAAAATGCGCAATAAGCGTAAGTCGCTAAAAGAGATTATGGATCTCTATGCCTTTCGCATAGTCGTAGACTCTGTCGACAGCTGCTACCGAGTATTAGGCTGCGTACATAGCTTGTACAAGCCGGTGCCAGGCCAATTTAAAGACTATATTGCCATTCCCAAGGCCAATGGCTACCAGTCTCTGCACACGGTGTTATTTGGTCTGGAAGGCGTGCCGATTGAAATTCAGATCCGCACCCACGAAATGGAAGAAATGGCCAATAACGGCATCGCCGCCCATTGGCTGTACAAAAGCAGCGACCAAGAGCCCAAGCGCAATTCCAGCCATGCCCGCGCTCGGCAATGGGTGCAAGGTCTTTTAGAAATGCAGGAGCGCGCTGGCGACTCCTTAGAATTTATCGAGAATGTAAAAATTGACCTTTTCCCCGACGAGGTCTATGTCTTTACCCCGCGCGGCGACATTATGGAGTTGCCCGCCGGCGCCACTGCCGTGGACTTTGCCTACGCGGTTCACAGCGACATCGGCAATAGCTGCGTGGCCTGTCGAATCAACCGCCGCTTAGCGCCACTGTCAGAAACCCTGCAAAGCGGTCAGACAGTAGAAGTGATTACCACCCCCGGCGCCCAGCCCAATCCGGCATGGCTGCATTTTGTGGTCACAGCCAAGGCCCGTACGGGTATTCGTCACCACCTGAAATACCAGCGCAAAAACGAAGCCTTAACCTTGGGCAAGCGTATGCTCGAACGCGCACTGGCCAGCATGAACGAGAACATTGCCGACTTCGAAGACAAATACCTTCAGCAACTGGTCGACACTACCCACGCCAAAACGCCGGACAATGTCTATGAACAAATTGGCATGGGTAACCGAGTTGCCTATTTAACCGCCCGCCAATTATTAAATTTACGCGACAATATTGCCGACGGCGACGCCCTGCGGCCACCGCCAACCCGCCACTCCATGGTCATCCATGGCACCGAAGGGTTTTTGGTTAATTTTGCGCGCTGCTGCTACCCCATACCCGGCGACCACATTATTGGCATCGTCAGTTCCGAAAAAGGGGTGGTAGTACACTGCGAAAACTGCCACAACAGTATTGAACTTAGCAGCCAGCCCGACCGAGTAGTACCCCTGAGCTGGGCCGAGAATATTGACCGCGACTTCTCGGTAGAAATGAAAATTGAATTAACCAAACAGCGCGGCATTATTGCTGTGTTAGCAACCCGCGTAAATGGCGCTGACGGCAGCATAGAAAAAATCAGCGTAGAAGACGAAAATGCCAAAATTAGCACCATTCACCTTATTGTTGGCGTCCGTTCGCGAGTGCATTTAGCCAATATTATGCGCCGCATACGGAATATTCCCGCGGTGATAAAGGTGACTAGGGAAAGGCATTAAGGGAAAGTCGGACGTCTGGGGTCTGATGTCCGACGCATCCGCACGGTCTGGTTTTTCGTCAGACGCCCGACTCCCGACATCCGACTAAATAACTAGGAGCCACCATGAGCACTAAAGAATACATCAACACCCTCCACGCCCCAGAGGCTATTGGCACTTACTCGCAAGCGGTGAAGGTGGGCAATACGGTTTATTTGTCTGGCCAAATTCCCTTGGTCCCAGAAACCATGACCATGGTTGACGGTGGGATTCTTGAGCAGGCGACCCAGGTGTTTAAAAACCTGTCGGCCGTGGCCGATGCCAGCGGCGGCAGCTTAAATAACGCGGTGAAGGTAAATATTTCCTTAACTGATCTAAGCGTGTTTGCTCAGGTTAACGAGGTAATGGCTAAGTTTTTTACCGAACCTTACCCCGCCCGCGCCTGCGTTCAAGTTGCCGCGCTACCCCGTGGCGCCATGATTGAAGTTGAAGTCATACTCGCGCTTTAATTACAGCGTCAATCTTTAGCGGTACTCGCGCGCCACGCGCGTAGTACCGGTTCAAAACCCTCGCGAAAAGTCGGGTATTTCAATGTATAGCCGCTTTCTCGCAGACGGCGATTCACACAGCGTTTGCTCCCTGTGCGCGCAATCGGCTCGCCCTTGCTCGCGTAAGTCACGCCTAACTGCGCAGCCAACCAGGACTGTACATCTTGAATACTCGCAGCCTCATCATCCACGCCAACATAACAGTTTTTGAGTTTGCCACCCGCCTCGGTTTTATCTATTAAATGGGCGATAAAGCCAACGCAATCATCGCGGTGAATGCGATTGGTATAGTGCAGCGGCGCTGCCGGCGCGCAGTCGCCATCCAAAACCTTATTCAGCATAAAAAATCGGCCAGTGCCGTAAATGCCGCCAAAGCGAATATTACTGTGGGGCCAAGCAGTAGCGGCTATTGCCTGCTCAGCGTTTAAGAGACTTTGACCAGAAAATCGGTCGGGGGCCGTTTCGCTAGTTTCATCGATTATGTCGTGATTGGCCTGCGCGTACACGCCGGTACTGGAGACAAAAAATATGTGCTTGGGTGGCACCGCGATCGCAGCCAAAACATTGGCCAAACCCCGCTCAAATACGGCTTGATAGGCTTCGGCCTTATTTCCGCCAGGCGTTAAGGTCACCACCACATAGTCTGCCCGCAGCGAGCCAAGAGCTGCCACACTCGCAGGATCGCAAACATCCGCCGCAAATGCCGTAATCCCCGGCGCCAATTTGGCAGTATTACGACGTAAACCTTGCACCTCCCACCCCTGGGGTAAATACAACTCTGCCAAACCATTGCCAATATCACCACAACCCACAATGAGCAGCTTTTTTTGTTCCCTTTTGCCATCAACAGCCATCGCCAGCGTAAACTCCAATAAATAAAACGACAATTCGCCCAGTGCCAGCAGTCTTCGCTATACTGGCTCTCATCTTTTTTCTGCTAGGTGTTAGCGGCAATTACGAGCGCCGCTGCAGAGCTTAGCACTTTGCACCCGAGGACGACCATGGCAAGCCTTCCCATCATGCGACGTATCGTTACCGTTAACAGCGAAGATCACCACCTGAGCTTCGCCAATGAGGCGATGCCAGAGCCCGCCGCCACGGAAGTTTTGATTCGCGTTATTGGCTCCGGCGTCAATCGTCCCGACTTAATGCAGCGCTATGGTCTCTATCCACCACCAGCAGACGCCAGCCCTGTACTGGGTTTAGAGGTATCGGGTGAAATTGTCGCCGTCGGCAGCGACGTCAGCCGCTGGGCCGTGGGCGATATGGTGTGCGCGCTGTGTAATGGTGGCGGCTACGCCGATTATACCGTAGCCCCCGCCAGCCAATGCCTCGCTGTTCCCAATGGCATGTCGGTACTCGATGCGGCGGCGCTACCAGAAACCTTATTCACGGTTTGGCACAATGTTTTTCAGCGCGCAAAACTTAAAGCGGGCGAACACTTTCTGGTTCATGGCGGCAGTAGCGGCATTGGCACAACTGCCATTCGTCTCGCCACCGCGATGGGCGCCAAGGTTTATACCACCGCCGGTAGCGAAGCAAAATGTGCGGCCTGTGAAGATCTCGGCGCGTTCAAGGCAGTCAATTACAAAACCGAAGCCTTTGAAACCGTACTGGCCGAGGCGTCTGGCGGCCACGGCATGGATGTAATTCTAGATATGGTAGGCGGCGACTATGTGCAAAAAGATATTAAGCTCGCCGCCGCCGACGGCCGCATCGTTTTTATTGCCTTTCAAGCGGGCTTTACCGCCGAATTGAATTTTTTACCGGTACTAATGAAACGCCTGACCTTAACCGCCTCAACCCTGCGCGCCCAAAGTGCTGAACAAAAAGCGCAAATAGCCGCCGAACTAGAAGAGCAGGTTATGCCGCTGTACGGCAACGGCACAATAAACCCGGTGATTGATCAGGTCTTTCCATTTGCCGATATCGCCGCCGCCCATGCCCGCATGGAAAGTGGCGCCCATATCGGCAAAATTTTACTACGGCTAGCGGAGTAAACTCGGCTTTTCCGTTAAAGTATAAATTGCCTTTTCAGCGCGGCAGGGTAGTATTGAGCGTCATAGGTATTAACTATTACGTTTTCACTATTGCACAGGTATTTTTATGACGCTTACCGAACTGCGCTACATTCTTGCCCTGAAAGATTCAGGGCATTTCGGCAAGGCGGCAGAAAAATGCTTTGTTAGCCAGCCCACCCTCAGCGTGGCCATTAAAAAACTGGAAGACGAACTCGGCATTTCTTTGTTTGAGCGCAATCGCGGGCAAATTAAAACGACGCCGGTGGGCGAACAAGTGATTCGCCAAGCGCGCTATGTGCTAGAGCAAGCCGACCATATTCGCGAGCTCGCCAATCAGGGCCGCGATCCCTTGGGCACGCCGCTGGCCATTGGCGCAATCCACACCGTTGGCCCCTATCTTTACCCGCGCTGTATTCCGCTAATTCGCGAGTATGCGCCGGAGATGCCTTTATATATTGAGGAGAATTTAACCGGGGTCTTGCGAGAGCGCCTGCGCTCCTCCCAGCTCGACGCCATTATTGTCGCACTCCCTTTTAATGAACCCGACGTTGTTACCCAGCCGCTCTACGAAGAACCCTTTGTTGTGCTGCTGCCCTGCGACCACCCCTTAGCGCAAAAAACGGCGCTACACCAAGACGACTTACTCAATGAAAATGTTCTGCTCCTCGGTGAAGGCCACTGCTTTCGCGACCAAGTCATGGCCGCCTGCCCGGGACTTCGACAAACCTTTGCCAATGGAGATCGCCTACTCCAGTCCGTTGTCGAGGGCAGCTCACTCGAAACCTTAAAGCACATGGTCGTCTCCAAGCTTGGTATTACCATACTGCCGCTGTCTGCCGCGCAAGTTGCTCCCTATGGCGATGGCGTGCTGTGTACTCGGCCTTTTGTCGACCCCTCGCCAACCCGCACCGTAGCATTGGCCTGGCGCGCGAGCTTCCCCCGCCACCAGGCCGTGGATGTCATTAGCCGCGCTATAAAAGCCTCGGCGGCGGCACTAACCTCGCTGCCAAGCTCACAAAGTCCATCCAAAACAAAACGTAAAATTAAAAAGTCCGGATGAGCCAAGCCACTGACAAGCGCAATCCGGCTACCACCGTGGCGCTACATCAACTTGGTGTCGCCACCTTAAAAGGTGTGGGCCCCAAGGTGCGCGAAAAGCTCGACGCACTGGGCATTAAAACCGTACAAGATTTACTGTTCCACCTGCCCCTGCGCTACCAGGACCGCACCCGTATTACGCCGATTGGGGCCATGCAATTAAGTACCGACGTCGTCATTGAAGGTAAAGTGCTGGTTGCCGATGTCGTATTCGGCCGTCGTCGCAGCTTAGTCTGCCGAATCCAAGATGGCAGCGGCACCACCACCCTGCGCTTCTTCCATTTTAGTGCGGCGCAAAAAGCCCAACTCACCCCTGGTGCGCGACTGCGTTGCTTTGGTGAACCCCGCCGGGGCAGCGGTGGCCTAGAATTTTACCACCCCGAATACCGCGTTCTCGGCGGCGACGAACCCGTACCTGTAGAAGAGCGACTCACGCCGATTTACCCAAGCACAGAGGGCTTTGCCCAAACCAGTTGGCGCAAGCTCTGCGATCAAGCGCTACAGTATCTAGACCACCACCCAGTAAGTGAATGGTTACCAACTAAATCACTGCCCTATGCCCTTAGTAACAGCCAATGGACCTTGGCCGAGGCGCTGCGCTACTTACACCATCCGCCGACTGACGCCTCGATCAGTCAATTACAAGAAGGCTTGCATCCCAGCCAGCGGCGCCTGGCCTTTGAAGAATTGCTTGCCCATAATTTAGCCCTGCAAGAGTTGCGACGCGAAACCCAGCGCGGTGGCGGCCCGGCCCTCGACGGCCCAACAACACTACAGCGCGGATTTTTAAAAGGCTTGGGGTTTACGCTAACAGGCGCACAACAACGCGTAGCCAAGGAAATTGCCAAGGACTTGCGCAGCCACACCCCCATGCTGCGTTTGGTTCAAGGTGACGTTGGCAGCGGCAAAACTGCCGTGGCGGCACTCGCCGCATTGCGGGCAGTCGCCAGCGGCTACCAGGTCGCGATTATGGCGCCCACTGAAATTTTGGCGGAGCAACACTACCAAAGCTTCAGCCAGTGGTTTGAGCCCCTCGGTTTAAATGTGGCCTGGCTTACCGGCAAATTAAAAGGCAAAGCTCGTCAATTGCAAAGCGACGCTATTGCCGATCACAGCGCCCATGTCGCGGTTGGCACCCACGCGCTATTCCAAAACGATGTAGAGTTCGCCCGACTCGGTTTAGTCATCATCGACGAGCAACATCGCTTTGGTGTGCACCAGCGCCTAGCGCTAAAACAAAAAGCCGCGGCCCAAGTCGGCCAGCCCCATCAGCTCATCATGACCGCAACCCCTATTCCACGGACCTTGGCGATGACCGCCTACGCCGACCTCGATACCTCGGTCATCGATGAATTGCCACCGGGCCGCAGCCCAGTCAATACCGTGGTACTGGCCAACGACCGGCGCGGCGATGTAATGGAAAGACTCCGAGGTGTTTGCGCCAGCGGCCAGCAGGCCTATTGGGTGTGCACCCTGATCGAAGAATCTGACAAGCTTCAAGCGCAAGCCGCTGAAGCCAGCTGGGAGCTATTAAAAGAAACCCTGCCGGAATTGCGCATTGGTCTAGTGCACGGCCGCATGAAGCCCAAAGAAAAAGCCGCTGTCATGGCCGACTTTAAAGCGGCAGAATTAGATTTAATCGTCGCCACCACGGTAATTGAAGTCGGGGTAGACGTGCCCAACGCCTCGCTAATGATCATTGAAAACGCCGAGCGCCTCGGCCTAGCTCAGTTACACCAATTACGAGGCAGGGTCGGCCGTGGCAGCCAGCAAAGCTTTTGCGTACTGCTTTACCAAACGCCGCTGTCACGCAATGGTCGCGAGCGTTTAGCCGCCCTGCGCGACAGCAATGACGGCTTTGTTATTGCCGAGCAAGATTTAGCACTGCGCGGCCCCGGCGAAGTACTTGGCACCCGCCAAACCGGCTTAATGAGTTTTAAAATAGCCGATTTACAGCGCGACGACGACTTGCTCGACGCGGTGCGCGAACAAGCCCAGCACATCATCGAAAACCACCCAAATAACATTAAACCGCTTATCCAACGCTGGCTTTCAGGGCGCAGTGTATACGCCTCGGTATAAAGCCTTTTTGCAAAAGCCTTGCGCTCTTAGTCGACATCACCGAAAACATCGACTACACATAAAGAATGATCGATAAAATTAAAAACCTGCGCCGCTTCTTCCGGCTGCCCTACCCCAAGGCCGCCGAACCGCCGCTCACCGTAGATAAAGACACCACCTACCGCGTTCTAGAAATTTCCGAGCGCGGTATTTTACTGGCCCAAAAATCAGATGCGCCACTACAAATCGGCGAAACCCTACGGGGCAATATTAGGTTTCACGACCAACACTGCGAAGAAATCGAAGGCCAAGTGTACCGCCTAGACTCCCGTGGGGTGATTATTACCTTAAGCCAAGGCATTAGCCCCAAATACATGATGCAGGAACAAATTTACGTCAAAAATACGTTCCCGGTGTTTTTCCGCTACACGATACGAGAGAACTTTAAGGCAAGCCATTAACTGACTGCCGCCCCCAGCTAAGCCTCCGTCACCGAAAAAGCTGCGCCATATTAAGATGCGTTAACTGAGCCGTATTCATTGTCGCCATCACTCGCCTGACAAAGAAACACCAGCATCACAATGAGACCTATGAGCGGCACCAAATAAATTAGCTGCCACCAACCCGACCGGCCCGTATCGTGAAGCCGCCGCGCGGTAATACTAATACTTGGCATTAATACCACCAAAGAAAAAAGCGAGGCCAGCCAAACCGTGTTCAGCACATAGTCGACAACAGAAATGGCAACATAAATAAGGAAGTAAGCCAGCACAAACATCCAATACGCTTGTCGACTTGCCCGGCCGGAAAACTCAGCATACTTTTTAAACGCGTCAGTAAAATATTCCATCGTTAATCCTTTATTCATTTTTTCTGCTGTAAAGAGGCGTCACAGGCTATTTAATCTTTTTTGTCGATTGTAATCTCAATGGTTTTACTACTACCCGCAAACCACTTTTGTATATATAAGGAACCGACAATAGGCGCAGTTCCTTCGTCGGGAACTTCTTTATAGCGAACACTGTTTTTTGTCTCTTTTTCAAACTCAAATTTAAGGACTTTCTTTGACATAAATTTTTCCACCAGACTATTTTTTATCGCTGTCCATCTTTGCCTTGAGATCAGCAAAGGGGTTGAATGTGGCCGCTTTTGACTTTTTCTCCGTGGTACTGCCATAGCGGACTAAGTTTTCGTATTTGGTATGCTCCTCGTCATGGCAATAAATACATAACAGTTCCCAATTACTACCATCAGGCGGGTTATTATCATGATCGTGGTCGACGTGATGGACCGTTAACTCAGATAAATTCCTACGCTCAAAATCACGCGCGCACCGCCCGCAAACCCAGGGGTACAGCTTTAAGGCTTTTTCTCGATAACCGCTGGCGCGCTTAGTATTGTACTCGCGCTGTTCTGCTAAAACTTGATCCAGTGTCTTCTTTTGACCGCTCATTAACTTGCCTATAAATGGAAATATTTAAATTATTGATATATGAGCTTAGCTCTTCTTAGCACAGCCCAGAAAATGAATTCCAGTGCGACCTAGAAGCCATCACCGTCCTGCCACGGTAACTGGCGAAGCTCCTGAAGACTACCATCGGCTAGCAATAGCCATAGATCAAGAATCTTGGTCACGGGAATTTCGGCCATATGCCAAGGACCTTCGCCGGTAACGGCGTTTTCAAGACAAACTAGCCCGGAGTGAAACGCCGAGATACTCCACTGGCCATCATGTATCAGCGAAACACAGGCTTCTGCGTCATCTGCGCTGAGCGACCCAAGAAGACTCCGCCTCTGCTTTACTGATGGGTTCCACACTGTATCGCCGTTTTGGTCTAGCGCCGAATTGCTCATAGTATTTAATAATTCCTTACTTATTCAAGAGAGGACACCAATACTGCGCGCCGGCTTATAAAATTTAACTGATCAAAAATCCACCTTGATATAGAAAGTAGCCACACCGTTATTCAATACAGGAATTGCGCTAGATTGTCGACCAGCAGCTAGTAAAACTCATAATCAAGCTTTAAGCGAAGGGTGTAATCAGCACTGCTTTCATTTAAACCAAGGACACTGCCCAATTCCCAACGAATGCTGTTGGTGCTGCTTAAGCGAGTCATCCCCACCAGCGCGGGGCCAATACCGTGATAATCTTCGGCGGCATAAAATTCTAGCGCGGGTTCCAGATAGGGTTTATAGCGGTAGCGGGCCTGTGCCGAAAAGCTGGTTTCAAACTCGTCGCCGTTAACCTCGCTGTCTTCGTAAAGTAATCCAGCATTGGCGGTGAAGATATAGCTGTGCCACTCCCGCAGCGCGATGATTTTGGTCGCCAGTTCTTCCACATCACTGTCGCGGCTATTTTCGTACTCCAGCAGTACACCCCAATCTATTGCGTATTCGCCCTGCTCGGTGAGTTGCCAGCGAGCTTCGAGTTCATAACCACTGAAGCTTGCAGCATCGTCATCGCCGCGACCGATGACATAGGCCTCGAGGGCGAGGGTTTCGCTAACTGCCGCGCCAAAACCGAGACGCTGAATAACAATGCCATTTGGCGCTTGAACGCCTCCCTGCGCTCGGCTGACCCGGTATTCCAATTCTTTTTCAAGGACATTAACGTAAGGCGCGTAAATTTTGTCTACAGCCAAACCGTCGGCAAACACCGCGCCAGTCAATGAACTCAATACCAACAGGCCTAATTCAAGCTTGCGCGAGCCTAGCATTATTGCTCATCCGGCTTAGTTGGCGATGCCGCATTTATACCCGCGCGATAACGCAATGTTAAGGTGGCAAGCATGACCGCAATCGCAAATACATAAATCGCAACTTGCGCTGGTGCGGGAGTGGCTTCATAGCCCACCATGGCGTAAAGCAATTGCCCCGGCAGGCCGTCTTCGGGTAAAAACCCGCTGCTATCCCAAGCTTGACCGTCGGGTAGGTAATCCGCCTGAATCAGCATTTTACAGCCTTGTAAAATCATGCCGCCCGCCACTAGGGTAAGTAACATACTGCCAAAAAATACGGCGCGACGCGGACTAAAACTCAGCAGCCAATAATAAAATAAGGCGCAAAAACTAAAGCCGATACCCAAGCCAATTACCGCGCCGCTATATAAACCTAAGCGCGATTCTTGATTACCTTGAAAGGCTGATAAATAAATATAAATCTCTGAACCTTCGCGGATCACTGCCAAGGCAATAGCGACGGCCATCGCCACGAATAAAATACTATTTAGTGACTGACGACGATTAAGGTAAAACACTAATTGTTGACAGCTATACAGTAAGCAGAGATAAATCAATAATTGAATCCCCGCATCACTCAGCTCTTGGCCCACGCGACCCATGGCCGATGAAATACTGCCCATCTGCTGACCATAACCTACGGACCCAAGCAAGCCTACTAATACCCCCCATTTAAACCAGGCCTGGCTCACGCCCAATTGTCGGCACATAGACAATAGAATACTTATCAGCAGTGCCGCTTCAAGTACTTCACGAATGATAATGACGACGCTAGTCAGCAGCATTTTACCTTACTCGATTTAATTCTCATTCAGCAATTATCTTGCCTTGAGCACTCTTGGGATTAAACTCGCCGAAAAATGGATACTCTCCCGCCGGTAGCGGGCCAATAAATAGTAAGGCCTTCTGGCCGCCCAAAATTACTTTTTCGCGATTCAACTCGTAACTTTCAAATTCTTCCGGCGTGCTATCGCGGTTGTATACCCAAAGTTTTATTTTGGTATTGGCGGGCACCCGCAATTCTGAGGGCGTAAATAAATGTTCGCGTATTTCCAGGTTGAAGCTGGGCTTTTCTGCCCAAACTGAGGTCGCGGCTAACAACAATAGCGCAGCGCCGATTGAATGGCTCAAGGTCGACATTAATTTGCTCATACCTGCTCGCCCTCATCGCTACGACCGAGCGCTTTTTTTGATTTAGCGCTAGGCGGTAATGCCTTATCACTGCGCAACGGTGCGGGGAATACGATCGATACCGCCAAGCCCCTGCCCTCTAAACCTGTTGCCATGACGATGTTAGCCCCGTGTAATTCTGCAATATGCTCAACGATCGATAAGCCTAAACCACAGCCGCTCACTCCCGAGCTGTGGCGGTCTCCCCCCAGCCGATAAAAACGTTCGAACACCCGACTCTGCGCCTCAGCCGATATCCCCGGTCCGTTGTCTGCAACGGTTAGCCAAACCTCGCTGCTCTTGACCTCGGTGCGCAACTCAATGCGTCCGCCCTGCTGGGTATATTTACTGGCATTATTGACCAAGTTTTGCAGTAAAATCCCGAGTGCAAAGCGGTCGCCATCCACTGTTACCGCATCGCCCGCTAACTCGATGGTTTGCTGTTTAGCAGCGCAATCGGCGTAGCGCTCCGCAATCGCATCGCGAGCTAAGCCTGGCAATGAGATTTTTTCAAATTTTGCTGGGTAGTGATCTGGTGTAGTGCGGTGTAGCAATAGCATTTGCTCTACTAAATGTGCAAGGCGGTCTACGTCTTTAGTCAAGCTGCGCAGAGAATCGCTGCCGTTGGGCAGCTCATCGCGCACATTGTGAAGGTGCATTTTAATTGCACTGATGGGTGTCCGTAATTCATGTGCGGCATCAGCAGAGAAGCGGCGTTCTCGTTCAAACGAGGCGCTCAAGCGACTTAGCATAGAGTTTACCGATTGAATAACCGGCAACAGTTCTACCGGTGCACCATCGACTCGAATGGCGCCAAAATCGTCGGTCGGTTTTCGGCGCAGAATGCCCGCCAGTACGCCAAGGCTACTTAAGCCGCGACCAATGATTAACCAAATTAATATTCCCGCCACGGGTAATACCAGAACCACTGGTACAATAGATTCTAATATCACACTCTCGGCTAAGCGATAGCGTTGATCTACGCGCTCAGCGACCACCACTCGTCGCCCCGTATTCGGGTTTAAATAGCTTAGCGTGCGCCACCGGTAATCATTAAAATTATGCTCACCAAAACCCGGTACTTCGCTAATAATTTGCGCGGGCGCGTGGACAGAACGCCACAGTAATTTGCCTTCGCCTGAAAAAATTTGAAAGACCATTTGCTCATCATCTGCCGACGGTGGCGATTCCTCATTCGGCAATGGCATAGCCGCAAATTGCGCGGCCATTTCGCTTAGCTTTTGATCAAATAGGCTTTCGGCCTCGAGCATACTTGAGCGATAACCGTGCAGCGCGGCAATAAAATTAACCAGCATAAGTGCCGACAACACACTAATGATCAAAAAACGGCGCAGCGAGGTCATTCACTGTCACCGAGAATGAAGCCAACCCCACGAATGGTCTTGATAACCGAGTGACCTAATTTTTTGCGGAGGTTATGCACATGTACATCCACAGTATTACTGTTGACTTCATCGCCCCAACTATAAAGTTTTTCCTCTAATTGCTCACGACTAAATACCTGACCAGGGCGGTCAGCCAAGGCCCGTAAAATGGCAAATTCGCGGCGAGAGACCTTTTGCACTTCACCATTCAATTGCACTTCATGGCTGGCGATATTAAGGCTGACATTGCCAATATGAATTTCTGCTTCGCGCAGTGGCCCACTGCGCCGCGACAGCACGCGAATGCGAGCCAATAGTTCTTCGAAAGCAAATGGCTTTGTAAGATAGTCATCGGCGCCGGCATCCAGTCCAGCAATTTTATCGCTAAGACCGTCCCGGGCGGTGAGGATAAGAACAGGTATACCGGCTTGAATTTTGCGCAACGCCTGCAACAGACTAAGACCGTCGATATCTGGCAAGCCCAAATCCAATATTACTAAATCTAACTGGCCTGCTTCATAAAAACGCAGAGCATTGGCGCCAGTCGCCGCGTGGTCAACGGCATACCCCGCCCGCCGCAGCGCGGTCAACATACCTTGGGCTAAACTTTCATCGTCTTCGATAAGCAGTAAACGCATTATTGAAACTCACTTTTTAATAAGCGTAGCGCATTCGGTGTTGGCATACTAACACGTACTGCTTTAGCGCAAGGGAGCATCGCCTTGCTGCTTGGCATAGCGTTTTATTATCGGTAGCTGTTTTTTCAGTGCCTTTGCGACTAGGCAGGGAAACAAGCCGTTTAAGCGCACAAAAAACTTCTCTGGCCAACCCAGGTAACGGTTACAGCTGTGCCGCTCAGTTAGTAGTCGCATAGCGGCTAACGCAACCACTGCAGGCTCGTCCTCGCGATTACCCAGCTCTGCGTTCATTGCGACCACAGCCGCGCTATTCATTTTAGTTCGCACTGCGCGTGGGGCAAGGTAATGCACTGCTATTTCTTGGTCTGCCAATTCTCGTTGTAAAGCCTCGGTAAAACCGCGCAAACCAAACTTGCTGGCACAGTAGGTGCTAAAACCGGCATAGCCGATACTGCCAAAGCTTGAACCAACATTAATAATACAGGCGTTCGCACTTGCGCTGAGCAGGGGTAAGAGGCCGCGGCACAAGCGCATGGGCGCCAGTAAATTTAATCCCAGCATCTGCGCTAGATCATCATCTTGCACCTCAGGGAGCAAAGCAAAACCAGCAACACCGGCATTGTTAATGAGGACATCCACGCCTCCGATGTCGGCCAATTCAGTTGCGAGGCTAGTAATAGCCGCGGCGCTATTTAAATTGGCTAGCATAATTTGATGGCGTTCAGGCTGAGCCAAGCGATTTCGTAGCACGGCCAGCTCGTCACTATTTCTTCCGACTAATACCAAACGATGTCCCGCTTGCGCAAAGGCTAACGCCATGGCGCTACCGATTCCACCGGTAGCGCCCGTTATTACAATTTTAAGCACAGTCATGTTGTCGCCCTGTTAAGCCGCTTAGCTTTATTGCCCAATCTTATGCGGCACTCGATAGCGTGGCGGTATCCCCCAGCTCACGAAAGATATCGCCATAGAGCTGGTAAAATACTTTTGCGCTGCGAATAATCTCAGCTTGGTCAGCGGTATTGTTGATACGGTTCATTAAGTCTTTAAAGAACTCGACATGGCTTACATCTAAGGCGCCGTGGGATTTCAAATAGCTAAAGGCCTTATTGGGCAAACTCAAACTCGTTTGAATAGCATCCGCCGCGCTGTCGGCAATGGCGATACTGGTGCCTTCCAATACCTGGACCATGCCAAAAAAGCCCACTGGATTCACTCGGTTAATTTTGTCGTAGGCATAGGCCACCATCACGTCGGTCGCCTGCCCCGCTAGGCTATGACGAACAAATTCACTGTCACCGCCGCAAGCGCGAATATCGCTAAGTATCCACTCCTGATGGCCAAGCTCTTCTGCTATGTATTCCGCCACTGCCTCTCGCAGCCACTCGTAATGATCCGGTAAACGGCCGCCACAAGCCATCAACAAGGGTACGGTGTGTTTAACATGGTGAAAGGCCTGACTTAAAAAGCCAATGTAATCTTGCAAACTTAACTCACCCGCCACGCCACGCTGCAGGAATGGGATGTGATACAGGGCCCCTCGGTCGGCTTGGGTCTCTTCTTGTAAACGATCATAAAAGGTCATGCTGTTCTCCGTTGCTTCTGCGCTGCGTATCAGTATCTAATCGACGAATTGTTTGACCGGACGATCTAAAATGACGCTGCGATCCAGCTTGTGAATAAACAATGCTGGGGTAACAGTGCGCAAGCAATTCTGGGTAGGCAGTTAAAATGGCGTCTCTTTGTAAACGTCCATTCGCCGTGAGCAGACCGTCTGCAACCGTCAAACGTTTGGGCAAAGCCGCCCAACATTTGAGCTGAGCGTAATCAGGTAAACGCTGATTGCACTCGCGAATATATTGGCCAATATCGTCGTAGCTATAGCCTGGTGTGATGAAAATCAGGGCGCTGCAATAGGCTTCAGCATCACCAATCACCAGACATTGAGTCACACCGGCGTAAGCCATTAATTCGCTCTCTGGCCACTCCGGCGATATATTCCGGCCGTAGCTGCTCACCAATAGATTTTTGCTACGACCCTTGAGCCACAGAAAGCCATTATCATCTACTTCACCGAGATCTCCGGTAGCTAATGCTTGGGCGAATGGATCCTCCTCGCCGTTAAGATAGCCGAGGTATACATTGCCCTTAACTATCACCTGGCCCTCGACAATCTCAACATCGCAGTGAGATAAAACTTTACCGGCTGATCCTGGCCGCTCGCCGCCAGGCGTGTTCAAACTCACAACTGAACCACACTCAGACAGGCCATATCCTTCATACACAGGAAAGCCCAGTTCCCGCGCCTGGGCAATTTGTTCCGGCGCGACTCGCGCACCGCCCACTGCCACGAACAATAAACTGGCAGGCGGCTGCCAATGGTCTCGTTCCACGAGGGCGATCAAGTCCTTAAGTATCTGGGGCAGTGACACAAAGCTGTCGGGCTGCCACCGACTTATGTTGTTCGCCAATTCGCTTACCTCAAGTCCAGAGCTGCCCGCCCAGCCCAAGCTCTGTAAGCCGGGTAATACAACTTCGGCGCCGCGTAGCAGCCCCGCGTACACACCAGCCACATTTTCTAATAAGGTGGCCAGAGGCAACACCGCCAAATGCCGTCGCAAGGTGCTTGTCGACAGCGCAGCGTTCAGCGCCGTGGCCGTAGCAAATAGATTTGGCGCAGACAAACATACGCCTTTTGGCGCCCCGGTCGATCCAGAGGTATAGGTGATTTTCGCAGTGCCACGAGGCATGCTGGTGTTGTGTGCTGCCACGGCAAGCGGCCACGCCGTAAGCTCTGGCAAACAATTAAACGCGGTGGCCACCACCCCAGCACTGTCACACACAATCTGCAGTTGCGGATCACTACTAAGACGGTCACTGATTAGTGTATCCGCCGCACTGCTCGCCAAAACATTGGTCAACTGCGCTTGACTAAAAAAACCGGGAATGGGAATTAGCGCAATACCCGCTTGCAAGCAGGCAAGGTCGACAATAACCCATGCGGGACTATTATCAGCAATTAGCGCAGCACGACGAATTCCTTTTGCGCTCAGCTCCCCGGCAAGCGTATCTACCACTGCAATCAAGTCTTTATATACATAGTGATCGCGCTCGCCCGACAAGGCCGGCCGCGCCCCCAAAGCGCTTGCAATACGGCGTAATTCGCTTATTAAATCAGTCATATAAAGCGCCAACGCTATCGCTGCTGCAGGCTTCTATTTGGTATTTGCAGCTGGCTAATAACATGCTCGACGTGGACTGGCGGGCAAAGCTGGTCAGCGCGTCAACGGCGTTCACCGCAACCAGAGAGGGCGAGCTATTATAGTAGGTTCCCCAGTCAACCAATTGCTCACCGAGCTTACTGCCGTCGGCCTTACCCAAAACATACTGCTTTACGCCGAGACGAGCCAATAACTTCTGCACCTCTGGGGTTGCGGTAAATACCGCCCACTGCGCGCCCACCTGAACAATAAGCGCCGCAAGTGCAATGAACAGCATTTGACTACTGCCACGCCATGTTGCAACAAGATTGCCGATTTCCACCAAGCTGCCTCGTGCAACGGAAATTTTAAGTAAGTCGCCCAAAATAAGCTCGGCAGGGGCCTCTAGGTACTGCTCTAAAAATAGTTGCGTATCATAAGCGGCGCGGCGCATACCAAGCACACCGCCGAAGCCATTGGCTGCACGTAGCACAAGTAAATAGGGCAGAAATTCTCGCAGCGTCGCGCCATAACTCGCCGCAAATTTTTTGGCGATATACGTCTCAATCTCGGCACGTTCCGGTGCATTGCGGCTAATAACACACAGTCTCGGCGACGTATCGTGACTGGTATCTCGCCGCAAATTATTTGCCGTGGTGCTTAATCGGGCTTCTACCGAAGCGCTTTGCATTGAGTACATCTTTTCGCCCTCACATCGCAATTTCATGCTGGTAGCGTAAAGATCAAATTTTAAGGAATACTTAAGAAAATAACGGAAGGGAGAAAACAAGGGCAGCCACGGCGATATTGTGGCTGCCTTCATCTATCGAGCAAAGAATACATTGGCAATGACAAGCAGTAACGACGGGAAGGTATGCGGCAGCACTTTGTCACGAGTGCCGCGTTACACAGCACTCGGAAAAATGAATGCCTAGCGCTCGCTAGGTACCAGCCAAACAAGCACTACAAAACTTACCAGCTTACCGACTTAGAGGAGCCACGCTTTACAATCGGGGTTTCGCCTTCCCAAATAGCTAAACCAGATTTAATCTCTGTTAAGCTCAACTGAAAGAAGTACTCCACCTGGGTTTTGTTACGACCCATGCTGTGATTGCGCTGCAATATTTTACCCGTGAGCGACAAGTCTGGTGCTTGCAACTGCCCCTTTGCGGCAATACCTTTCTGGTCAAATTCACTATTACCACGCAGTTCGCGGGCAACATAACTCATTTCGTCTTCGGGGCCATTAAACGCCACAGCAGTGGTCACTACGACCTTGCCAGAATTCAGTAATTCAATGCGGATTTTTTTTACCAATTGATCGGTATCAATCCGCTGCATGGTGTCGTTAATCATGCGCCCAATCGCCAAAATATAACGACCGCCGCCAGGCTTACTCACCGCCCCACTGGCAATCATCGACTGCACAGCTTCACCGGCTGCCTTTTCAAAATCCCGGTATTCCAAGCCCATTACCGAATCGGCGGTGTCGTTGTTGGTGTCAACAATTTTCACGCCGCTGGCACAGCCCGTTAGTACCAGCGCCATAGCGCAGGCTGCAAATAATTTTTTCATGTGTTTACCCCTTTATTTTTCGGCAATTTCAAAACGATAATCAACGGCTTCTGGCCCCGGCCCGCTCTGCACAATTTCCACGGTTTGACCCGGCTCAATCGTGCGCTCCTGCCATTTACCTAATACGGTTGTCACTGGCTGGCCATCGGCTCGATACCACAGTACACGGAAAGAAATCCGCACTGTGCTCATGGCCTTGGACTCAGCCCGCAGCATTAATTTGGTACCGGTTTCACGGTCTGGCCACTCTCGCAGCTCCAAAATATCGAGGTAGCGACCGTCGTAGCTAACGTGTGCCGCCCACGCTGGCGCATCGTCTCCCTGCCGTAAACCGGCACAAGCCGAGACCAATAGGGCTAGTCCAAAAACCACCATAATCCGCTTTAATATAGTCATCGATGATTCCTTTTATAAATAAAACAACTCGACATAAGGCGCGGCATTTGGGCTTGGCTGCTTAATATAGATCAACACATCTTTATCTGCAGGCAAACTCATTGTCGTCGCCAAACCACTACCATAAGGTATTCGTAAATCTACTGCCTGTTTAGCGGGCATTTTTGCTAAAGACCACTGTTCCGGCATGGCATGCCAGCCACGGGTATCTGCTGAGGCGCTGGCATTGGCGTAGACCATGCCCGCAATATTGCCCAGCGGCCCCAACTCTTTTGCCATGCGATCTTGGAGCACGGCCTTGCTCGCCGCCGACACAATTGCCCGTGTTACCGTTGCCGACCAGCGCTTTTGAAACTCGGTTTGCATGACTCTGTCCATACGCGCAAAGGGCTGCAGCTCCACCACCTGTGCGCCCAGCGCAATGCTATTTACACTGCGGCTAGGTCGGTTTACTAGCTCCGGGAGCGCCACCGTTACCTGAATAAAGGCATTCATGGTAAACCACGGTATCGAAAAGCGCTTTTCGCTATACACCGGGCTTAAGCCGCTTTCATATACTATCCAGCGCTGAGCAGCTCCCGTACTCAAGCGCCCCCGCTGCCGCAAGTTCAATAAATCCTCAGCGATAATGGGGTGGCCACCAACCATCCCATTCACTCGTTCTAATAAGGTCTCGGCCTGGCCAATGTCGCTACCCGAACCACTCGCGAGAAACATCGCATTCATATAGGCCACGGCGGGGTTCACAAAGCTGTCGTAGACCTGCCACTGATCCATATTCGGAAAGTTCTGGCGCAACGCACTCTGCACACCGGGTGAGCGCAGGTTACGTTTGGCCTCCGCACTTTCTTGTTGCGCTTCGACAATCATCTCTTGATAGCGTTCTACCGCAATCCGTGCCCGCTCATTGGCACGGTTAAATTCCACCCGGGCATTGTCTTTCTCGCCCAATGACCAAAATGCCAGTGCCTTGTAAAAATTGCTTAAAATACGCTCGGCCGGCGGCGGCTCATAGGAGCGCACCGCGTCGTTCACCAAGACTGCGCCAATATTTTCACCGAGTTTTCGGGCGCCGCCCTGCACATCTTTGTCTTTAAATAGGTTCTCTAGGGCGTCGTAATGGGCAATCGCCCGGCGGGGATTGCCCGCCAAACGCCAATTTTCGGCCACCTCAAGATGCAATAATACTTCGCCAGAGCGAGCCACAACCGGCTGTAGTTCTCGAGTTTTAAGATCCATTAAGCCGAGCTGCTGCTCAATAGCCTCAGCGGCAGCGAGGTATTGCCCTGCCTGGTAGCGCTGGTCGATATTTTGGACAAAATCGCTGTTTTGGTAGCTAACGCAACCGCTTAGAAATAGTGACAGCAATAATAAATAGCAGGCGTGAGCAAGTAGCGGCCAAAGTTGACTAAGCCTTTTTACTTGATCTATCACTTATTAGTCCACTCCCAATACAAATACGCTGAATAGCCCTAAGGCTGTGCGCTATAGACCGCTGTTTTTAGAATCCGTGCGCAGTGCCTGCAAGCCTTTTTCAATGGTGTTCAAATGCTCGCGAACCCCGGCTTTGCTACGCGAGATACCCACCGCAAGAATATCCAATACCGCCATATGGGCGAGGCGCGACGGCAGCGGTGTGTAATCGCCGTCGTCTTTATCGACATCAATGGCAATGGCAAGATCAGCCAACACCGCTACTGGCGAACCCGAGGGCGCCAAAGCAATCACCGGTGCGCCACTTTGCTGGGCCAACTTGATGGCGTCAAGTAGGGCGCGGGTTCGGCCCGACTGGGAGATGGCCACCACCACGTCGTTTTTCTGCAGTGACATGGCCGACATCGCTTGCACATGGGGGTCGGAATACACACTGGCCGAAATTTGCAAACGAAACAGATTGTGCTGGGCATCGGTGGCCACCGCCGCCGAGGCGCCAAAGCCGTAAAACTCCACCCGCCGCGCGGCGCTAAGCAGGGCTACAGCCTGTTCAATGGCGCTGACTTCAATGCTGTCGCGCACTTTTTTTAAAGCTTCCATGGTGGAATCAAACACCTTAAAGGTGTACTGGCGGGCGGAGTCTTCGTCGCCAAAGCTGAATTCTTCGTAGTCTGGGCTGTGGGCGATATGCTGAGCGAGGGCAACCTTAAAGTTCTGAAAGCCATCACAACCTATCGCGCGACAGAAGCGCACCACCGTTGGCTCGCTAACATGGGCCTCTTGAGCTAAATCGACAATCCGCATATGAATGACTTCTTTGCGGTTTTCAAGAATATAGTCGGCCACCTTGCGCTCGGAGCGACGCATTTGCTCCCTGCAGGTTTCCATGGCGCGGATAATATTTCTCGGTCGCAAATTTAACTCCGACAGCTCAGTTTTAGTTATTTAGGCCCTTTATTGTAACTCAGCCTAGAAGTATTGGCGCCTACTCGCCGCTAAACGGCGCTTCCCCCCAATATTGGGGAGGTCACCCCGCGCAATAAGCCCTAGCCTTACTCTAGGGGAGGCTCTGCACAAGATGTGTATTTAGGGTTTGATCTTATTAAAAATAGTGCGGCTATTGGAGTAGCGACAATGAAGTTAAAATTGCTTGGTTTGAACTGTATATTTCTTATCAGTGCCTGCGGCGGTGGAAGTGGCTCTAGCGGTGGCGGCGGCTCGCCCGCAGCCGATGATAGCCTGCAAGGCATTTTTACCGATAGCCCGGTGTACGGTGTTAAATACCAAACCGATAGCTTGCAGGGTCTGACCAATGCCCTCGGCGAATTCAACTACCGCGAGGGTGAGTCAATTGTATTCTCTATTGGCGACTTACAGTTCCCCAGCATCAGCGCTAATGAGCAAATCACCCCAACCGACCTCGCCCAAGATAACAGCGAGGTTCGCACCAATATCTTGCAGTTACTGCAATCGCTAGACAGCGATGGCAACCCCGACAATGGCATTGAGATCTCAGCGGAAGCAGAAAACGCCTTTAAAGGCAGCACCTTAGATTTAGAAAGCGCCGACTTCGACAGCGAAGCCCAAACGATACTGGATACCATCAAAGACGGTATTCAGCTTGTCAGCGAAGCCCAGGCTGAAGCGCATTTTCAACGCGCGCAGCAATCGCAAATTCTCGGCAGCTGGCTATACAGTGAAGGGGAAGGTAAGCGCAATGTACTGACCTTTATTGACGAATCACGCTATATCATTATTCATGAACACAGCGATGACGGTGATCAAACTGCCGGTTCAGTTGAATTTGGCAACTACACCTGGGACGTGGAGGATGGGGCATTCAGCACCTCGCTAATCGCCCAATCCGATAATTCTGGCGGCCTTTACGATGAAGGCAGCTCAGTATCAACGGCCAGCGTCACCGGCGACACTCTGACACTCAGTTTTACCGACACCGACAGCGGCACAATCGCGTTTAGCCGCGTAAAAAATCTGAACAATGAAATACAGGGCGCGTGGCAACTCTATGAGCCCGAAGCAGATAACCTCAATATCCTCACCTTCCTGTCTAACTCCGAGTACGTCCTCGCGCACACCAATAACCTCGAAAGCTACGAGGACCTCCCTCCACAGGCTTTATCGGGTGAGTTTGGTACGTTTACGGTGGATGGGGGCAGCTACACCTTCACTGCCAGTGTAGATAGCGACGGTGATGGCGGCTTATACAATAAGGATGAGCTGAGTTACAACATCAGTGGCTTAACGGCCGAGCGGTGGGGCGACTTAAAGTTCGTGGACGAAGGCGATCAAATATTTTTTGCGCGAGTAGGACAGTTCACAAGCACACTCGTTGCCGAGGGTGACGATTTAGTCGATATTCTTGTGAATCGTGGCGTCGGCTTTGATGAAACCGCCTTAGTTGGCAATTGGCAGGTCACCTCGACCTCGCCGTCTTATCACGACAAAGTGGGCTTTGTTGAAAGCTTTAGCGTTCAGCTCAAGACAGATGGCACCGGCACCGTAACTTTCGGAGAAGATGATGTCACCACTCTTGTCTGGGAGGTCAACTCAGCGGGCACCCTGTCTTACACAGAGACCGATGACTCTGGCGACACTTGGCGCCTCAACATTGCACCGGTAAAAGGCGCGGCAAATAGTGTGTTAATTGATAGCAAAAGCCCCGCCGGCCAAGAAGATTTTGCCGATGTACTCGTTGAAGCAAGCTTTACACCCATAACAAGCAAGGAGCTACAAAAGTAAGGACAACACCACATCACGTTAAAGTGACTGGACCCGTGGAATTGAAGCTGCCATTGGCGACAAAGAAACTCAAAATGCGGACGCGACAAAGCGCATAACAATACACTGGTCCACAAAAGCCCTAGGTATTCTGCCCATCCGAGCATGATGCCTAGGGCTTTCTGCATTTTTCTGCATACGATTAACGCTGATCGTAAAGCGTGAAAAGCCTGCCATACCCTCCTCACCCTATCGATTTAGGCCCTTAGCCATAAAACTCGCTGCGAATATTGCCACTCACCCACCGCTAATCTCCATTTTAGCGGTGCCAGCGGCGGATAATCCCAGTAGAATACGGCGCCATGGACGTATCTTATATTCTTGACGAACTCAATGACGCACAGCGCGACGCGGTCACCGCCGACAGCACAGGCACCTTAGTACTTGCCGGAGCTGGCAGCGGTAAAACCCGGGTGCTGGTTCACCGTATTGCCTGGAAAATCAAGGTAGAGGGGCTGTCGACCCACAGCATTATGGCGGTGACCTTTACCAATAAGGCCGCCAAGGAGATGCGCGGGCGCATCGAAAACTTGCTAGGTAGCAGTTTAAATCACGGTATGTGGGTGGGCACCTTTCACGGTTTGGCTCATCGCCTGCTCAAGGCCCACGCCCAAGAAGCTGGGCTACCCAATAATTTCCAAATTTTGGACAGCGACGACCAACTCCGCCAGCTCAAGCGTATCCATCGCGAGCTAGCGCTCGACGATAGCCGCTGGCCGCCCCGGCAGTCTCAGTATTTTATAAATGGTCACAAAGATGAAGGCCGCCGCGCTGCCCACATCGACGATTTTGGCGGCGATCTTTACCTGACCACCATGCTCAAGGTTTACCGCCGCTACGAGGAGATCTGTCGCCAGCAAGGGGTAATCGACTTTGCCGAACTGCTGCTGCGCGCACTGGAGCTGTGGCGCGACAATCCAGCGATTCTCGACCATTATCAGCAACGCTTTAAGCACGTTTTGGTTGACGAGTTTCAAGACACCAATGCCGTGCAATACGCTTGGCTGCGCTTGCTAGCCAGCAAGGGCATGGCGATGACCGCAGTGGGCGATGACGACCAGTCTATTTACGGCTGGCGCGGCGCCCGCATTGAGAATATTCAACAGTTCTCAAAAGACATTGAAAACACCCATGTGGTGCGCCTAGAGCAAAACTATCGCTCCACCGCCACCATCCTCAAAGCCGCCAATGCGCTGATCGCCAATAACAGCCAGCGCCTCGGTAAAGAACTGTGGACCGAAGACGGCGACGGCGACAAAATCTCGCTGTTTGCCGCCTTTAACGAACAAGATGAAGCGCGCTTTCTCACCGACCGCATTGCCGAGCTGGTCCGCGACGATTACCGCCGCAGCGATATTGGCGTGCTATACCGCAGCAATGCCCAGTCGCGAATACTGGAAGAATATCTGATTCGCGCCGGTCTGCCCTACCGCATCTACGGCGGTCAGCGCTTTTACGACCGCCTAGAAATTAAAAACGCGCTGGCCTATATGCGCATTGTTGAACTGCGCGACGACGACACCGCCATCGAGCGGGTGATTAACACTCCCACCCGTGGCATTGGCACCCGCACCGTAGAAATTCTGCGCGAATACGCCCGCGAGCATCAAACCTCGTTGTGGCGTGCCGCACTGGCCATCATCGAAAATGGCCTGCTCCCCGCTCGTGCTGGTAACGCCCTGCGCGGCTTTTTAGCACTGATTGAGGATTTAGCCGAGCAATGTCGGGATAAACCCCTCGATGAGCAGATCAACATCGCCATTGATCGTTCGGGGCTACTGGCCTTTCACGAAAAAGAAAAAGGTGAAAAGGGTCAGGCCCGGGTCGAAAACTTACACGAGCTGATTACGGCCGCCGCCGCCTTTGAACCGGAAGACGAAGACATCGAACCCCTGCGCGCCTTTCTCGACCGCGCCGCGCTGGACGCCGGAGACCAGCAGGCCGACGAACACGAAGACAGCGTGCAGTTAATGACTTTGCACTCGGCCAAGGGTTTGGAATTTCCGGCGGTGTTTATTGTGGGCGTGGAAGAAAACCTCTTTCCCCACAAAATGTCGATGGAAGATCCCGAGCGTTTGGAAGAAGAACGTCGCCTCGCCTATGTCGGTATAACCCGCGCCGAGCAAAAGCTGTTCTTAAGCTACGCGGAGTCTCGTCGTCTGCACGGCCAAGAAAGCTTTAATAGCTTGTCACGTTTTATCCGCGAAATACCCAATGAACTCATTGACGAAGTGCGCATTAATAATACCGTTAGTCGGCCAAGTAGTTACGCTCAAAGCGGCGCAACCACGGCGCAACAAGCCTCGGCAGCGGCAATGGGCATTGCCTTGGGTCAACACGTTTTACACAGCATTTTTGGCGCAGGCGTAGTACTCAGTTTTGAAGGCCAGGGCGCTAGCGCCCGCGTGCAAGTTAATTTCGAAGACGAAGGCAGTAAATGGCTGGTACTGCAATACGCCAATCTTCAAATTTTGTAAGACCGATTTTGAAATAGGGAAGACCATGAAGCCCAGTAAAAATAATTATACGCCGCTCATTATTCTCGTTTTGCTCGCCGCACTGGTCGGCATGAGCTGGCTTTATGTTGGCGAGCGCAGTCGCGACCACAGCCGCAGCGAGCAACAAAAGAGCAGCAGCGGCCAACAAGTGTTTCACTGGAAGCTGGTTACCACCTGGCCTAAGAATTTCCCCGGTTTAGGCACTGCACCGGAAAAATTCGCCAACATCGTCAACGCCATGAGCCAGGGCCGCCTGCTCATCAAAGTGTATGGCGCCGGAGAGCTAGTGCCCGCCATGGGGGTTTTTGACGCAGTATCTGCGGGCAGCGCCCAAGCTGGCCACGGTGCCGCCTATTACTGGAAAGGCAAACTGGCGTCCTCAATTTTCTTTACCGCGGTGCCCTTCGGCATGACAGCCCAAGAAATGAACGGCTGGCTGTATCACGGCGGCGGCATAGAGCTATGGCGCGAAGCCTATGCGCCTTTCAATATAATTCCCATGGCCGGTGGTAATACTGGCGTGCAAATGGCGGGTTGGTTTAATAAAGAAATCAATTCTATTGAAGATGTTAAAGGCCTAAAAATGCGCATTCCCGGCTCCGGCGGCGAAGTCTGGGATCGCCTCGGCGGCAGCGCAGTAACCCTTCCCGGCGGTGAGCTATACACTTCGCTGCAAACTGGCGTTATTGACGCCACCGAGTGGGTAGCACCATCAAACGATATGGCCTTTGGTTTTCACGAAGTGGCTAAATATTATTACTACCCCGGCTGGCACGAGCCCGGCTCAACTCTAGAACTAATCATTAACAAAGACGCCTTTGAAGCGCTGCCCAAAGATTTGCAAACCATTGTTGAAGCCGCCGCCCGCTACGCCAATGCCGATATGCTCGACGAATACACCGCGCGCAATAATACCGCGTTAAAGGAGTTAGTGGGGAAACATAAGGTACAGCTACGCAAATTACCAGACGATGTGCTGCGCGAATTACATCGGGTATCAGATACCTACTTACTCGAATTATCTAAAACTGACGAACTCACCGGCCGAGTTTACCAAAGCTGGAAACAGTTTATGGAAGATGCCAAAGAGTATCATCACATCTCAGAGCAAGCGTATATTAATGCGCGGGACCTGTAGCTAACACTTTGTAAGCGGCTGACTGGCGCTGCCCATGCTTTACTTTGACACGGGTACTCCTTTCGCGCCGCTGAAAATCGTCGTTACACAGATATACTTCATGGAGCGGATTGCATCCTCCAGTCCAGCTTCATCAACTTTATCGATAATATCGTTGGTGTAAAGCGCGACTATCCAAGTGAGTACATTACCCACGTTGGTACTCATGCCGTCTCTTGCTTCACCGCGCTTCATCACAGTAGCCACTGATTTTTGAGCGCGCAACGAAACATGATTAATCATGTTTTCATAAAGCTCGCGAATATTCCCATCAGAAACCATCATGTCTCGAATTGCCACCATGATGGCGCGATGTTTATAGAGCGTGCGCATCATCCCGTCTACGGCAACCTCAACGTCGGCCGCATTAGCCCACTCAACATCTAAACCCCAATTGCCGATACTATCCACAATAATGCCAGTTAGATGCTCTATTAAACGGACAACGAGCTCATTCTTATCTTTAAAATGTAAATAAAAAGTGCCGCGTGAAATACCCGCTTCTTTCGTTAACTGCTCAATCGATAAAGTCGCAAAATTTTTATTGTCTTCAAGCAGCCTTTCCATCGCCTCCAAAAGACGCTGATCAATACTGAGTTTACTCGGCTTCTCTTGTGTTCTGGCCTTTCGACTGGGTCGTGCTGTGATTCTTTCCATAAATAACTTACCGCTAGCTTAAACCTTAATTTCCACACACAGAATACGTCAAATCTCACGTTCCGGCGATTTACTGGCGCAATTATGCCTCATGTCCGGATGAAACTTAACTTTTTATGAACAACATGTTTATTTATATATAAACACTATGTATATTAGTAGCAAGCGTATCATCTTAGATCAACGTATCTGATAAGTAGCCGAGGTCCAATAAAGCAACGGCTAGCACGTACACAATACCAAAGCGGCTTAATCTGTAAGCATTGCGGCAAAGAATTTAATGCCACTCACGATTTACGCACCCTGCGTTTGGCCACAGTCTTGTGGCCTTTTTTAAAATCACTAAGCTTGAGCAATGAAGATATCAATCTACACACATAACGACAGCGAGGAGGGTTCTTGGCTAAATTTAACCCACAGAATCTTTCCCATGGACTAAACCGGCAGGCAGAGTTCTCGGCGAATAAGCCGGCATTAAGCTGCGGTGACACTCGTTGGAGCTATCAAGAATTTACCGACGATAGCCACAAGCTCGCCGCTATACTCTCTGCCCGTGGTGTATCGAAAGGCGATCGCATTGCCTATTTGGGCTTTCATGGTCCTGAGGTTTTATTGCTGCTCTTTGCAGCTACGCACATCGGCGCGATATTTGTTCCCCTTAACTTTAGACTCAGCTCGGCAGAACTTCTCCCGATTATTAATGATTGTGATCCTTCCGTCATCGTTACCGACACGGAACACAGCTCGGTCATTCAAGCATTACAAAGCAAATTAGCCTGCCAACATTATTTTCAAACCGATTCTGCAATTACGCCCGAATACTCACTAAAAGAACTCATCGCCCAGCAAGTTCATCAAGCGGCTAGACCCGTTGATGTAGAAGACGATGATATTGCCGCTATCATTTACACCTCCGGCACCACTGGCATTTGCTGCCACCGTTTATGCAACTTCGTCTTCAGCCGAAAAAATGAAACGCCTTCTTCGCTTAGGCGCAGATTACAAAACTGACCCACAATGGATGCTTAAGAAGCCTCGCGTTCGACCGGGCGCAGTTGGCAGCCGAGAAATGCAAACAAGAATGGTTTCGTTTTTAGAAGCCGCCAGATTCAAGCCGATTATTGATTGTAGCTTTGATTTTGAGTCGCTAGTAGAGGCCTTTCAATACTTACTTTCGGGCCAACACCTAGGAAAAATCTGCATAGATATTTAGACACTTCGAGCCTTTTAGGCACACAAATTATCGAAAATACCACCAACAGCGGCAAAATTAAGCCAATTGAGCAAGAAGATCGTGATTCGAACTGCATCACAAAGATGAACATAGTGTTTATTTTTTAATTAACGTATTGTATATTGATCGCATGCGTAACATCACCGCGCTAACAATTATAAAAGCTAGGAGATTTTCATGGTTAATCGCCACCCAAATTTTAGGCTCAAATCCACTGCCGCGTTATCTGCCAGTATTTTAAGTATTGCCGCTCTTGCCCCTAGTGCCTTCGCCGCGCCAGACGGGAAAAGAACCAACCGCTTGCTAGAAGAGGTTGTTGTAACCGCCCAGAAACGCGAAGAAAACTCCCAGGAAATACCCATTACTATTTCTGCATTTAGCTCTGAAAAGCTCGATGCCTTTGGTATTGATAAAGTAGAGGATTTGGGACGAATTACCCCAGGCTTAACCTTCACAGTTAACGTTGGCTACACCGTTATCTACCTACGCGGTGTCGGCGCCGATGCCTTCTTGCCCTCTGCCGACCCCAGTATTGCGACCTATGTTGACGGTATTAACAAAGTTTCAGGTCACGGCCTTCAAAACAGTCTTGGTCCCATTGAGCGCGTTGAAGTGCTCAAGGGCCCGCAGGGGACACTGTTTGGCCGCAACGCCACAGGTGGTGCGGTTAACATAATATCAGCGAACCCTCCTGAGGAATTTATTGGTAACGTGAGTTTTGAAACCGCGGACTATCAAAGCTGGGAAGGTGGAACTCAGAAAGCTGATATTTTTATTGGTGCCCCTATTACAGAGAATCTAGGATTCACCCTAGGTGCCTATACCCAAGATTATGACCCCACCATGCTGAATGAACGGGTGCGTGGCTCCGGCGTCTATGAAGATCCGATGGATCATTATTCAAAGGGGGTCAAAGCCAAAATTCGCTGGGATGTCACAGACTCATTCGCATTGACACTTCTTGGTGATTATAACGACCAAAACGATCCCAGCTCTATGATCCAAGAAAACACCCGACCTGCAGCGGTGCTTGCAGCGGGTCAGGAAGCCGACAAACTAGATCGTATTTATCATAATAGTGTTGAAGGCGTTGCCGGCACTCAGTCCGACACCTACACCATTGGCCTTATTGCCGACTGGCAAACAGATGCCCTAGATTACAAATTAATTCTGTCTGACCAATACTTTGACAACTACTACTCCCAACTAGACTACGACACCAGCGAATACGAAGGTGCTAGCTTTGACGCCGCCCAGTTTGCAGATCAGCAAACCGCCGAGCTACAACTATTGTCTAACGACAATAGTTGGCAGGCAGAAAATTTAGAGTGGGTAATCGGCTTGTACTACCTAAAAGCTGAAGCTGGCTTTGATTATCTCCACCTTGTTGTTGATGGTCTCGGCTTAGGTGCTGGTGCGCTAGGAATTCCGAACTTTCTCGGCAATCTCTTAAAAGGTACAGCCGGTCAGGTTGATTTATTTACCGCTGGTGTACTTGCGACCGAGTCCATGTCAACTTACGGTCAAGCTACCTGGACATTTAACCCAGAATTCTCAGTAACATTAGGTGCGCGCTATCAGAAGGAGCGCCGTAACGTTTTTAACACCTATCTTAGTGCGGGCACGCCCATCTTTGGTGGCGAGTTCGAAGCCGCTAGGTTTGTAACACCAGGCGTTGTCGATGAAACGTTCTCGCCACGAGTTGCGCTACAATGGTTTGTAAACGATGACATCCAATTATACACGAGCCTTGCTCGTGGATATAAAAGCCCTACCTTTAACCCAATTAACTTCTTCTCCGCACCGGATGTGGTTCGCCGTGAAGAAGCCACTGCCTTTGAATTAGGGGTTAAATCTGAATGGCTCGACGGCAATTTACGCTTGAATGCAGCCGTTTTTAAAACCCAAGTTAAAGACTTACTGAATGCCGAACTGTCTATTACTTCGGGTGGCGTAGTGCGCTTTTCGAACGCAGGTACTGGTGAAATTGAAGGCGCGGAATTCGACTTTCTCTGGCAGCCGATGCCGGACTTGAATCCCGGCCTGGCAATTACGGGTAATGCTACCTACTTGGATGCCAAATATGCAGACTTCCCAAATGGTAGTGGGTTTGATGACGAAACGGGGCTTGCTTTCGGTCCGCAAAGCGTTACTGGCGATACCAGCCGAGACTTCTCTGGCAACCGCATAGTACGTACACCGGAATACAGTTCTTCCGCGTCAATTAACCAAAATATTGCCCTAACAGATGACTCCGCACTTGAAATCGCGGTCGATTATTTTTACTCAGATTTTTACTACACCGCAGCTTCGAATAGCGAACATTACGTTCAACCCCAATATGAGTTATGGAACGCGCGCGCGAGCTATTTCTACTACCCTTGGGGTCTGCAAATTACCGCTTTTGGTGAAAACATTAAAAATAAAGAGTACTACATTTCTCGCCAAGCCCAAGATTTTGGCCGTGCAGATACCCTTGCAGCACCAGGCATAGTAGGCCTTAGAGTGAAATGGGAATTTGACACGGTGATGTAAATCACCTTTTAACAGATTGCCTCGGTCTTCATGACGAGCAATCTAAAGAAATTACTAGGTTTATTTTCTATCGAGGTAATAAAAATGAAATCACGTGCATATAATAAATACATCCGCAGCGTTGGCATGACGTTGTGCCTAGCTACCTCTGGTGCCCAAGCACAGGTAGCAATCATCGGCGACCTCAATCTGCCTGGCTTAGACCTATTAGGAGGCTTGAACGGAGGCCTACCTAGCTTAGATGGATTAGCCAATATTAACGCTGTCGCACTTGAGCACATGCTAAGTCCTGACACTCTTACCGGATTAAATCCTGCCACCTACGGAAAAGCGTTAAATGGTTTAACCACTATATTAGGCAGTCCGCAGACTTTCGTTCCAGTGCCGCTGGCACCGCCACTTGTATATAGTTTTATACCCGGCTTCAAAGTTTTATATACAGCACCAGAGCAATTTCCGGGGTACATAATTGGCGGCGGCACCATTCTTGACTCTAGCCTCATTGCAGTACCCGCCATCCCTATTGTCAGTGCACCATTTCCGGCCGACCTAAGTGGGCTTTCTGGTGGATTGAACTTGGTACCCGTGGCAGAGCTTGGCGTCTTAATGAGCCCTGAAGCGGTATTAAGTAGCGCTCTAACACTCATTCCTTAGCCTAATAAAGACAGGGAATTTCATCGATAGATTAATGTTAATACAACAATTCATTTAGCCATCTTTTTGGTGGCTTTTTAACGATGAAACCAAAATTATACTTTGCCCTTCCTCCTGGAGAGATAAATGACGAGAATTGACAATATTAATTCCCAGAAAGCTGCACTTTGGTGCACATGGATATTTGTCGCACTCACTGCAATAGGTTGGCTGGGAATCGCACACTTTTACGCTCCCGCACCGGCATCACTATCTCCAGAGGACGCAAAAATATGGTTTTCTGAAACCTATAAATGGCAGACCATCGTTGGCTGTACCTTTTTGTATATCGGCAGCGCGCTCCTCACACCTGGCTCCATTCAATGGGGAATTATGTTGGCCGAAGTTGAAGGGCCTAGACCTATCTGGTCTATTACAACTGCGGTATGCGGAATTTTTATTTCATTAATTGTATTCTTGAACGCCTGTGCATGGATAGTATGCTCTTATCGCGCAACGACCAGCCCAGATGTTATTCAAGCGTTTAACGATTGGGCATGGTTCGCCTTTTTGTTTGGATGGGTCTATTTAGCAATTGAAATGCTTGCATCCGCCTGCGTGGAATTTAAAGATAAAAGTGAGCATCCTATTGTTCCGCGCTGGATGGCTTGGCTAACACTATTCTCAGCCATGACCATGCTCGGTGCGATTGGACCGGCATTTTTCAAAGTTGGGCCGTTTGCGTACCACGGACTAATCGGCTTTTATATTCCTGTATTCGTATGGGGAAGCTATCTTATAAGCACAAACTGGTTTATGTATCAAAAATTGAATCGCGATAAATTGGCAGCGTTTAAAAATAACGCAGTATAAATCTTAACCTCGTATAGAGGATATTCGTTGGATACACTACGCCTAGCATGTCATGTCATGTCATGTCATGTCATGTTAATACCATTACACTAGGCGTTTACCTTGCTAACCGACAGTTACTCCGTAATTAGTACTCACGGATATCCGGCAACGCCCTTATCAATTCTGTAGCGCGTGGAGAAAATAACGCTAGGTGTTTTTGCGACGCCTTAAACCTACTGCGGTGAGTGCTAAAAATTAAACTCAGCATCCAGCTTCGTACTTCTTAAAATGCGCCCACCCAGAAAATTTAGTGCTGTTAACGACTAGTAATCGTTCGGCTTACTGTTTCCATCCGTGCCTTACAGACAATTGGATTAACTAATATATTAAGTGGCTAGTTAGCCGATGTCTCTACGCAATTATTATCTTAGGGCGATAAGATAAAATCCATTTTTTTATAGCTGCATCTAGTTACATCTGCTAACCACTACGGCGTTACCAATTACGCCACTAGCTTAGCGTAATTCGCGTAGCGCTTAGACAAGGAATAACGTGTAAATCAAATATGTTTAGCGCTGTAATATCGAGGTATCCAGTAGCTTAATACAACACCCTCTGCAGACGCGCTCAACCTCTAAGGGTAGATCAGGAAATTTTTAAGTATTTTTCGCTAATCTCCCACAGGCGCTCTGCGGCTACATCGTCCTTGGCCCAGGGTTTTATTTTGCCGGGTTTGCAGTTAGCAAAATATTCACCACTGACATTGTCTAGGCTTGGTGAAGTCGCCACAAATATCGAGGTTTTTGCACCTTGCTCTGGGGTTTTAAAAAATAATTTAGTAATGCCGCCCACGATCTTGCCAAGCAGTGCGTTGTCCTGATGACCGAGGTGGGTGGCCACCGCTCCGGGATGTACGCAATTCACCGTAACGCCAGTGCCTGCTAGTTTTTGCGCAAGTGACCGTGTCCAAAGAATATTGCAAAGTTTTGAATGGCCATAGACCTTAAATATTTTGTAGGGTGTCGTTTTATATTCAATATCATTAAATTGCACGCCTTTCACAAAGGCATGTGCCTCCGATGCCACGCTTACTATACGCGCCGGTGCACTTTCTTTAATACGCTCTAACAACAAATTGGTGAGCAAAAAATAAGCTAAATGATTTACTGCAAACGTTTCTTCTATGCCTTCTGAGGTCACCTTGCGCTTGGTGTTCATTACGCCGGCATTATTCAACAACAGGTGAAGGGGTTTACCCGTGTCTAAAAAATTCTGCGCTACCCGGCGAATATCTTGTTGACTGGCGAGATCGCCGAGTAACAAAGTTGCGCGGCACTCAGGAGACTGGGCGGCGATTTCGGCCAATACCGCCTCGCCCTTTTGCGCATTGCGGCACAATAGAAACAATTCAGCGCCCTGTGCAGCTAAAGCCAGTGCTGTTTCTTTACCAATACCACTGCTGGCACCGGTGATTAAACAGACCTTATTGAGCATCGACATTATTATTCTCCATTATTGTCGTAAGCTTATCGGCCGAGATAATTTTGTGATCTTGCTTTAAAGCGGTTCGGCTTTAATCAACAACCCGAGTGCGGCCGTTACCATCTATTGCCACAAACACAAATTCACCTTCGGTCACTTTAGCGGGCTCGTACTGGTGCTTATTGGTTACCCAAACTTCAACCCGAACCCGAATAGAGCTACGCCCCACATCAACGATATCGGTGTAGCAACTTACCGCTGCACCAACATTGACCGGCGTCATAAATGCCATGGAGTCTACTGCCACAGTAGCCACCCGACCACCTGCGCGACGCGCGGCGGTTTGACTACCGGCAAGATCCATTTGCGACATTAGCCAACCACCAAAAATATCACCGCTGGCATTCGTATCTGCGGGCATGGCGATGGTGAGCAGGGCGAGTTCACCGGCAGGCTTGGGCGTGTCGTCGATGTCACGCATAAAATTGTCTCTCTAAATTAGGGTAAAATTAAATGCCGCATAGTTAACGTGCACCATTGGGCATTGTCAATGATGTGTATAGCATTATTAAAGCCGCGGGTATAGCAGGCTAAGCCCTTATTGCCCGCGGACCAAGGCCGGTAACCAGGTAGCCAAGCTCGGCCACCAAGCCAATAAAAATAACATTAGTAATTGCAAACCAATATACGGTGCCACCCCGCGATAAATATCTGCGGTCGACACCGACGGCGGCGCCACTCCGCGCAGATAAAATAGCGAAAAACCAAAAGGCGGTGTTAAGAATGAGGTTTGCAAATTCAGCGCAATCATAATGCCAAGCCAAATGGGATCAACGCCCATGGCTAGTAGGATCGGCCCCACAATTGGCACGACCACAAAAGTAATTTCGATAAAATCGAGAATAAAGCCCAGTAAAAATATCACCACCATCACGATCAGCGTCGCGGTAATCACGCCACCGGGTAAACCATCGAAAAAATGTTGGATGAGTTCGTCGCCGCCAAAACCGCGAAACACCAATGAAAACACGGCGGCGCCGATTAAAATCATAAACACCATGCAGGTGACTTTTAAGGTTTCCCGCGCTACTTCACCCAGCCGCGCCCAGCTTAACTGACCTTTAACCGCGGCCATCAGCGCCGCGCCCAGTGCACCCACCCCCGCCGCTTCGGTCGGTGTTGCTGCACCGACTAATATCGAGCCCAATACGGTCACAATGAGGCCGATCGGAGGCAGCAGCCCCTTTAACAATGCACTTAGCGGCGGCGGATTCAAATCTTCAGCGGCGGGCGCCCGCTCTGGCTGACGAATGGCAACAAAGCCCATATACAGCAGGTACAGACACACCAATAGTAAGCCGGGCACCAAGGCGCCAATAAACAAATCGCCAACAGACAAGGTCTTTGGGCTAAACACGCCCATGTCCAATTGCGCCTGTTGATACGCGCTAGATAAGGTGTCGCCCAGCAAGACCAAGGCGATGGACGGCGGAATAATTTGCCCTAGGGTGCCGGTAGCGCAAATGGTGCCCGTGGCGAGCTTGGGGTCATAACCGCGATTGAGCATGGTCGGCAGTGACATCAAGCCCATGGTGACTACCGTGGCCCCAACAATACCGGTACTGGCGGCCAGTAGCATCCCAACCAGTATCACTGAAAAGCCTAAGCCACCCCGTTTGCGACCAAACAAGGCCGCCATATTGTCGAGCAGCTCCTCGGCCAAGCGACTTTTTTCTAATAACACCCCCATCAATACAAAAAGCGGGACCGCAATTAAGGTGACATTGCTAATGGTACCGTACAGACGGTTTGGCAGCGCCGATAAAAACGAGGCGTCGAAATAGCCCAGCACAATGCCGATACCGGCAAAGATCATGGCGGTGCCCGCCAAGCTAAAGGCCACCGGATAGCCCAACATGAGCACGAGGCAAATCGCGACAAACATCAAAATGGGTAACAACTCAATCAGCATGGCGAGGTGCCTCCTGATTGATTAGCACCAGTGCATTGCGCAGTAACTCAGCCAAACCCTGTAAAGCTAAGTTAATCGCCATGAGCGGCAACAAGGATTTTAATAAGTAAACAAAGGGCAAGCCCCCCGGTTCTACCGAGGTTTCACGTATTGCCCAAGCATTAGCGGCAAAATCCCAGCTGCTGATTAAAATAAGTCCGCAGAGGGGCAATAAAAACACAATGCAGCCAATACTATCGACCCACGCTTTGGTGCGCGCGGAATAACGATGGTAAAAAATATCTACCCGAACATGGCCGCCGTGTTTTAAGGTGTAGGCCGCGCCCAGCATGAACACTGTGCCGTGCAAATAATTCACCGACTCTTGCAAAGCGGTCATGCCCTGGCCAAAACCATAGCGCATCACAACCACGGTGGCGGTGCCTAACATCATTAAGGGAATTAAATACGCCAAAAGGCGTCCAAAGCGCTCGGTAAACGAATCGATTAAAAATACACACTGTTTCACTGATCGGTATCCCTGAGTAAGCGCCTCATTATAGCCATTCTATTGCCGCTGCCGCGAGTTTAGACCAGGAGAATCTATGCGTTCTGTAATCCTAAGTATTTTATTGGCGACATCTGCTAGCTTTGCTTACGCCGATGTTATCGCCCGCTATGCGATGGGGCCAGAAACCTTGGTACTAAGTTATCGCGACGATCAACATATTCGCGTTGACCGCGGCCAAATGGCCTATTCGATTATTAACGGCGATCAAGCGACCGCGATCATTAGCCAAGGCGGTGCACAAATCGTCATGAACGTCGACGATATGGGCGATGTCATAGCCAGTGCGCAACAGGGTCAGAGCATCAGTATTCCCGACACCCACGCCGTGAGCCTCAAACCCACCAAGGAATTTAGCAATATCGCCGGTTTCAAGGGGCGGCTTTATATAGCGAGTGATGGCGCCAACAGCTACCGCACCGTGCTCACCGATAGCCCCGCCGTTATTGAGGCCAGCGACGCCCTGCGCCAGTTCTTTCGCCGCTTTGCCGGTGCCATGAAAAATGATCGCGGCAATAAGCTGCTCGCCCTCGAAAACAGCTTTAAAGACCAAGCTGAGCGCGGCGTGCTCTATGTGGAAGGTGGCTTCAAACTGCTCAGTATTAGCCAAGAGCCCCGCCCGAGCGGCCACTACACACCGCCACCCATCGGCATTCAGTTCAATATGCCCGCCGCTAGCCGCTGAGACTGTCGCGGGGACGTCCAGTGATACCGTGATCTAAGCGCGTAAAATCGGTATCATTGCTCCCCCATGCTTATGTGAATTCAAGAGTGTTATGACAGATCAGGCCCCCTTCGCCGACCAAGAGACCTTATTAGAGTTATTTGCTGGCATCCATCCAACAAATAATCAGCCTATTTTCGAAAAGGTGCTCGCCACGCCCCTCGCCAACGTAAGCGAGTACCGGCTGCTCAAGTCCCCTCTCTTTGTTCGCGGGCTTGCCGCATTAGATAGCATAAAGATAAATGAGGATGCCCGTGGCCGCTTTACCCTGCTCGAGCACAGCGGCAACCTCTGCGTGCGCGTGTTTTTGCGTCAGCCCAATGAAGATTTGGAGGTTCAGCTCACTGCCGAACTAGAAAAACTCGGCGGCAGCCTGGACATAAAAACTGAACGTGCGATGGTCTACAGCATCCATTTTGGCGTCGGCTTTAGCAGTATTGAAGCCTTACTCAATAAATGGGCCAATAGCGATCAAGCTAAGTGGGTCTACGGTAATGTCTACGACCCCGAGACCGGCGACCCGCTCAATTGGTGGCAGGCATTACTGCAGGTTTGAATCAATCGTCACAGGACTCCCCATGTTACTGCTAATTTCCCCAGCCAAGACCTTGGACTTTGAAAACCCTGCGCACACAAAAAAGTTTAGTCAGGCCGACTTCCTCGACCGCTCGCAGGTTTTAATTGAGCAATTACAAACGCTCAACCCTGAAGACATCTCCGGCTTAATGAAAATTAGCCCCAAGCTGGGGGAGCTCAATCACCAGCGTTTTATGAACTGGCAACTGCCTTTTAGCCCCGACAATGCCAAGGCGGCTGTGCTCGCCTTTCGCGGAGATGTTTACACTGGCCTTGATGCCGACAGTTTCAGCGCCAGCGATTTCACCTTTGCCCAGCAACATTTGCGCATACTCTCTGGCCTCTACGGCCTATTGCGCCCACTTGATTTGATCCAGCCCTACCGGCTCGAAATGGGCACCAAATTTGAAAATAAGGCGGGCAAAAACCTCTATCAATTTTGGGATACCACAATTACCGAGGCGGTGAATCACCAACTCGCCGAGATTAAGTCGCAGGTTTTGGTGAATCTCGCGTCCAACGAATACTTTAGTGCCATCAAACCCAAGGCACTGGCTGCTGACATTATTACCCCAACATTCAAAGACTTTAAAAACGGCAAATACAAAATTATTAGCTTTTACGCCAAAAAAGCCCGGGGCTTAATGGCCAGCTATGTAATTAAAAACCGTATTAAACATGTCGATGACCTTAAGCAATTCAATAGCGATGGTTATTATTTTTGTCCGGAACAATCGACTGCCAGAGAGTGGGTTTTTCTTAGAGACAGCCAAGAGTAAGCAGACTTTATTCCATCGCTAAAATCTGCCGCCACTCCTCTGGAGTAACGGGCATAATCGACAAGCGACTGCCTTTTTGGACGAGTGTCATTTCCCCCAGCGCGGGTTCAGCTTTCAGCTCCGCCAGCGGAATCAGGCGCTTAAATTTTCGCTCAAAGCGCACATCGACCATATACCAGCGCGGGTTTTCTGGGCTGGCCTTGGGGTCAAAATAGCGAGACTCTGGGTTTTGCGCGCTGCTGTCGGGGTAAGCCTCGCGTACCACTTCGGCAATGCCTGCAATACCCGGTTGCGGGCAAGAGGAGTGATAAAAAAACACTTTGTCACCCACTTTCATTTGGTCGCGCATCATATTGCGAGCCTGATAGTTTCTGACCCCGTCCCAATGTTCAGTGCCCTTTGGCCGCTTGCGAAGATCGTCGAGACTAAACGTGTCAGGCTCAGATTTCATCAGCCAGTAAGCCATTGTTGTACTCCTGAAAAAGCCGTTACACTTGGCGACAGCCGAGGATAGGCTATCAACCTTCGCCAAGGAATGATTTAAGCATAATTCAAAGGGATTTAACCATGAGTCAAGCCAAACCCTTTTCACAGGCTTGTGAAAACAATCAGCCGTTTATTTTAGAGATCCTTGCCCCACTATTTACCGCCGGGCAACGGGTATTGGAAGTTGGCAGCGGCACGGGCCAACACGCGGTACATTTTGCGGCTAATTTGCCCGAGCTTCATTGGCAATGCAGTGATCGGCGTGAAAATTTAGAGGGTATTCAGGCCTGGATCGACGACGCCAAGCTCCCCAATTTAGCCCCTCCAATCACGCTAGACGCCAGAGACGTAGATTGGCCACAACCCCCATTTGATGGTATTTACTCGGCTAATACCCTACATATTATGAGCTGGCACGAAGTGGAATTGTTCTTTAGCCATTTACGCAAAAGCCTCAAAGACGACGGCCTGCTCTGTATTTATGGACCGTTTAACTATCAGGGAAAATACACCGCCGCCAGCAATGCCAGTTTTGATCAATGGCTAAAACAGCGCAATCCTCAGAGTGGCATCCGGGACTTTGAAGCTATTAATGCCTTGGCCGAGAAAATTGGCTTACACCTGCACGCAGATCATGCCATGCCCGCCAATAATCGCCTGTTAATTTGGCGCTCGCAAGGCAGCTAATAGCCGTAGTAAAGGCATAAAAAAACCCGGCGCAGTGGCCGGGTTTTTTTATGAGCTATTAATCGCAAACAATGCGCTTAGTAGTCAGTTTCCGCAGAAGGATCGTACTCGTACTCATCTTCTACTGATGGCTCAGCTTCCGCAGGAGCTTCTTCCATCATAGGCTCGTCTTCAACCATTGGCTCTTCTTCAACCATTGGCTCGTCCATCATGGGCTCTTCGACTGCAGGCTCTTCAACCATTGGCTCGTCATACATCATTGGCTCTACTGAATCACTAGAACCATCGCCAATAACCTTCAACTCTACACGACGGTTTTGCGCACGGCCGTCTTTAGTGTCGTTGCTGGCAATAGGCTGCTCTTCGCCGTAGCCGCGAGCAGTTAAACGATTCGCTTCAACACCACTGCTAACCAAGTAGCTTTTTACAGACTTAGCACGGTTTTGCGACAGGTTCATATTATAGCTGTCACTGCCGGTGCTATCGGTGTGGCCTTGTAGCTCAACGTCAAAACCAGGTGAACTCACCAGTGTTTCAGCAACACCATTAAGAATGGTCTCTGCATTCATGGTTAGCTGAGCACTGTTTAGCTCAAAGTTAACACCGCGCAGAATAACCGCTTGGTCTTTAGCACAGCCATTAGACATAACCGCTTGACCAGCCGGGGTATCAGGACAAGCATCATCGGCATCAGCTACACCATCGTTGTCACCGTCTAAAGGACAGCCACTGGCATTTACTTTAGCGCCAGCTGGGGTATTTGGACACTGGTCGAGATAGTCAGCAACACCGTCGTTATCGCCGTCGAGTGGGCAGCCAACGCTGTCTACTTGAACACCACGTGGGGTGCCTGGGCACTCATCAGTTTCGTCAGAAACGCCGTCGCCATCGCTGTCTTTTACGCCGTATTGGGCCTCAAAGAAGTTATAGCGCAAGCCAACTTGCACGCTTTGCGCGCTGTATTCGTTCTCTTGCTCAATTGTCGCTGACTTGAAGGTTGCATCTTCTGCAACACTATAGCGATAGCCTGCATCAAGCGCCAAACGCGGGGTCAGGAAGTAAGTGATACCAGCACCCAATTGGCCAATGGTAACGTCGTCATCGGCATCGCCCATGTCGAGGTTAGCCATACCTAAACCAAAACCGATGTAAGGGCGCAGACGTTCGCCAGCGGCGAAGTCATACCACACATTACCCATCATCGACGTTACTTCAAGGCTGCTGTCGCTAGTGGTTGATACACCGCCACTTGAAATTTTATCAACGTCGTTCTCGCCCTGGCGGTATTCAAATTCAATACGCACTGGGCTAGCAAATTTATAACCAACGCTAAAACCGTAGCTAATGTCGTTGTCATAGCTGGTTTCGAGATTGGCAGAGCTACTCGCGGAGCCACCCAACAATCCGTTGAGTACATCGCCAATCAGCGGAATAGCGGCAAAGCCGCCCGCAGTTGTCGTCGTCGCGGTACCATCGGCATCGAATACTTCGTTGTAAAAAGCATTACCGCCGACATAGAAGCCAGTTTCCTGATCCTCAGCCATTGCCGCGCCGGTTGCTGATGCTAATATCACACCCGCAGCCAGAGCAGATTTCCATTGCTTACTCATAAACATCCCCTGATCATTAAAGTTATACCTCCCATTAAAACTGAGCAGTTTCAACGAGGGGGTCATTCTCACTTGCGCAATACTAGTCCATAGTAGTGCAAATTATCATTAAAATTGCGTGCACAATTAACGAATACGCAAACCCGCATGCTAAACCGGCAAAGCACCGTCGTAAAGCACTGCCATTTAAAGGCGAGCCAAATTTACTTATTTAGGGCGTATCACCCTTAACGAAACCCGCCTATTCAGCGCCCGGCCCGCACTAGTGCTGTTATCTGCTACCGGCATATTAGCGCCAAATGCTTGAATTTCAATACGCTCGGCGGCCACACCCAGACCAACTAGCGCCTTTCCCACTGCCCGCGCCCGCGCCCGGGACAAACGATAGTTAGCGTCAGCATCGCCGCTATCATCGCTGTGGCCTTGAACCGCTAATCGATATTGTGGTGAGGCTAACATCACTGCGCTTACCTCGCTTAGACGGACTTTCGCGTCGGCATTTAGTTCCGTTTCACCGAGCCCAAAACGGATACTTTCCAAGCCAACGCTCTGCCGCGCCGCACAGCCATTACGCAATACTCGCTCACCTGGAGCACTATTGGGGCATTGATCTGCACTGTTTTTGACGCCATCGTTGTCGCTGTCCATACAGCCATTACTATCGACTTCATTCTCTGCTGGGGTATTAGGGCAGCGATCAAGTGAATCTATAATCCCATCGCCATCACTGTCGGCGCAGCCATACATATCAACAACCGCACCTCGCAGCGTTTCGGGACAACGATCATCCTCGTCGGCAATCCCGTCGCCATCGCGATCCCTGATCGAGGGCTCTGTCGTGGGCGCAAAGTGATAGCGCAGCCCCATCTGCCAGCGCCCACCGTCTTGCGGAATAGTAAACCTAGTTTCGGCAGTTTTAAGTTGCGCATCTTCGCCAATCGTATACTGATACGACATATCAAGCTGCCACTGTGGCGTCAAAGCTAGCCCAACACCCGCACCGGTAAATAGCGTCCACTGCTGGTGAGACGCCCCCGCAAGCCGACTCTGTAAACCACCCAGCCCGGCACCCACATAGGGGCGAAACCGTGGGCTCATCAGCGAAAAGTCACGCCAGAGCGACACGCTCAATGCGTGTTGAGCAAGCTCGACATTTATAGGCTCCGCCGCAGAGCCGCCGCGGAGACGGCCGCGCTCAGATAAATATCCGGTTTCTAGCCGCCAGTCATCGGCAAAGCTCAGCCCCGCCGCAATGTGGTAGTTGTCCCCTCCAGATTGATCTAGCGGGTAGCTATTGGTATTGGGCGATGCTGGAAACAACACGGAAGACGAGTCACTAGCACTATTAGCATAAGCCTCGGCCGTGCCGGACGGCCAAGATCCGCCCAGACCCGCTTTTAAATAATAATGGCCATTTGCCTCAGTCGCATCGCAGGCGAAGGGCAAAAAGCTGGCGAAAAGCGCTAGGCCCTGCCAATAGCTATGTTTTTGCACGCTCACATCCCGTCACAACTCAATACCTCGCTGCTGAGCACCGAGTGTATCCCCGGCGGCCACTTTCACCAATAGCGCAGAAAACAGTGCTTTGCGATACCATACACCTCTTGTATCCACTCTTTACCCCAAGGCAGCCTAGCCCATGATCCCTGAACTCCTGTCCCCCGCCGGCAGCCTCCGCAATATGCGCTACGCCTTTGCTTATGGCGCAGATGCTGTCTACGCGGGGCAACCCCGCTATAGCCTGCGGGTGCGCAACAATGAATTTAAAGATCTCGATACGCTGCGCACCGGTATGGAAGAGGCCCACGGCCAGGGCAAAAAATTCTACCTGGCCTCGAATATTTCCCCGCACAACGACAAAATACGCAGTTATTTGCGGGATTTAGAACCGGTAATTGAGATGGGGCCCGACGCCCTGATTATGGCCGACCCCGGCCTCATGATGTTGGTACGCGAAAAATGGCCCGAGCAAGTTATTCACCTGTCCGTGCAAGCCAACGCGGTGAACTGGGCGGCCGTTAAATTCTGGCATCAAAACGGCATTCAACGTGTGATTTTGTCTCGCGAGCTGGCGCTGGACGAAATTGAAGAAATTCGCCAGCGCGTGCCCGAGATGGAAATAGAAGTCTTTGTGCACGGCGCATTGTGTATTGCCTACTCAGGCCGCTGCCTGCTGTCTGGCTATATGAACCACCGCGACCCCAATCAAGGCGCTTGCACCAATGCCTGCCGCTGGAAATATCAAGCTCACGAGGCCAAAGAAGATGAAACCGGCGACATTGTTGCGGTAAATAAACCCGCGCCAGTACAAACCTATGTGCCAGAACCACGGCCCACCATTGTCACTGAGCCAGTCTTACTACAGCAGGCTCAGCGCCCCGGCGAGTTCATGCCTGCCTACGAAGACGAACACGGCACCTATATAATGAACTCCAAAGATCTACGGGCGGTGCAGCACGTCGAGCGCCTAGCCGCGATGGGTGTGCACTCGTTAAAAATTGAAGGCCGCACCAAATCCCATTATTACGTAGCGCGCACCGCCCAAGTCTACCGCCGCGCCATAGATGATGCCGCCCACGGTAAGCCCTTTGACATGCAGTTAATGGATGAGCTCGATACCTTAGCCAATCGCGGGTACACCGAAGGCTTTTATCGCCGCCACCCGCCGAAGGAATACCAGAACTACGAAATGGGGCTCAACAACGCCCAACAGCAGCAGTTTGTTGGTGAAGTCGTCGATGCCCGCGATTCGGTTATCACCGTCGATGTAAAAAACCGCTTTGTAACCGGGGATACCCTGGAGTTAATGCTGCCTGGTGGCAATACTCGCTTCCAGCTGAAAACCCTGAGCGACAAGCATGGCAAGGCGATTAATGCCGCGCCCGGTTCCGGTCACCGAGTGCAAATCCCGCTAGATCAGCCCCTGCCCGAAGCGGCACTAAAATACGGGCTCTTGGTCAAAGACATCAACGCTTAATTTGGCAAGCTACACTGTAGAAAACTGACGATAAATAACAGGACAAAATATGGAACGGCAAAAATTGCGCAATTTGCGGGGACTGGTCAATATCAGTCTGCTAAGCATGGTATTTGGCGCTATTCTCAACTTACTGGGCGATCTGCTCGGCAATAACTACGTGCTCGTCATTGGCTTTTTAGTGGTGCTAATAACCTTCTACTGTTACCGCCGTGCCGATAGTGAAGCGGCGTCCAGCATGGCCTACTATTTGTGGCGTTATCTTCCGACCTTAATTTTTGTTGCCATGCCGATTTTCATCTATTGGATCAGCAGCGATGCCCAGTGGTCGCTTTCAGAGATTGTTCTGCTCACCCAAATCGCCACCAGTTATGTGCTACCGATACTGTGTTTGCTCTATGTTGAGCGGGTGCTAAAGAACGCCCAGCAATAACGCCACCCCCGCCCCTGAACCGCTTGCAACATAGCATTCAGGGGCCTATTCGTCGCCCCGCCGAAACGGCAGCATGGCGCTGGCCTCGCGCAAATACTGGGCAATATGCTGTTTTTCCTCATTGAGAAAGCGCGCCACCGCCTCAGAAAAATCCGCATCGGTTAAGAAGTGATTTGAGTAAGTCAGTATTGGCGTAAATCCCCGCTGAATTTTATGCTCGCCCTGCGCGCCAGGGTCAAAATGGCGTAAGCCTTCGCGCAGGCAATATTCAATACCTTGGTAATAACAGGTTTCAAAGTGCAGAAATTCATACTCTCGCACGCAGCCCCAATAACGACCATAGAGGGTGTGCTGATCGCGGAAGTTCAGTGCCACCGCCACTGGCTCATTGCCGTGACTCGCCACCACCATCACTAAATTTTCAGACATGGTCGCGGCTAGCTGGGCAAAGAATGCCTCTGGTAAATAACCACCGTGACCGCTGCGCTTGGCGTACGTTAATTGGTAACAGTGGAAAAAGAAACGCCACTGCGCGGCGCTGATTTCATCGCCCACTAAAACCTGCAAATCTAAACCCTGCTCCGCCACGACCCGCCGCTCTTTGCGCAAGGTCTTGCGCTTACGGGAGCTAAAACTGGCTAAAAAGCCTTCAAAATCACCGTAATCTCGATCATACCAATGGTACTGAGGACCAACCCGCTGCATAAAACCCTGCTCTTGCCACGCCGTCGACACTTCAGACTTGGTAAACAAGATATGGGCCGACGACGCGCCAAGCGCCTTTACATGTGCAGGTAGCACAGTCGCTACGGCCGCCATCACGGCATCGCGATCGGCCTCGTCACTCACACACAAACGCGGGCCAGTTGCTGGCGTAAAGGGGATTGCCGCTAATAATTTAGGGTAGTAAGAGCGCCCATGGCGCTGATAGGCATCGGCCCAAGACCAGTCGAAAACGTATTCGCCGTAACTATGGGTTTTAATATACATCGGCATCACGCCAATAACGCGGCCCTCACGCCGCGCGACCATGTGATGGGGCTGCCAACCTTTTTCAGCCGTCACCGCGCCGCTGGTTTCCAGCGCAGATAGAAACTCATAGCGGGTAAAGGGATACTCAACGCCCGCTATCGCATTCCAGTTCTCTATGCCGAGATCCGCAATGGCGCTAATAAACTCCAAATCCACCATCAATAAGATCTCAAGCGGCCAACATAAAGTGGAGCGCAATACCGGCAAAAATAACCGCGCCTACCCAGTTATTGTTTAAAAAGGCCTTAAAGCAGTCATCGCGCAGACGGTAGCGAATAAGGCGTTGCTGGTAAATAAACAGGCCACTGGCGGCGATAAGACTGGCGTAATATATGAAGCTCATGCCAAAGCGTACGCCAACCATGAGCATGACAATAATCACACAAACCTGGAGCATGGCAGTGATCGTAATATCGTCATCACCAAACAGTATTGCGGTGGATTTAACGCCAATTTTTAGATCATCCTCGCGGTCTACCATCGCGTAAAAGGTGTCGTAGCACACCGTCCAGATCAGCACCCCAATGTAAATCAACCACAGCGCAGGCGGCAGCGAAGCGGTCTGCGCAGCAAAGGCCATAGGAATACCCCAGGCAAAAGCAGCGCCCAAAGCCAACTGGGGTAAATGGGTATAACGCTTCATAAAGGGGTAGGTGGCCGCTAATAGCACCGCGCCAAAAGACAACAACACCGTCAATTGATTAGTAAACAACACCAGCACAAAAGCCAACAGACACAAGCTGGCAAAAAGGATCAACGCTTCTTTTTCACTGACTAGGCCTTGGGCAAATGGCCGCAGTTTGGTACGGCTGACATGGGCATCTATTTTTCGGTCTGCGTAATCATTAATGACACAGCCCGCCGAGCGCATAAGAAAAGTACCCGAAATAAAAATAAGCAGTAAATGCCAATCTGGCACGCCTTCCGCCGCCAACCACAAGGCCCACAATGTTGGCCAAAGCACCAGATAGGTGCCTATTGGCCGATCCACCCTCATCAAGGCGAGGTAGTGGGGATATTGTTTTTTAAGCTGGGCAATTAACTGCTGCATAATTCACTCGCTCGCACTTTGAATTGAGTATACCAGTACTCATTACCCCAATTTTAGCGACTACCAAGGGCAAAACGCTGGCAGAAAAATCTCGCTGACCATAATAGGGTGTTGGCTCAGTAAAAACCGTGACCGCCGTCCCCACAGCAATTTCTCTGAATCAGGGCTTATACCTAGCGACAAATCCGCTACCGGCAACTGACAAATCTCGTAAGGGTCGCGGGACATCATGGGGTCGGTAAACAATAAATGGCCCAGTGGCCGATTATCGAGATGGCGCAAGCGCGCCAAACGCCCAACGAGGGAGGTCGCAGGCATAACACTGCGGGCGAACACCCACGGCTCATTACGGCAACAGAGCAACACTTCGCGAACCAAGCCCCATTCCCGATCGCCCATATTCAATAGACGACGCTCAGATAGGCGGGGCAACTGCCAGCGCTGCGACAAAACCTCAACGTGGAAATGCCCCTCCGAAACGCGGCGCAAATGGGCAGTTAAAGAGCCGGTATCCAGCAGCCAGCGAGCATCTTTCGCCGGTAAATGAGAGACGGCACGTCGCTTACAGCTCAGCCAGGATGGCTCAGCGGTCTGGATTCGACTTGCTTGAAAAGCGTACAATAGCGGCCTTCCAGAATGATGGATAAGAAAATAGTTGGCTTCGGCCGCAGTAAATGCAGCACTAATTAACTGTATGTGGCGGCAGAATGCGTGATTCATCTGCGACTTGCAAGTTCCAATATCGGCCGAATGGACCATGATATCTAGGGGCTTTTTAATTTAAGCTTGACCAATAGAAGCACTGTATTTAGGGGATGTAAGCAAATGAGTAAATGGGAATGTATTGTCTGCGGTTGGGTCTACGACGAAGCCGTGGGTGACCCGGATTCCGGAATCGCCGCAGGCACACGCTGGGAGGACATTCCCGACGACTGGCTATGCCCGGACTGCGGCGTGGGTAAAGAAGACTTTGAAATGATTGAAAAGTCGGAAGAAAGCGATCTACCCCATCATGAAGAACCCGCCTCTGCCAGCGCCGAAGCAGCTATTGTGGTTATTGGCACCGGTTTGGCTGGCTACGGCCTGGTTCGCGAGATTCGCAAATACGATAAAGACAGCCCCATCATCATGATTAGCGCCGACGACGGCCGCGCCTATTCTAAGCCAATGCTATCGACCGGCTTCACCAAAAATATGGACGCCGACGCCCTCGCCCAGAAAGATGCTGGCGGCATGGGTGAAGACCTTAATGCCAGCGTGTGGACGCTGACCAAGGTCACCGCCATCAACACCGCCAGCCAAACCATTACCATTGGTGACCAAGCTACCCAAGTACATTACAAAAAGCTGGTCTTGGCACTGGGCGCCGATGTTATCCGGCCGCCCATCAAAGGCGATGCCTTAGAATACGTCTACTCGGTTAATGATTTGCTGGACTATCACGACTTCCGCACCGCGGTAGCAAAAAACAACGTGAAGAAAGTCTGCATTATTGGCGGCGGCCTTATCGGCTGCGAATTTACCAACGACTTGCTTAATGGCGGCATTGAAACGGAAACCGTTGACCCACTCGGTTACTGTATTCCTACCCTACTACCCGAAGCCGCCGGAAAAGCCGTGCAAGCAGGCCTCGAAGCCAAGGGCGCAAAATTCCATTTTGGGCCGCTGGTAACTGAAGTAAATAAAGTCGGTAATGCACTGGCAGTGAGCCTCAACAATGGCGAAACCATTAGCTGTGACTTGGTCTTGTCCGCCGTTGGCGTGCGTCCGCAAATCAAGCTCGCCCAAGACGCTGGCATTACGGTAAACCGAGGTATCGCAACCAACCGCCTACTCGAAACCAGTGCGCCCAATGTCTACGCCATGGGTGACTGCGCAGAAGTCGCTGGCCACGTTCTGGTTTATGTTGCCCCACTCATGGCCCAGGCCCGCGCCTTGGCAAAAACCCTCACCGGCGATGCTACCGAGGTCAGCTACCCGGCCATGCCGGTCACCATTAAAACACCGGCTTGCCCCGTCACGGTTAGCCCTGCGCCTCGAGATGCAAAAGGCAGCTGGGAAATCGAACAAGATGGCGTCAATGTAGTAGCGCGCTTTGTCGGCACGAATGGCGAATTACTTGGCTTCGCCTTAACCGGCGAAGGCACTAAGCAGAAAATGGCCCTGCAAAAGCAGTTGCCGGCGATTATGCCCTAGCGAAATGCCTTGTTGGTATGAATGCCATGGCTTAAAACGCCTTGGCATTTTTGATTGAAGCGGCTGCCACTAAGGCAGCCGTTTTTTTTATTTCCATACTGTGCTGTTAGAACCAGGCGGAAATAACGCCCTTAATCTGATCGATACGAAACCGAATTCACACCGTAAGCGCTAAACTCACTATTCATTGCATAAAATACTTCTGGGAGTAATTGAATTAGGAACTGATCCAATTCCACAACTGCCCTTTTGTTGCTATCGGCGAGTGACACTATTTCATCGTTAACCCGCTCATATTGGTCATATAAGGCCAATACTCGTGATTGCATACTTTTATAATCTAACTCAATGTCTTCTAATTTATCTTTGGCCCAATCCCGCTCATCAATACACTCTTCAATTTGCTCATTGAGATCATCGGTAGCCCGTTGTTCTTGAAAATTGCATTTTTCTAAACATCGCCGATCCGGTTCATTGCGATAAGTGCCAAAAATAGGGTCTCTCACCCGCCGTTGACATCGATTTCCACAATCAAAATCAACGCCCTCGGCCCGGCAATTTGAGCTCGCATCATCAATATACGATTCGGCCTTGCTTTTATATTCATCCATTTTTTCAACGAGAGGGTTAATGCGCGGCATAAGACTTTGGCGCTCTTCCAGGAGCGCCTCTAATTTGGCATTCCTGGCATTAAAAGATTTAACTTTCTCGTGAATACGGCCTAACTCTGCGGTATCCAAGTCAGCTACTTGCCTATAAATTTTCGTCAGGCTAGCAATGCCCTCTTCGTAAGCTTGGACTTTGTCAGCGTCGTTCTCGGCGTGGTAAATGGCATTGTCAAAGCGCTCTGTGTATTCTGAGCACGGACTGCTGTTGAATACTTCTTGGAACATTTTATCGCTATAAAACCGCTTACTACACCTCGATCCCACATCATCAAATTGCCCTCGTAGCGTTTCCAGGCCGCCATTACTGGCGCCTCCAGACTCATTACTTGCGCTTGGCAATATCTTCAAGAACATAATTTCTTTTTCTAGTGACGTGAGCTCACTTGCTACGTCATCAAGGGTTTTTGCCACTTGATCATCAGCAACATTAGCAACATAAGTGCGTAGATTTTTGATTTGCTCAGCACTTGGTGCATCGCCCGTTAACTCACCATACTCAGTCCATGCCCGCACAACGCGTTCGCTAGCACGTTCTAACTCCGCTCTTGTGTCACTAATATCAGCATATGCATAGCTTGTGTACGCTGAAACCATAGCAAGACACAGCACACACAAAACAGCGTGCGCCAACTGCTTGGTTGGTAGGAAAAAAATCAACATCGGAATGGGGGCTCTACGTAAAATATTTTGTCTAACGGCTCAGCTTTGACTTTACCCCGCGATGTAAACGAGGTCAATTTAGCACCGTTGGCTAAACTCACCGACATAAAAATGGGGGAGCCACAAAGCTCCCCCATTTTTATGTGTTCACAATTTTATTGAAAACTCACTCGGTATTACGCCGGCCGCAATTCAAAACCCAAACGCGTATTGGCAATCTCCAAGATGTCGCCATGCGCTAATTTACGCGGCTGCAAACCAATCTGTACGCCGTTAATCGTCGGGGTGCGACCATCTTGGCCTTCGATATGCTCCAAGTAGTAATCTTGCTGGCGTCGACTAATTGCCGCCACTTGCAAGCCCGCTTTACCTAATTTGGTCTGGGCTTTGCTCAATACCATTTCCCGACCAGCGGCCCCACCATTCTGCACCCGCAAATACCCTAGCAGGGCTACTGGCGCGGCTTCGGCGCTGCGCATTGCAGGGCGAATGGCAATGGTCTTTTCGACCTCGTCATCTGTTTCTGCAGTGCGCTGGAGGCCGTGATAGGTAAGTGAATGCTTACCAATAGTGATGTAATCGCCACTGCGCAGGGCATGGCGGGTCACCGGATTGCCATTAACCAAGGTGCCATTGGTACTGCCTAAATCAACTAGATAACTGTCATTCTGAAAGGTTTCGACCGCAGCATGACGACCACTCACGGCAAGGTTTTCTATGCAAATATCATTATCGGCCGCCCGGCCAATAGTGACCCGCTCTTTGTCGAGGGGAAAATCCTCAAGCACTCTACCCTGAAAACTGAGAACCAGCTTTGCCATAATTCTAATCCGTTACTGAGCTATTTCCCTAGTCGAACCAGTCAAGCGTTTCGTCTGACGCATCGTCTTGTCCGGCGACCACCTCATCAACACACACAATAATAATAGAAATATTATCTTTACCACCCGCCATATTTGCCAATTTCAGCAGTAACATTGCGGCGGTTTCAGGCTCCTGCCCGTGTTTGCTTAATACCTTACTGATTTCAGTATCATCGAGCATACCGCTCAAGCCATCGGAACACAGCAAATAGAGATCCTGACTGCGAACCAGTTCTTCTAATAAATCTACCTCAAGCTCCTCAAGCAAACCAAGCGCGCGGGTGATGACATTTTTGTTTTTGGCATTACGGGCTTCTTCTTGGGTATACAGCTTGCGAGTCAGCCATTCCTGCACCAGGGTGTGATCGGTAGTGAGCTGATCCAAAAACCCCTCGCGAAACCGGTATAAGCGCGAGTCCCCAACATGGGCGATGGCGACGCGGTTAGCCGTAAATTGCATGGCCACCACCGTGGTGCCCATGCCTTGACGGGCATAATCTTGTTTCGCAGCGTCGAGTATCGCCGCATTAGCAACAATAACCGCATCGCGAAGATGCAAGGTCTGCGGAGAATAAACTGCGTTGTCGGCGCTAGGCGCCGGACAATCACTAAAAGACAGGTGATGCGCAATTTCATCAATGGCAATAGCACTGGCGACCTCGCCCGCGTTGTGGCCGCCCATACCGTCGGCAACCACCATATAGCCTTGGTCTATGGCTAGGCCAATAGCATCTTCATTATGTTCGCGCACTTGACCTATATCAGTAATGCCAAAAGCACGAAAACGTATATTCTCATCCATGAATTTGCGCCAACGCTCTACATTATTAAGAACTGAGTATAGTCACTGCTTTTTAACGCGGTCAATGTCGATTCTGAACACGCGCTGCCAAGGAGCGGTAGGCAGCGCTCTTTATCAACTAAACTAGGGCTGAAGCTGATCTACCGGACAACTGTCAGACGGTATATTTGGATCAACCACACATTCAAAATACGGCACGGTTTCATTGTAGGTGCCGTCGAGCATCTTACGCATATTTTCAAAGGCCACCCGCATTACTGGGTGATAAGCCTGTGCTTCAGAGCCGTGCCCCGCCAAATTTAAATAGGGGTCCAAATCACCTAGACCTAAGGTGCCGGTACCCGTTGTACCCGGATCCTGGAAAGGCGGAATACCCACAATGGTGAAGAACTGCGTAGGAATACCCGCGGTGGTCAGACCCGAGGCCATTACTCGACCCTGATTATGTGGCACTAAGCCATCATTTATCGCGTGCACCACAGTCGCGGCCCGCAAACCAGCCAATTTCATTTCCGCCGCTTGGTAGGCTGGCGAGCGCCGCTCATACGCTAAGGGGCAAATAAGAGGATTGCCGCCGGTCTCCCGCTCAATACCCGCCTGCGCTTGGGCTGCCGTTTCCGATATCGAGGCCGCCGCTGTCGCTTCGGCATACGTCTCAATCAGCTGACTCACGCCCTCTACATCCAGCCAGTAATCGTAGAGTGAGCTGCCATCGGCAGTTACCGCCGTCGATTCCACTATCGCCGTCCCGGAGATTGAGCCACCCATCGACACCCCGAAAATATAAACGGTTTCAATGCTGGGAAACTTCTTCATGGCGTGCAAGGTCGCCGCAATCGTATCGTGGGCACCACGCAGAGTAGGAAAACCCAGATTATCGCGGTAGTCAGTCGTCACAAAGGCAACATTGCCGGGATTATTTTCAAAGGTCCGTGCAAGGCGAATTTCCCTCAGCATATGCGGCAGCCAACTTTTGCGTACCGTGTGGCCGATTCCGTGGGCAAACACCACTAGGCGCGTTGGCGCCTCATCTTTCTTATAAACCAAGAGACCTTCAGGCAATGGCAGATTTGACGCTGTATCCGGCACGCACAGCGGGTTAATATCCATTGGCCCGGCAATATTAAACGCCGCTAAATCCGCCGCGGCGTTAGTTGTAAATGCTTCAGTAACGTAACTCGCCGACGACGAGGAACTCGAGGACGAGCTCGACGACGTTGAACCACCGCAGGCGCCAAGTGTTGCGATAAGACCTAGAATAATAATATGAGGATATTTCATTGATTCACCCATGTGAGAAACCGGTCTGACTCCACAGCCAAGGATTTGTCGCCTAGAGTCAGCGTAACAACGCATTTATTGCTATTTGTGCAGCATGTTTGCCTTGATAACAAAACTTGTCAATCTCGGGTATTGTGGAATACTCGCATATCGGCTGCGAGATACGTCAAAACCCCCTAATAGGAAGAACAATATGGGCTTTTACGAAAATAAAATACTTCCCTTTGTTATCGACAAAGCCTGCTCGATGGCGCCAATTATGGCGCTCCGCGAAAAAATCGTGCCGCTGGCAAGCGGGGTGGTACTGGAGGTCGGCATGGGCAGCGGTATTAACTTAGCGCTGTATCAAGCCGACAATATCGACTTTATTTGGGGACTTGAACCCTCCGAAGGCATGCGTAAAAAGGCCCGCGCAAACCTTAAAAACACCAATCTCAAAGTAAAGTGGCTCAATTTAAACGGCGAAGACATCTCCCTAGACGACAATAGTGTCGACACCGTATTACTCACCTACACCCTGTGCACCATCCCCGACTGGCAGCAGGCCCTGCAGCAAATGCGGCGGGTACTAAAGCCTGGTGGCAAATTACTGTTTTGTGAGCACGGCCTTGCGCCGGACCGCAATATTCAAAACTGGCAAAACCGCATCACTCCGGTATGGAAAAAGCTAGCGGGGGGATGCCACCTCAACCGCCGCATTCCCGAACTCATCACCAGCTGCGGATTTAAAATTGACAGCCTTGAGCAATGCTATGTTGACGACGCGCCACGAATAGCTGGGTATATGTATTACGGGACGGCGGTGAAAAATTAGTTGGAAGTCGGGCGTCTGATGTCGGACAAAAACCAAAAGCAGCCATACGCTCAAATTGGGACGTACGGCCTCGTCAGACCTCCGACTTCCGAGGTCAGACGAAGCCGTGCTAAAGTAAAGCGCTATGTCGCTCAGCCACTAAAATTAAAGAGTAAATAGCACATGCGCAATATTCCCCTGCACTGGCAAATTGGCATCGCAATTCTTCTTGCGGTATTGGCCGGAATACTCGGCGGCGCCGACGGCGGCATAGGCGGACTGTCTTTTATATCGGTATATGAGTTTCTTGGCACCATTTTTCTTAACGCCTTAAAAATGCTCATTGTCCCGCTGGTAATGGCGTCCATTATTAGCGGCATGGCAGGCGTAGGCGGTGATAAATTAGAGAAGCTCGGCGGCAAAACCCTGCTCTTTTACGCTTCTAGCAGCCTCATTGCCATACTCATTGGTTTGGCCGTGGTGAATATTATCGCGCCGGGCAGCGGTGACAACCAAGCCCTTGCCGCCACCATCAGCAGCAGCGACCCAGAATTGAGCGACACCCTAGCCAAGGTCGAAGGACGTGGCATGGCCGATGTTGTGCAAGTGTTTGTGCGCATGGTGCCCACCAATGTCGTGGCGGCCGCCGCAAACGGCCAAATGCTAGGCTTAATCTTTTTTAGCCTGCTCTTTGGCTTTTTTCTGGCGCGCAGTAAATCCGAACACGCCGCCACCCTTATGCATTTCTGGCAAGGGGTGATGGACATCATGACCGAAATCACCATGTGGGTGATGAAATTTGCCCCACTCGGGGTATTCGGTTTAGTGGCCAAGACCGTCGCCGCCACCGGATTTGCGGCGTTCAAACCCATGCTATTGTTTTTCTTTACGGCCTTGTTAGCCTTATTAATTCACGCCTTTGTGGCGTTACCGCTCTTGCTCCGTTACGTGGGCAGAGTTAACCCCAAAGCCCATTTTGCGGCCATGACCCCAGCAATGCTAACCGCCTTCTCTACCGCGTCTAGCTCCGCAACCCTGCCCTTGACTCTCGAGAGCATCCAAGAAAAATCCGGCGTATCGAAACGGGTAAGTGGTTTTGTATTACCCCTTGGCGCCACCGTTAACATGGACGGCACAGCCCTTTACGAGTGTGTTGCCGCCATGTTTATCGCCCAGGTTTACGGGCTTGACCTAAGCTGGGTGCAACAATTTACCGTGGTCATTATTGCCCTGCTCACCTCCATTGGCGTGGCCGGTATACCCGCCGCGAGCTTAGTTGCCATCTCGGTAATTCTCGGAGCAATAGGGCTTCCTCTTGAAGGGATTGGCTTATTATTGGTTACCGACCGCGTTCTCGATATGGTGCGCACCGCGGTGAACGTGTTTAGCGACTCCTGCGCGGCGGTCATTATTGCGCGCAGTGAAGGCGAGACCACTAAAGTAGCAGCACAGGTTTAAGGTCGGAGGTCGGCAGCTTAGATTCCAGCCTCCGCTGTGCTTCAGGATATTTTACCTTTTCGTCCGACCGATCCCGTTCACATTCCCACAAAAATAAGAGATAACGATGAGCTTACGTAAGCCAATTCCCCGCCTTAAAGAAGACAATTATTCCGAGGCCGCCGCCAAACAACGGCGGGAATTTATTGAGGCCGAAACCGGGGCCAGCCTAAAACACACCGGCCACTACTCCATTGATCCAAAGGTAGTTGAGGGCAATGCCGAAAACTTTATTGGCGTGGTGCAAATGCCTCTTGGGGTTGCCGGGCCCTATTTAATTAATGGTGAGCACGCCCAAGGGGTTTTCTATGTGCCCATGGCAACCACCGAAGGCACCCTCATTGCGTCGTACAGTCGCGGCATGCGCGTTATTTCTGAATCTGGTGGCGCCACAGTTACGGTAACGGGCGAATCTATGCAGCGCGCGCCACTGTTTGAATTTGCCAGCGCCCGCGAAGCCCTGCATTTTTCCCAGTGGCTTGAGCAAGAACTTCCTGCCATTCGCGCCCAAGCTGAAAGCACCACCGCCATTGGCAAGCTGCAACATATTCAAAGCTGGGTCATTGCCAATAAATTATTCACCCGCTTTAACTACAGCACCGGTGACGCCGCTGGCCAAAACATGACCGGCAAGGCCACCCACAAAGCCTGCCAATGGATACTCGGTAATTACCCCGGCGTGATTGAAAACTTCTCGCTCTCCTGCGGTATCGAAACTGACAAAAAGCACTCGCACATGAACCTTTTACACAGTCGCGGCAAAAAGGTCGTGGCCGAAGCCACCATCAGCAAAGACGTACTTAAAGACCTCATGCGCGCAGATCCTGAGCGCATGGTACGCCTGCGCCAACGCACGATACTCGGTGCTATTTTGGCGGGTTCAGCCTACAACGGCCCACACTCGGCAAACGGCATTGCCTCCATGTTTATCGCCACCGGCCAAGATGAGGCCAATGTCGTGGAATCCCATACCGGCATCGCCTTTATGGACCTCACTCCGGCGGGGGATTTGTATTACTCAGTGACACTGCCCTCCATCATTTGCGCCAGTTATGGCGGCGGCACCGGCCTACCCACCCAGCGCGAATGCTTAGAAATGATGGACTGCTACGGCCAAGGCAAGGCCCGCAAATTAGCCGAAATTATTGGCGCCACGGTACTCGCTGGCGATCTTTCGCTGGCCGCCGCCATCGTCTCTGACGAGTGGGTATCGAGCCACGATCAACTCGGCCGCAACCGCCCGTAAGCAATGAGCAACACCATGACCACAAGCACAGCCAACACCGGCCCTTTACAGGGTATTCGCATATTAGAATTGGGGCAGCTCATCGCGGGGCCGTTCACTACCGCCATGCTCGCCTATTTTGGTGCCGAGGTAATCAAAATCGAAGCCCCCGGTATTGGCGACCCCATTCGCCGCTGGCGCAGCATGAAGGGCGACACGTCGCTGTGGTGGTATAGCATTGGCCGCAATAAAAAGTCGGTAACCCTTGATTTGCGCCACCCCGAGGGCCAAGCCATTGTTCGCGACCTCGCTAAACAGTGCGATGTACTGGTGGAGAATTTTCGCCCCGGTGTGATGGAAGCCTGGCAGCTCGGCCCCGACGACTTAAAAACCGATAACCCCAATTTGGTTTACACCCGTATTTCCGGTTACGGCCAAACCGGCCCCTATGCCGACAAGCCTGGCTTTGCCTCGGTATGCGAAGGCATCAGTGGCTTTCGTCATTTAAATGGTTTCCCCGGTGAAGCCCCGGTCAGACCCAACCTTAGTCTCGGCGACAGCATCGCCTCGCTGCACGCCATCATCGGCATTTTAATGGCCCTTAACGCGCGCGAGCGCGGCCTCCACAAAGGGCAGGTCGTCGACGTAGCGCTCTATGAAACCATGTTCAATATGCTGGAGTCCGTCGTACCCGAATACGCAGAAGAGGGAATTATTCGGCAAGCCTCTGGCACTACCCTCACCGGCATTGTGCCCACCAATACCTATCGCTGTAGCGACGGCAAATACGTGATTATTGGCGGCAATGGCGACTCTATTTTCAAGCGCCTAATGAATGCCATTGGTCGCGATGATTTTGCCAAGGACCCGGCCATGAGTGACAACGCTGGACGCGTTATTCACCAAGAAAAAATCGACACCGCAATTGCCGATTGGTGTGCCACCCAAACCATCCAATCCACTATCGAGCAATTAGAAGCGGTGCGGGTGCCCGCCGGGCCAATTTACAATGCCCAAGACATGGCCGAAGACCCACACTTCCAAGCCCGAGATTTATTTGAAAAAGTTGAGGTAAACGGCGATACCCTAACTATTCCCGGCATGGTGCCAAAATTAGTCGGTACGCCCGGCAGCACACAATGGCCTGGCCCAAGCTTGGGACAGCATACCGACGAGGTTTTAAGCCAATTATTGGCGTTTAACGAAGAGCGCATAACAGCGCTTAAAGAAGACGCGGTAATTTAAGCGCCGTGCTAACACGGCGCTTAACAACAATCGCGTATGTTTAACTCAGATCAAAGCGATCGGCATTCATCACTTTATTCCAGGCCGCGACAAAGTCATGCACAAAGCGCGCTTGGGAGTCGCTGCAGGCATACACTTCTGCGGTAGAACGCAGCTGGGAGTTAGAGCCAAACACCAAATCCACCCGGCTCGCCGTCCACTTCACGTTTCCGGTATTGCGATCGCGTCCTTCAAACACATCCGGCTCGCCAGTTGGCTTCCAGCTGGTGTTTATATCCAGCAAATTCACAAAGAAGTCATTGCTCAATGTTTCCGCCGCGCTGCTTAAGACGCCGTGCTGACTTTGCCCAACATTGGCGTTTAAGACCCGCATACCACCAACAAGTACGGTCATTTCAGGCGCGCTCAAGTTCAGCAATTGCGCCTTGTCAATTAGCAGTTCTTCCGCACTCACGCTGTACTGCTGTTTTAGGTAATTGCGGAAGCCATCGGCAACCGGCTCCAAGGCGGCAAACGCCTCTACGTCGGTTTGCGCCTGGCTTGCATCTGTACGACCCGGCATAAAATCTACCTCAATCGCGTGGCCCGCACGCTTGGCCGCAAGCTCAATGGCGGCAGCGCCACCCAGTACAATCAAATCTGCCAAAGACACCTTTTTATTGCCGGGCTGGGCGGCGTTAAACACCTTCTGCACAGCTTCTAATTGCGACAATACCTTGGCCAATTGCTTGGGCTGGTTCACCGCCCAGTCCTTTTGTGGCGCTAGGCGAATCCGCGCGCCATTGGCGCCGCCGCGCATATCGGAGCCACGGAACGTTGACGCCGAAGCCCAGGCCGTCGCCACCAACTCTGCCACCGACAAGCCGGTTGCGAGAATGGCCTTTTTGAGGGCGACAATATCGTCGCTATTAATAAGCTCATGATCTACGGCGGGCACCGGATCTTGCCAAATCAGCTCCTCGGTGGGCACTTCCGGCCCGAGGTAACGCGCTACCGGTCCCATGTCGCGGTGGGTTAATTTAAACCACGCCCGTGCAAAAGCATCGGCGAACTCTGCCGGATTAGCGTGGAAACGCTTAGAAATTCTATTGTATTCAGGGTCTTCCCGCAGCGCCAAATCGGCGGTCGACATCATGGGTGCATGGCGCTTGTTTGGGTCGTGGGCATCAGGCACGGTATTTTTGGCGGCGTCACCTTTTGGTGTCCACTGCTGGGCCCCGGCTGGGCTTTTGGTCAGCTCCCATTCGTTGCCAAACAAGGTGTCAAAATAGCTATTATCCCAAGTGATTGGTGTTGCGGTCCACGCGCCTTCTAAACCACTGGTAATGGTGTCGCCCGCTTTGCCGCTACCAAAGCTATTTATCCAACCTAAACCCTGTTCTTCAATATTGGCTGCTTCTGGCTCTGGGCCAACATGGGCGGTATCGCCTGCGCCGTGGGTTTTACCAAAAGTATGCCCGCCCGCAACCAGTGCCACGGTTTCTTCGTCGTCCATGGCCATACGCGCAAACGTCTCGCGAATATCCCGCGCCGAGCCAAGGGGATCAGGTTCGCCATTGGGGCCTTCTGGGTTGACGTAAATCAAACCCATTTGTACGGCGGCTAAAGGGTTATCCAGCTCGCGATCTCCGCTGTAGCGTGTATCGCCCAACCACTCACGCTCTGCACCCCAGCTAATATCTTCCTCTGGCTCCCAAATATCGGCGCGACCGCCGGCAAAACCAAAGGTCTTAAAGCCCATAGACTCCAGCGCGACATTACCCGCCAAAATCATTAAATCGGCCCAAGAAATTTTGCTGCCGTATTTTTGTTTAATCGGCCATAGCAGTCTGCGGGCCTTATCAAGATTGCCATTGTCTGGCCAACTATTAAGGGGCGCAAAGCGCTGCGAGCCGGCACCGGCACCACCGCGACCGTCGCCAATGCGATAGGTACCGGCACTGTGCCACGCCATACGAATAAAAAATGGGCCGTAATGCCCGTAATCCGCAGGCCACCAATCTTGGGAGTCCGTCATTAGCGTGGTGAGGTCATTCTTCAACGCGGCTAAATCAAGCTTGTTAAACTCCTCAGCATAATCAAAATCCCCCCCCATCGGGTTGCTCTTGGTGGAATGCTGATGAAGAATCTTGAGGTTTAATTGATTGGGCCACCAGTCTTGGTTTGCAGTGGTTTGTCCGCCGACCTTCGTCTGTGAACCGTGCATCACTGGGCATTTGCCGCCGCTAAGCTCATTTTTATTCGCGCTCATAACTTTCTCCAATGTAACTGTGTCGATCTAGATTGATAAACCACATTAATTATCTTCGGTACTTACTTGTGCATGACACCACCATAGCAATGACGATTAATAGTTTAAAATCGTATATTTACATTAGACCGATAGCTTTACTGTATCGAAGTCCAGAAATCATTCGTTATCACCCGCGCAACCACCCTTATACTAGACTACGCTGAGCAAAGCGTCGGTGCCAAATAGCGCCTAAGCAGCCCAGTAGCCTCGTCACTGGTCTTGATATAGCATTCTAAAGAGCCTGCATGACACTAATGCCTGTTCGGCAGGCCACAAGCCAAGTCCCAATTAACGACTTAGTGTACGGATACCGCTAAAGGATAGACCATGGAGTTAGGAAAAAGCCTTCGGACCACCCGCAAGCTGCGCAGACACAAACTGCTGTGGACTAATCTTACGCAAGTGCGCGACATTCAAATTGACTCTTTTTCACCGGCCCGCCACCCGAGTATGTGCGACGTCCAATGGCAGCAAGGAGAGGCGTAAAGATGGACCCAATACTACTTGGTGAAAAATACGACAACATCGCTCAGTGGTGGCATAAGCAACATAGCGATTCACGCTACGGCCTAGCGCAATTTGAAAAAGCGATTGGCCTTCGCGCTGCTGGCGGCAAGGCGCTGGATGTTGGCTGCGGCGCCGGAGGACGGTTTATTCGTATTCTTCACCAGAAGAATTATTCAGTGACCGGTTTAGATATATCTGCGGAAATGATCGCGCTCGCACAAGCAAATCATCCTCAGCATAATTTTATACACAGTGATATTTGCAACTGGGAAAGCGATGAGAATTTTGATTTTATCCTTGCTTGGGACAGCCTATTTCACCTGCCTTTTAATATGCAAAAGCCAGTGCTCAAAAAGCTTTGTCAAAAGCTAAACCACAACGGTGTACTCATTTATAGCTTTGGCGACGACTACGGTGAGCATAGCGACCAATGGCATAACGACACTTTTTATTACAGCTCTATTGGCCTGCGTGAAAACTGCCAATTACTGCTCAATATGGGACTGTCGATTTTGCATCTCGAATTGGATCAGCTTCCAGAAAAGCACGCTTATATCATCGCTCAAAAACGTTAAGCGCATTTCTCAAGCTAGTTTTAAGATTGCAGCCAGTTTTCAGCAAGTTCAATATCTTTAAAATCAAAAGCCTTTATTTCTAAATTTCGAAAAAACTTACCTTCTAATTCACTGATCTTTTTCAACCACTTTTTATCGCTCAGTACGGCAATGCGCTTAAATTTTTTCATCAATTTTAGCAGCGTTGGCATACGCGATAGCTCATGTGCCATTGCCGCCAGTGACGGAAACTGAAAATCTTCGATACGGTATAGCATGACACCGTCTTCAATGTTTTCTGACTCTTTCAGCAAATCGTCTAACGCCTTTTTCATGACGTTAGCATCTATTTTGCCATTGAGAACGATATCGATACGGTTGCCAGCACTATGAATAACTTCAAGCATATTGGCTCCAAAGAAATTGTCTTATAAAGCTAAAACCCGTGGCACGCACATTAGCATTACACCAACCACAACCACAGTAATAGCACTACTAAACACATAAGGATAGAGCATTAAAGCAATGCCGGTATACAACACCACTTTATTGCCCTGTTTGCGACCATAGACAAAGTAACCCAAACCGATAGAGCTAAATAATAAGCTCCATAACAGCATTGCCTCGCTGCTCATGAATACACACCTCTGTGTCTTTTCTTAACTTTAGGGCAAAAATGCGGGTTTGTCATAGTTATACCAGGTCAGCGCGGTATGGCGAATTTCTTTGCACACATGCAGCTCCAGGCGATTAAAATTAACCCCCGCCACCATTCCGCTCGATGCGCTTAATCGCAATAATTTTTTGCCGTCTATGGCCCTGCCCTCAACCTTGTCTAAATACACCGACACCCCAAACTTAGAGTGCAACATAGCGCTGACACAGGCCTCTGGGAACACCAATGGAAACACCCGTGCCGCCTCTTCGTCGTTGTCAGCGCGAATATACTGGCTCACATCAATCTCAAGTGCTGCGCCCTCAGTTATCGCGCTTATTGGCTCAACTAACTGAATGAGTGTGGTGGTATCCAGCAAATCGATTGCATTGGGCGTTAATAGACTCGCTCCGCCAAAGAACAGTATTTTTAATAAAGTCATCATTGCCCTGTCATCCCTGTGAAATACTTACAACACTGAACGTCATTCCTTTTGCAGCAAACCCAGCTTGCGGTAAAGTGATCGCAAACTAATGCCCGCTATTTTTGCCGCCTGATTTTTATCGCCGTGACAATACTCAAGTAAATCATTGAGATACTGCGCTTGTTGGGTTTTCAAATCGGGCCACTGCTCAGTCTGAGCAACAGTCTGCAATGGCGCTGCATCCAGCAGACACTGCGCCAGAATTTTCACATCAATAATATTCGAGTGCGCAAAAATTGTCGCCCGCTCTAACACATTGCGTAATTCCCGCACATTACCCGCAAAATGGCAGCCACTGAGTAGTTTAATGCCAGAGTCGGTTAAGCGATAATTTTCGTCTGGACTGAGTTTACCGAGAATGGATTTAGCAATAATACCCACGTCTTCGCGGCGCTCGCGCAGTGGCGGCAACACAATGGGAAAGGCGTTAATCCGATAATAGAGATCTTCTCGGAACGCCCCTCGGGCAAGCTGTTCTTTTAAATTTTTGTGGGTGGCACAAATCAAACGGAACTGGGCGCGCTTAAGCTGGGTACTGCCCACCGCGCGATAGCTGCCCGTTTCAATCAAGCGCAGTAATTTAACCTGCATACCCAGTGGCACATCGCCGATTTCGTCCAAAAAGAGGGTGCCGCCTTCAGCATTCTCCAACAAGCCTGGTTTATTACTGACCGCGCCGGTAAATGCGCCTTTAACGTGACCAAATAACTCGCTCTCGAATAAGGTTTCGGTGAGGCCGGCGCATTCCACCGTCACCATAAGATGCTTATGACGAGGGCTGGCCTCGTGAATCGCCTTAGCGGCCAACTCCTTGCCCGTGCCCGACTCACCCATAAGAAGCACCGAGGTATCGCGTCTGGCAACGAGGTTAATCATATCAACCAAGCTATTAAACGCCGGGCTGCGCCCCACCATTTGCTGGGTGCTAAATTCGGCACTGGCAATCGTAACGGGTCTTAAAATTTCGACAAAATACCGTAACTCACCGTCGTCGCCGCGAATCGGCAACATTTCAACATCAACATGCTCCTTGCCCCGCGGTGTACTATGAATATGCAGCACGCGCTCTTTGGCACCAGAGCTTTTACATGCAAGCAACGGACAGCTTTCACCGGCTTGGTCACAAGGCACCCGGTAGCCGTGGGAAACTTCATAGCAATGGGCGCCACGATCAACTTCAATCTCGCCAAAGGTTTCGCGGTAGCGCTCATTTGTCGCCAAAATTTCATAATTTGCCGACACTAAAATCGCGGGATCACTGTAGCCGTCCAGCATCCGCGCCAAGCCTTTATCAGTATCACTTGCAATCAACTGCATGATCTTGCCAAATTTGTCAAAAAAGTTTGCCAATAATGACAACAAAGCGCGTGCTTATCGAGCCTAATTTTGACAAACCACTCAAAGAAAATTAGATACTACTTATAAAACAGCAACTTAAGTACAGCTAAGTGCGGCATGCTCGCCGTGGCACAGCTATTGCTGTTTAGGCACACAGGGCCATAATCGTAATCCACTCGCCAATCTTGGTAATAGCATCTCTTTTGGGAGCGCAGGCATGAATTTCGACCCCTTTGTACTGGCACGCATTCAATTTGCCACCAATATGAGTTTTCATATTCTCTTTCCCGCCATATCTATTGGTCTTGCGTGGATCCTGCTATTTTTCCGCCTGCGCTACACGCTAACCGGCGACAAGGCTTGGGAATATGCCTATTTATTTTGGGTAAAGGTCTTCGCACTCACCTTTGCGATGGGCGTGGTGTCTGGTATTACCATGAGCTTTCAGTTTGGCACCAATTGGCCCGGGTTTATGGAAAAGGCCGGGAACGTCGCAGGCCCGCTGCTCGGTTACGAAGTGCTGACGGCCTTCTTTTTAGAAGCCTCCTTCCTCGGCATTATGCTGTTTGGCAAAGATCGTGTATCCAACCGCCTACATTTAATTAGCACCTTTTTAGTCGCCTTCGGCACTACCTTGTCGGCATTCTGGATCCTCAGCCTAAATTCTTGGATGCAAACCCCAAGCGGTTATCATTTAGAAGAGGGCGTGGTGATGGTCGACAGCTGGATAGCAGTGATTTTCAACCCCTCCTTCCCTTATCGCTTCTTCCACATGCTAGTTGCCTCGGTACTCACCAGCGCCTTTTTAGTGGCGGGGGTCAGTGCCTGGCGGGCACTGAAAAACGTTGATGGCCCAGCTACGTGGAAAGTAATGAAAACCGGTGTCATCATTGCCGCCGTATTAACGCCTTTGCAAATTTTTATCGGCGATCTTCACGGCCTTAATACCTTAGAACATCAGCCCGCAAAAATCGCCGCAATGGAGGCTATTTGGGACACCGACCAAGCAGTGCCTTTTACGGTATTCGCCCTGCCGGACGAAGCCAGTCGCAGCAACCGGTTTGCCGTAGAGGTACCCTACGCTGGCAGCCTAATTTTAACCCATGATCCCCATGGCAAAGTGCAGGGTTTGAACGACTTTAAAGGCGAGCATCCGCCAGTTGCCATGGTATTTTGGTCCTTTCGCGTAATGCTCGCTATGGGTGGTCTAATGCTACTCACCGCGTGGATCAGTGCTTGGCAATTTCGCGGCCATCATCAGCCCAACAAGCCGATGCTCCATGTTTTATCGGCTATGGCATTCTCTGGCTGGATCGCAGTTCTCGCCGGCTGGTATGTAACTGAAATTGGCCGCCAGCCGTGGATTGTCACCGGCGTTTTAACAGTGAACGACGTCGCGGCCGATCACAGCAGCGCCACCCTCACCGGTACATTATTTGGCTATGTCGCGCTTTATGTGTTTCTGTTGGGCTCTTATATTGCCGCCCTGCGCCACATGTCGAACAAGCCCGCGGCCTCCTTAGGAATGATGAATTTACCGAGCCGCAACAGCGCTGGCGATACATCGCCACAGAACCGGGGGCACTGAACAATGGAATATTGGCTACCAATTATTTATATGGGCATTATGGGCTTGGCGCTGCTCATTTACGTGATGCTAGACGGCTACGATCTCGGCGTGGGCTTATTGCTGCCACTGGCGGAAGAAGACGAAAAAGACATGATGATCGCCTCCATTGGCCCCTTCTGGGACGCCAATGAAACTTGGATTGTACTGGGTGTTGGCATTTTATTAATCGCATTCCCGCTTGCCCACGGCATTATTCTTAGCGGCTTGTATTTGCCCGTCACCATCATGCTCATGGGTTTAATGCTGCGCGGGGTGGCCTTTGACCTGCGGGTAAAAGCGGGCGACCACCATCGCGGCCGTTGGAATAAGGCTTTTTTTGCTGGGTCCTTAATTGCCTCAACAGCCCAAGGCTGGATGCTCGGCGCCTACATCACCGGCTTGCAAGACAACATAACCAGCCTGTTATTTTCGGCGCTCATTGCCATGACCTTACCCGCCCTGTATTTAATATTAGGCTGCGGCTGGCTGCTAATGAAAACCGAAGGCGCATTATTAGATAAGGCCATCAGCTGGGGCCGCATGGCAATCTGGCCCATGGGGCTTGGCCTATTTATGGTCTCGGTGGCCACGCCCATGGTCAGCCCAGCTATTGCCGCGAAATGGTTTACCCTACCCTACACCATCTTACTGCTACCCATTCCGCTAAGCTGTATCATCTGTTATGTGGCAATTTTTATTCTGTTGGGCAAACCCAATATTCTTCGCCACGGCTACGGCTGGCTAATTTACGCCGCCACCGCGGTAATTTGCCTTATGGCGAGCCTGGGCTTGGCTTACAGTATTTTTCCCTACATTATTATTGGTCAAATGACGATTTGGGACGCCGCCGCCTCGGTTAAGTCGCTGCAATTTACCTTAGTCGGTGTTGTTATCACCCTGCCCGCGATTTTGTTCTATACCTTTTTTATGTACCGCATTTTTCATGGCAAAGCCACGGCGCTTTCCTATGAATAGTGTATTTAAAATAATGATGACCATAAAAAATCCGCAACGCGTTACAACCGGAGATGCCTAATGAACACCATTGCGTTTACACCCAATCTAAAACAAATACCGGTGGTCATTCCCTTCTTTGACGAACCCACCAATACCTTTTCCTATGTTGTGCAAGACCCGACATCCAAGGCCTGCGCAATTATCGATTCGGTTATGGAAATAGACTACGCCGCAGGACATTTAGGCTTACAAGGCGCAGATAAAATTATTCAGTATATTCGCGAACAACAACTCGATTTACAGTGGATTATTGAAACCCACGTGCACGCCGATCATTTGTCGGCAGCGCCCTATATCCAAGGCCAGATTGGCGGCAAAATCGGTATTGGCGAACACATTATTACGGTACAAGAAACCTTCGGTAAAATTTTTAACGAAGGCAGTCAGTTCCAGCGCGACGGCTCTCAGTTTGATCAACTCTTTAAAGACGGCGACCAATACACCGTGGGCAATTTGCAGTGCCACGCATTGCACACCCCTGGCCACACACCGGCGTGCATGACCCATATTATGGGTAATGCAGCCTTTGTGGGCGACACCTTGTTTATGCCCGACGGCGGCAGCGCCCGCGCCGACTTCCCCGGCGGCGACGCTAGGGTCCTCTACCAATCAATTCAGCGCTTACTGTCACTACCCGATGAACTGCGTTTGTTTATGTGCCACGACTATATGCCCAATGGTCGCGACGTGGAATTTGAGACCACCGTTAAACAACAGCGCGACAATAATATTCACGTGCACCGAGGCATAAGCGAAGACGAATTTGTCGCCATGCGAGAACAACGCGACGCCACCTTAGGCATGCCCAAGCTCATCATTCCAGCGCTACAAATCAATATGCGCGCCGGACATTTGCCCGAAGCCGACAGCAATGGCACTGTGTATCTCAAAGTGCCCTTAGATACGCTATAAATTAGCTATGCTAAACACGGCGACATAAGGCTAAGGAATCCCAGTGCAAAAAACGACGCTTAAATCTTACTTTCCCATTCTGAGCTGGGCAGGCGAATACAACCGCGATGTGCTATTTAGCGATCTGCTGGCGGCATTAATCGTTACCATCATGCTAATTCCCCAGTCCCTCGCCTATGCTCTGCTGGCCGGGCTGCCACCGCAAATGGGGTTGTACGCCAGTATGTTGCCACTGGTCGCCTACGGTATTTTTGGCACTAGCCGCACGCTGTCGGTGGGGCCGGTGGCCGTGGTCTCGCTAATGACCGCATCGGCCATCGGCCATATTGCCAGTGCCGGCAGTGTGAGCTATATCGAAGCCGCCTTATTGCTGGCCTTTTTGTCGGGTGTATTCCTGCTCGGCATGGGCTTGCTACGCATGGGCTTTTTAGCGAACTTTTTATCCCACCCCGTCATTGCCGGATTCATCACGGCCTCGGGCATTATTATTGCGTTTAGCCAGCTTAAATATATATTGGGCATCAATGCCCATGGCGAAAACCTGTTTGCTCTGCTGCACTCGCTCTATGCCTCGGTGGCCAATACCAACTTTTATACCGTGGCGGTGGGCTTACCCACGCTGATCTTTTTATTCTGGGTACGCAGCGGCCTTAAACCGCTGCTAGTACGCACCGGGCTCAGTGACAAAGCCGCGGCCATGCTAGCGAAGACCGGCCCCGTGCTCGGCATTATTGCCACCAGTTATGCCGCCTACTATTTTGAACTTGGCAGCAAAGGTGTCGTCTTGGTCGGTGAGGTCCCCACCGGCTTGCCCAGTTTTCAAATGCCCAAACTCGGCCACGACGCCTGGCGTGAACTCATGTTGTCAGCAGTGTTTATATCCATTATCGGTTTTGTTGAGTCAGTATCGGTGGGCCACACCCTGGCCGCCAAGCGCCGCCAGCGCATTGTGCCAAACCAAGAACTGATCGGTCTTGGCGCCGCCAATATTGCCGCGTCATTCTCTGGCGGCTATCCGGTTACTGGTGGCTTCGCGCGCTCGGTGGTTAATTTTGATGCCGGTGCCGTCACCCCAGCGGCCGGTATGTTTACCGCCGTGGGCATTGCCGCCGCCGCCATGTATTTCACCCCTTACTTGGCCTACTTACCCAAGGCCACTTTAGCGGCGACCATTATCGTCGCGGTTTTATCGCTAGTGGATTTTTCCATACTCAAAAAATCCTGGGCTTATGCCCGCAGCGACTTTATCGCCGTGGTCACCACACTTGTCGTGACCTTAATTATGGGTGTAGAAACTGGCGTCGCCTGTGGCGTTTTCGCCTCGCTCGCCCTGCACCTATACAAAACCTCGGTGCCCCACATGGCCGTGGTTGGCGAGGTTCCGGGCACCGAACACTACCGTAATATAAATCGCCACAAAGTCATTACCCACAACCATATCCTGTCGCTGCGCATTGACGAAAGCCTGTACTTTGCCAATGCCGGTTTTATTGAAGACAAGGTTTATGAATTGGTCGACGCCTGCTCTGATATTCAGCACGTTATTTTAATGTGTACCGCCGTAAACGAAATTGATTTAAGCGCTTTAGAAGTACTTGAATCGATTAATCTTCGCCTAAAAGACAGTGGCATAAAACTGCATTTGTCGGAAGTGAAGGGGCCGGTGATGGATGTACTCGCCCATACCGAGTTTATAAAGCACCTGAGCGGCCAGGTATTTTTGTCTCACCACTTGGGAATACAAAAAATTCTAGCTAAGCAGAAAAGCGCTGACACCCAAAAGGTTCAAGACTGGAATATTTAAGTATGACTATGTGTGTAACACGATGAGGAAATACACTGGATACGGCGCAGCCGAATCCAGAGCAAAAAAATTAGAATTCAAAAGACAGACGGGCGTTAAGCGTTCTTGGCGAATTCAACGTAAAAATTGCTTGTTCTTCCTGGGTTGCCAAGGTTCTCGAGCCACCGCCAATGGCATTGGTGGTATCGCGAATATTACTTATATTAATCGACAACTGAGGACGGAATCGCAATTCATTTAAGGCAAGTGACAGACCGCCATTAAGCGTAGAGAAATCATTCACGGCTTCAGTCTGAGCAAGATCGCCAAAGTTTTTACCAATATAATCATAGCTAAGATAGACATTGTAATCCACGCCGAACAGCGTATTAAAATACGATGCCGATACGGCGTATTGCGAGTCTGCGGCGCCCGGCATTTGGGTTCCCGGCGGAATCAAATTTCGATTAGAGTCTTCGAACTCTTCCGTCGTATGGGCGTCAACTTCGCCGCCACTGGCCGCCAAGGTCAATCCATCTATTGGCGTTAACCAACGTAAACTAATTTCATAACCCGAGCTTTTTGCCGCACCAACATTGTCGCGAAAGTTAAGCTGCGTGGTCTGCGTTTTTTGCTGAATCTGCGGGTCGGTATACTCAATTTCAAAAATAGCAGCGTCAATCTGCAGGGTGTTTTCCAGCCACGACGATCGCAGACCAAGTTCATAATTCCAAATTTTATCCGACTTATACGTAGACGGAACCCGCTCTACTTCACTAGACGGTATGGTTTGTATGCCACCAAAACGGAATCCCCGCGCGGCTTGTACATAGACTGAATGTTCCTCGGTAATATCGTATTTTACTGAATAGCGCGGACTCACACCGTCTTCGATAATCTCCTCGTGAATATCCACAGCTTGGCCGTTGTTTGCGGCCCTAGCCAACACACCAACACCGTTATAGCCGCCTTCTACAACCGTCTCGTAATAGCGCGCGCCCACGGCAAAATGCAAACTATCCCACAGGGTTTTCGTCAAATCGAAAAACACGGCATGCTCAGTTGCGGTAGCATCGTTAAAGGCGTACAGCACCGACGTTTCTTTATCAAAGCCAGGAACGAGACCAACAATCGGTGCTAGAGTACTGTTCAGGCTTTGCTGGGCAACCGTATTGATAAAAATATCGAAATACATTTCATAATCGTAGCTGTATAAACCCACTATCCAGTCTACCCACCAATCCCCGCTAGACTGGAAACGAAACTCTTGGGAGAGCGCATTAGAATTGTGGTTCACGACTGAAATAATACCCTCATCTGGACCTGCGCCAGATGGGGGTGAATTAAAGGTGGCGGATATATCTGAAACGTTATACAAGTCTTTGGTGATTTTTGAGGTCAATGACAAAACCCTAAAATGCTCAAAATCGTAGCGTAGCTCCATGCTCTTCAGTGAAAAGTCGTGGTTGCTGGGTTGAGCAAATAGCACATCGTCCAAACTTCTCTCTTCGCGATTATCGGCAATATACACTGCGTCATCAACGGCAAAGTCCTGATGTAAGTAGGTGAGATTAACGCTCAGCTTATCTGTCGGCAGCCAGCGCAACAAAGCGCGGCGTTGCTCGCCGCCACCATCGTTCACGTCTTCTTCGCCCGTGCGACGGTTGTCGAATACACCAGGATACTCACGTTTCACAAAGCCCAATCGGGCCGCGAGCTTGTCTTCATAAAGCGGTACATTAGCAGACACCCCGGAGGTATAGGCCTCACCACCGTGAGATACATCCGACAGTTGACTAAACGCTTTCGCTTCAAAGCCCTCCATATGCGGCGGTTCAAGCACGTAGCGCACGGCGCCAGACAGCGCCGCACCACCAAAGACCGTACCCTGGGGACCTTTTAGTACCTCGACACTGGCAAGATCAAAAGCACTCAAGTCTGGAGTGATACTGGCAACATAGGGGTCGCTGAAGGACGTGTCACCAATCAGTATCCCCACCGGCGAGGAAACCGTGGAATTCGGGCTATTGTCGATACCAATGCCCCGAATCGAGATACGCATAAAGCCCGGAGTTGCATTATTTAAAACAACGCCCGGTGTTTCCTGCAAATAGTCAGATAAATTGAGCTTACCCTGCTCTTCAAGAGCTGATCCGTCAAAATGGGCAATTGAAGCAGGGATGTCACGTAAATTTTCTGAACGCTTTGTGGCCGTAACAATAACTTCTTCGATTTGCCTTTTCCCTGCGTCCGCCAATGACAGTTGGCTGACAGACGCAAGGGGAAGTGTAAGCAGGTATAGGCGATTTGCTAAAGAGAGTCTATTGAACGCGGTAATCATTATATTTCTCACGGTTGCGGCTTATAACAATGACAATTATTACGTCGTTGGCCATCAGTGGCAGTCACTTTTGGGACAGCACCGCGTAATTTCCCCAATCGCTGATATAAGCCATTCAATATGCCTCGGTCACCCAGATAGATATACAAAGGCGCATTCGTCACTAGACGATAGCGAAAGACGATGTTATTCGGATGCTGAGAAGCCTGAATCAATCTGGAACGGGCTCTTCCAGCCCCCCTGCCAGGCGCCAAGATACGTCTCGACATCGAAACCACTATCTCGCGCCAGTCCCAAAAGGTGTTCCGGTTTCTGTATCAATAAACCGTGTTTCTCAATGCAAATAACGCCTCTACGCTCCCACTCTTTCAGAATACCGTTTACTCGCTGCCGCGCCCCACCCACGCGATTAGCAATTTCACCTTGATTGTCACTTGATTCGATAAAATAGCTGCTACTCGGCGCTGCGCTACCACGGATAACCAGCAGTCTAAGTAGATACACGGCCAAGCGGACATTAAGACTGTGGAATGTTAATAATTCCAGGCGACCGATAGTCACCGCGCCACGGGCAACGAATTCATTGTACAGACCACGATACAACTGGGGCCACACCTCGCCAAACGCGAGAAAGTCTTTTGCAGAAATGCTTACCACGGTACTCGACTTAGTCGACACGCAATTACCAAAATAGACTGGCGTCTCCTGAGGCAAAAAATGGGGAAACCAAGCCCCTGCCGCAACGTCTTCAAGAGTCATCTCTTCGCCTTCAGGCGACGCGACATAAATCCGAAAGCCACCACTGACAACACCATATATATAACTTGTCTCGTCATTATGACGATACAGCGCCGTGCCTTTATCAATCGTCATTAATCGGCACACTTCCGCTAAGCTTGATTTAGCCTCATCCGGTAAAAATTTAAACCACGTCCAGCAGTGAATCAATTCCAACGCTTGGGATTTCATACTCCGTCCTCGTGAATTGCACTGTAACTGTCCCGAAAATGACAGCCTTTCGCGTCGTGTGCAGGTAAATTGCATAACATCGCCAGCGCCGGACAATGCATTCTGTTGCTCAATGAAATCAAAATTGGCGACACTGCTAAGGTCTATTTTTATAGCCGTTTGTTATTACCGCAGTTTTAGCAATATTAGAACAAGGACCTTATCTAAATGGCTAGCCAATGAGAACAAGCAAACAATGAATCAGCTACAAGCTAATAATAGCAGTATACCTAAAAACGCGAAAAAGACCGCTAAGCCAATATATTATTTACAGACCGGCTATGTCTTCGCCGCCTTTTATATACCCATCATTCACTGAGCCGCATCGCGCGGATTTAACGATGTATCCCTAGCGCGGCTGCATATACATGATCCACCGTCGACCATTTTATTGCTAGCCATCGTCATTATTTTACAGAGGACATTATGACTTTTTTAAACTGTATCCAGGTCGCCAAACGAACGATAATGACACTGCTAAGCCTTTCTATAATGACGGCAGTTGCTGATGAAAAAAATGGCGCAAGTACTCAAGCAAATAATACGGTCAGAATTGAACAGGGTCAGGCGAGCGGTATCAGCTATGACGAGGTAACCGCATTTTTGGGCATTCCCTATGCCAAGCCCCCTGTGGGGGAGCTGCGTTGGCGCGCCCCCCAGGACCCAGAACCATGGGACAGCTTACACCACGCCAATGCTTTTGGTGACGCCTGCGCCCAGTTCGGCAACTTTTACACAAGCAATGACGCCGCTAGTTTTGATCGTCCCTACGGTAGCGAAGATTGCCTACACCTAAACGTGTGGGCTCCAAAGCGATCCGCAATGCCCCGTCCGGTTATTGTATTTATTCACGGCGGCAGTGGAGTACACGGCGCGACTCTGCTGCCGCTATACAACGGCCAACGATTGGCCAAAGAATTAAACGCAGTCTTTGTCAGTATAAATTATCGTCTCGGCTTCTTCGGAAACCTTAGCCTTGCCGCGCTGCAAACTGGTGATCCCGCTCACGATTCAGGAAATTTTGCCTTACTAGACCAAATCAAAGCACTCGAGTGGGTTCAGAAAAACATACCCAGCTTTGGTGGTGACGCGAGTAATGTAACCGTTATGGGTCACTCGGCAGGCTGCACGAGTATTTGGTCATTGATGCGTTCACCACTGGCAAGCGGTAAATTCCACAAATCCATTTGCCTATCTGGTCTACCACAGGAAAGTAGCAAAGAAGAATTAGCGGAAACGAACAATAAATTGCTGGCTAACTTACTGGTAGCCGATGGCATCATTGCATCGAAGGACGAACTGAAGAATTACCTTAATACCACGAACCCAACACAACTCAAAAACTACCTTTACAGTAAATCAGCGATTGATATTAGCAGTGCGTCCCAAGGTACTGGCGGCATTGCCATTGCAGTAGATGGCCACGTGATTACCGTGGGCAAATCTGGGCCGCTGGTAAATGCCGTGCCGACCCTTATAGGCACAACTCAAAATGAAGCACCACTGCTGCTACTAAAGAAGTTTAGCCAAAAAAATTACAGCGCTATTTGGGAGATGATTCATACCGACAAGCCCTTGAAACAAAGTGATTTCTTTGGCGGCCTAAGTGACCTTTGGAAATTTAAGGTAAGCGCGTGGGTCACAAATAAAATGCTGTTAAGTATGGTCCAAGATGCTGTCCCGCTCCTTACTCAGCAATCGGTTCCAGTTTACCAGTACAAATTTAATTGGCAAAAAACACCAGAACCCTGGCGCGCACTTTTTGGAGCCTACCACGGCATTGATGTACCCTTTATCTTTGGCAACTTTGGTCTCGGCACAAAAAACTTTACGCACTTTACTTGGCGTGTCAGCGAAGAGGCAGAAAGAGAAAATATTCATACCGAGCTGCGCAAAGCTATTCAGGGGTTTATTGAAACGACGGATCCCAATAAATACACTGCCAATGCTGAGTGGCCGCTGTGGAATGAGACCAAGCAGGTAAAAATAATTCAGTAGCGTTTAACATTCAGGTGGCAATTACCAAGCTTAGCGTTTTGCCACCTGAAGCACTGCTATGGCTTAACCGGCAAACGGGAGATGCCAAAGAGCAGCAATACTCAAATCCCGATGCGCCTTCTATTTTGCCTTTCCCGTCTCCCATCAAGCGTTACGCTTTACCCCGCCGCCAGCTGTAATACCGCAACACAAAGCGCCAGACCAAAAATATACGTGCCCCCTGCGCCAATCTGGCGAATAGGATTCGGCCGCGACATGGTTCGGGGGAAGATTAAGCCAGCTACCAAAATAAAACGGCATAGCGTCGCCAAAATAATCGACCACAACACCCAGCCCGCCATTTGCGACTGACTCAAAATATACATCAGCACCATAAGCACCGGCGCAAATTCGATAGTATTGGCATGGGCTCGAATATACTTATGCAGCGTATCTTTGGGATCCGTTGGGCAGCCGAAGCCCTGCTTTTGTTTTATTCGGTTCACTGTCACCGCAATGCCCATCCCAATACACAGGGCGCCCAGCAGGCCAATACACATAAGTGCAATATTCATCGTAGCGTCTCCAAATAAATAATTACCATAAACACTGCACTAGCTTAGCTGGCGATGAACACCGCTAGCACAATGTAATAACCCAAAATACTTACCAATCCTATACCAAATAGATTCACTAAAAGGCCTGCGTGCATCATATCTTTAATGCGCAGCTCACCACTACCGAACACCACAGCATTTGGCGGCGTAGCCACCGGCATCATAAACGCACAAGACGCGGCAATCGCGGCGGGAATCACAAACAACATAGGCGACACCGACTGCGCCACGGCCAAGGCCCCTAACAACGGTAAGAAGGTGGCCGTGGTTGCGGTATTACTGGTGATCTCCGTTAAGAAGATAATTACCGTGACAATCACCAGCACCACCGCAAACAACGGCCAAGCGTTGAGCAAGGCAAAGTTCTGCGCCAGCCACTCGGCCAAACCGGAATCTTTAATCATTACCGCCAAGGCCAAGCCGCCGCCAAACAACAGTAATACCCCCCAAGGCAATTTTTCGGCGCTGTCCCAGTCGAGCAAGGCCTGCGAGTCGGGGCCGCCGGAACGCACCGCAAACAGCAACACACCCGCCGCCATTGCGATCACTGTGTCGCTAATGCCTGGCACATAATCGTTTAATAGGGGTCGAAAAATCCACGCCGCCGCAGTGCCCACAAAAATCAACAAGACCCGCGCCTCAGCCCCACTCAATGGTCCCAGCTGATGCAACTCTGCGCGCAACAAATCTTGACTGCCTGCGTTCTCTAAGCCCGCAAAGCCCTTGCGACACAACCACCACCAAGTAAACAACAGCATAGCCACAGCCACCGGCAGGCCAATCATCATCCACTGGGCAAAGCCGATGCTAATATCGTGGTTGTCTTTTAAATACGCCGCCAACATCGCATTGGGCGGTGTACCGATTAAGGTCGCAATACCGCCAATGCTTGCACTGTAGGCAATGGCCAGTAACAAGGCCACCGCAAAGCGGCGCCGCTCGCCATCATTGCCCGCAGGCAAAAAGCTAATTACCGACAAACCAATCGGCAGCATCATGATACTGGTCGCGGTATTACTCACCCACATACTCAAAAACGAAGTAGCAATCATAAAGCCCGCGATCTGCCGCGTAGCCTGCTGTCCGACCGCCAGTAGAATATTCAACGCAATACGGCGGTGCAGATTCCAACGCTGCATCGCCAAACCCAAAAGAAAACCACCCAAAAACAAAAAGATAATGCCGTTGGCATAGGCATCTGCCAAATCTCCGACCTTAGCAATTCCTAAGACCGGCACCAAAATTAAGGGCAATAGCGCCGTCGCCGGAATTGGCACCGCCTCTGTCGCCCACCATGTCGCCATCCATAGAGCAGAACCAAGAGCTAACCATGCTTCGGAGTTCATTCCGGCGGGTGCTGGGATCAATAGCGTGAAGACCAGCATGACTGGGCCGATAATTAAGGCGAGTAGCCCGGGCTTGGCAGTTTTGTGAGATTGCTTAGTGATCATGAAGAATTCTGGTCTTTAGGATAAATGGCAAGGGCAGATTCGCAGTATAGACCAGATGCCGGTAGGGGGAATTTTTTGCTTATGGCATGTCTGCCCAATGAGTCGCTAACCTGCGCCCTTCAGACTGACCATGGCAAATTACTGCTAGCCTTTTTCCGCCGTCGATAGCAACAAGCCTCATCGAGACCTTGCGCGCTTCGCCAGCGGATTTAATCTCAGCTGCTAGCTAATGCTTCGTCGTAGCGATGGGCCCCTGCCTTCGCAGGGGCGACGATGTAGCTGTACTGAGGCAATCCTTTTAGCTGCGAAGATGTAGGCGTTTTTCATCACGGCTAAAAAATTCGTCTTAGCTGCGTAGGCAGGTAACCATGTGAGCGCAGCGAATGCCTCTAATTCCCGTTGTAAACCCACGGAACAGCGCAATATTATTACAGCAGCCATCGCCGAAACGACCACTATTACACCTGCGACGAAGGTTACCTTAACAACAAGACGCGACACTATCAGTCTTAATTTAGTCTTTAGCTACGGAGGGCGACGACGTCGTTGTATTGAGACAATCCTTTTAGCTGTGAAGATGTAGGCGTTTTTCATCACCGCTAAAAATTCGTCTTACCTGCGTAGGCAGGTAACCATGTGAGCGCAGCGAATGCCTCTAATTCTCGTTGTAAACCCACGGAACAACGCAATATTTTTACAACAGCCATCCCCGAAACGACCACCATTACACCTGCGACGAAGGTTACCTTAACAACAAGACGCGACACTATCAGCCTTAATTTAGTGTTTAGCTACGGAGGGCGACGATGTCGTTGTACTGAGACTATCCTTTTAGCTGCGAAGATGTAGGCGTTTTTCATCACGGCTAAAAAATTCGTCTTACCTGCGTAAGCAGGTAACCATGTGAGCGCAGCGAATGCCTCTGATTCCGGTCTTAATCCCACGGATTAGATTTCGACAATCTCCAAATCATATTAAAATCCGAGACCTTAATGCCAAATAGAATTTCAAGCAATAAATCATGCTACCAACAGCATCACATTTCTATTTAAATTACATTAAATCATTGCTGTCCCATAAATATTCACATCAAGCATAGTTGCGGATGAATGTTGTTGTCGATTGGCTCCGGTGGATCACCTCTTAGCAAAGGCAGCAACTCTCTGCGCTCAAATAAATTGAGCTGCAAAAGGCGAATCATTTGCTGCAGGCTGCGATCAATTTGGCTACTGAACTTAATCCAAGCCAGCAGTAGATAGGCGCACATAGCAATCCAAATCTGGGTCATGACCGCGTTCTTGGACGTGCCGACAAAGGATTTGATTTTCAGGTTTTGCTTGATGCATTTGAAGAACAATTCAATTTTCCAGCGGGATTTGTAGATATCAGCAATGGTCTTGGCGGCAAGATGGAAGTTGTTGGTCAGAAACACATAGTGCTTGCCGGTTTCAGCATCACGGAAGCCGATCCGGCGCAAAGGAATTGGGCAAGTCTTTGCCTTTGCCCCGGTGATCAGTATGGTCTGATCACATGTCAGGCCTTTGGATTTAATGACCTCGCGGCGTTCGATAATACGGTACGTGGCATTACGTTTTTGTCGAGTAACGAAAAATATTCCTTTGTCATTCAGGGCCTTAAACCATGTGTAATCGGTATAGGCACGATCCATTACCACAATGCTATCAGCAGGGAATTCAAGGACGCGACCGACAGTGACATCGTGCTTTTTGCCATCGCTAATGCTGACAAAGCTGGGAAGTAGTCCGTCATGATCTAGGCCAATATGCACTTTTACTGCTCCTTTGGCACGACGGAATTTTGCCCAAGGGAACACGGAAAGACACAGGTCAATAGTTGTGGAATCGAGAGAATACAGTTTGTTCCCAAAGCGAAATCCATGTTTGGGCGCGACGCCTTGGCAGCGAGAAAGCAGTTTATGAAACAGCGCTTCGTAAAGCGTATAGGGCTGACTTTCATTCACGCGGGAAAGAGTGCTTCTCGACACATTACCGGTACCGAGGTGGTAAAGCCTGGCCGCTTGGGCAGACAGATTGCTGACGATATCGCGTAAGCTGGATCGGCCAGAAAATTGCGCCAAACTCAGCGCGACGAACTGAGACCAGCGCGACATTTTGCGCAGTTTTTGACCCTCGTGATGCTGTTTGGCGAGATTCTCAAATTCATGTCTCGATACGAGTTTTAACAATTGAGAAAATACCGTGTTATGATGTGCCAAGGCTTGAATCTCCCTGTTTTTACAGTGTTTGGTCGCACATCCATTGTAACAACTTGTTGGGATTCAAGCCCTTTTTATGTCAGATTTATGGGACAGCAATGACATTAAATAAAACGTCGCTAATTCTCATAACTCTGTTTTTATCAAAAATCGTGAACTAGTTTTTATGGAAAAATCTAAGTGTATATACGCATTGCTAGTGCACACTGCATTTCCTTTAGGCACTTTAATAACAACACAAAGAACTTTCCTAAAAAAATAATGAATTATTTTTCAAAATACTAACATATTGATTATGTTGCATTAGATATTCTAAATACCAAATAAAACCGCCGTACAAACCTCCTTCCTCCACCTTCGCTAATACCGAATCATTCAGACTCTGCTAGTGTTTTTAATAGCCCAAGCTGGGGCCGAAGTTCAATTGGCACCGTTACAATATTAGGGGTATATAAAATGAAAATTAAAAAGAGCCCGCGTTACGTCGCGGTTTTGGTGCTTGCCTCCACTGTCTCGTGGTATGCCGCGGCTGATGCCGACTGCGACGCCGAGGTGGTGACGCTCAATAACGAAATCGCCGCACTGAACGGCAGTAGCAGTAACGAGCTAGAGCAGGCAAAGCAAATGTTGGATGTGCTAAGTGTTGATTGCGCTAGTGGGTCGAGCTTAGCGTCCGTGGCCTCACTCGCGGATTCTATTCGTGAGTTACTTGGCATGAGGGCAAGATCATGAACTATTCCCTAATGAAGCAAATGCGTACGCTAGTATGCGCGACAGGCTTTTTAGTCATTGCTCTGTTTAGCGTTGCAGCAAGCGCCCATACCGTTCAAATTTGCTGGCGCGACAACGGCGGCGTAACCACATTTTACGCTGGCACCTATCACAGCGCGAATGAAGCGCCCTCGCCGGTCGGCAGTATTATCATTGATGGCTTCGACTACCCCTTCACAGGCTTTATCTTGCCGGGCGCGCTGCCAGCTGACGCCCATTGCTGGGCTACGCCGAGCTACGGTGGTGGTGTACCAGGCAACCCAGATGGCGTTGTTAAGTCAGGTGTTCGGCACTTTCAGACCTTTACCGGTTCCTTTGCCAGTGCTTTACATACCTTTTCCTTCACCACTAGCACAGCGGTGGAATATCCCTATCCTGGCGAAAGCTTCCCTCCGCAAGTCTTTGGTGGCGGCGCATGTTCCGACGCTGACTTTGACGGCATCTGTAATGATGAGGACGCCTGCCCCCTAGATTCGGCAAACGACGGTGATGGCGACGGCCTCTGCGCTAATAATGATAATTGCCCGCTAAATTACAATCCTGGACAAGAGGACGTTAACTTTAATGGTCAGGGTGATGTCTGCGAGGGCGTGGTCTGCGGTAATGGTCTATTGCAGGGTTCTGAACAGTGTGACGATGGCAATATTCAAGGCGGCGATGGGTGCTCTGGCATCTGTACCCTTGAAGTGTCTGACAACCCACCAATTGCCAATGCTGGCAGCGATTTTTCGGTAAACGAAGAGGATTTGGTGCAACTCAATGGCAGCGCCAGCAGTGACGCCGACGGCGATACCTTGAGCTTCTCCTGGTCACAAGTGTCTGGTACTACAGTCACCTTATCTGATCCAAGTGCAGTGCAGCCGAGCTTTACCGCCCCAACGGTAGCGCTAGGCGGCGAAACACTAACCTTTAATTTGCTGGTGACCGCCAACGGCCTTTCCAGCAATGCTCAGGTAGGTATAACCGTGGTAAATATCAACCACGTGCCGGTAGCCGAAGCTGGCGACGCACAGCTTGTTGGTGAAGGCTCACCGGTAAACTTGGATGGTAGCGCGAGCTTTGATAGTGACAGCGATCCAATCACCTATAGCTGGACGCAGCTTTCTGGCCCAACTGTAGCGTTGACTGGCGCAAACACTGCAACGCCATCTTTTACCGCGCCCTTTGTGAGTGCCGGCGGCAACCCTGGTGTAGTGGCAACGTTGGTGTTTAGTTTAACAGTCGACGACGGCTTCTCACCCGATGCGGCGGCACCTGGATACAGTATTACCGACAATCAGGCGACAGTTGCTATTGATATTAGCAATATTAATAACGACCCCATTGCTGATGCAGGTAGCGATATCACCATTAACGAAGCTAATCCTTTGCAGCTTAATGCAAATGGTAGCTCCGACCCCGATGGGGATGCCTTAAGCTTCGCTTGGGTGCAAGTTGGCGGTAGCACCGTTGTTCTTAGCGACGCGAATACGCCAACACCTTCGTTCACTGCGCCATTTGTAAGTCCAGGCGGCGAGACCTTGATCTTAGAAGTTACCGTTCAAGACGGCTTTGGCGGTAGCGCAACAGATCAGGTTTTGGTGAATGTTCAGAATGCGAATGATCCACCACTAGTGAGTGCTGCGCAGCCTTCTGTGAATTGCATGTGGCCACCAAACCATAAGATGACCGAGGTCAGCATTCTTGGTGTGAGCGACCCTGAAGACAACGCAAGTATTGTGATTGACAGCGTAACGTCCGACGAGTCTACCAATGGCACTGGCGACGGTGACACCGCAGTGGACGCGATAATCAATGCCAATGGCACGGTGTTGCTACGCGCTGAGCGTTCAGGTAATGGTGACGGCCGCATTTATCGGGTCAACTTCACCGCTACCGATTATGAAGGCAGCGCCTCTGGATCAGTCGATGTATGTGTTCGTCACAACAAGAAACAGACCGCTATTGATAGCGGACAAAACTATGACGCAAGCGAGTAACACTTGACTGCTGCCCGCTAGCACTTTAGCGGGCTAATAATTAAATTTATTCCCAATTAACGGCCGGTGATCCCGGCCTTTTTTGTGGGTGATATATTTAAGTTATAGCGCTCAATTTCTTTAATTATTCGCTCGTACTCGTAACACCCACTAGGAGTATCGTCTCTGCTGAAATACTCTATTCAGCTACATGATAGCTTTTCAATTGTTAAAACATAATTCTATCGCCAGCGGAGCAGTCTTGACATCCGCGAAAAATTTTAAAAAATAGCGTGAAAAAAGCGAGTGCTGCCTATTAACGTCTCATAAATTTTTGTGTTCGCGATTGAGTCGCCCACCACCGTAATATTGAAATTTCTTGCCAAACGGCCTTAATTAAGCACCACCTTAAACCAATGTAAAAACCAAACTCGACCAACTATTTTCTATAACAGTCGTGTGCCATTTGAGCTATAGTTCCCTGGTGGAGTACCGCACATCAACCAGCTCAGCGAACTAGCTTGTAAACATTATGAAAAACAACTACGCCTGCATTGGCTTATTCAATCCAAAATCTGTAGAGAATGTCGGTTCGGTGATGCGCGCTGCAGGCTGTTATGGCGTTAACTCGGTGTTTTATACCGGTGTGCGCTACGATCGCGCCAAGCCCTTTTACACCGACACCAAAAAGGTTTATGAAAAGATTCCGCTGATTGGTGTCAAAGACCTAATGGACATTATTCCGCTAGGCTGCGTACCCGTCGCCGTTGAGCTTGTCAAAGGCGCTAAGCCACTGACCAGCTATAAACACCCCGCTCAGGCCTTTTACATTTTTGGCCCGGAAGACGGCAGCCTTAAAAAAGAAATCACAGACCTTTGCCAAGACATTGTTTATATTCCCACAGAGGGCTGTATGAATTTGGCCGCCACAGTCAATGTGGTGCTGTATGACCGCCTCGCCAAAGGGGACAATTTCTCGCATCATCAGTATGTATTAAGTCATAAGCGCAAACAGATCACGAGCGGCATCAACAATGAGTAAATTTGCAAAGCGTATTGCTCCCTATGTTAAGTCTGAGTTGGAAAAAGCAGATCAACTACAAAAGTCGGGCGATTATGCGCTGGCATTTACGCATCTTGAGAACGCCCATGTACTTGGCCAAGCCTCTACTTATTGGCATGTGAAGGTGCATATTTTAATGCTGCGCTGGGGAATAAAACAAAATGACCGCCACGAAATATTTGGGCAGCTGATTAGAATCATTGGCGCAGCAGCGTTAACGGCAATTAAAGGAGTGCCAACGGGCAATACCGGCGGCAGCAATGTTAGCCCCATTGCGGTAATGCCAATTAAACCCGAACACGAAGCCATTATCACTATGCTTGAAGACAAACCCTAACAAACTTATTTAGCGGCATTATTGTTTTTGCGCTATGCAGTTCAACGATACAGTAAATTTTCAGTCCATACCCCACCACACTCAACCAAATTCCGCCATCTGTACCAAGCTACTTGGTGATTAAAAGGCCTAGCTACTCCCGAATATGCTAATATCTTTGACACTTGCGGGTTTGCAGACAGTATTAAGCGCCAGTTAGGCCTTCATCAAGATCTAGATCCTGCGGTGATTCCTTATTATCTACCGGCTGCAGACAGCCTATAATGAGTCAGGAATTAATCTTGGGCCGCGCTCGCTATTTACCCCAGTGGGGCCACTGCATATCGGCCGCGTCGACATAAAGCGCGGCATTCAGAACTCCATATCAGAATATCACATCTCGAATTGTCGTAAGGAACTACTTTATAAGGATATTCAACGACTTCAATGGAGACACCTATGGGTGACGAAACGGAGAAGGATTGTGAATAACAAGCATAGCAGGCTGAGCTCAGCAAAGCTGGCTACTGCCAATACGGCGCTGGCTAATGCCAACGCCGAGCTAGCCTTTCAAAACCAAGAAAAGGACAAGCGCGCCTCCGAATTAGCCATCGCGAATACAGAGCTAGCTTTTCAAAACACCGAAAAAGGCAAACGTGCTGACGAACTTAACTTTCAAAGTAAAGAAAAAGATAAGCGGGCCGCTGAGCTGGTCATCGCCAATATCGAACTGGCCTTTCAAAATAAAGAAAAAGGTAAACGCGCCGCTGAACTGGCCATCGCCAATGCCGAGCTGGCTTTTCAGAACAAAGAAAAAGATAAGCGCGCCGCTGAACTGGCCACTGCTAATACCGAGTTGGCCTTTCAAAATGCCGAAAAGGGTAAGCGCGCCGCTGAGCTTGCCATTGCCAATGTTGAGCTAGCCTTTCAAAACGCCGAAAAAGGCAAGCGCGCAGCCGAACTGGCTGCAGCGAATTCTGAGCTGGCCTTTCAAAATGCGGAGAAGGGCAAACGCGCGGCGGAACTGATTATAGCCAACACCGAGCTGGCCTTTCAAAATGAAGAAAAGGGTAAGCGAGCGGCTGAGCTCGCCATTGCCAATACCGAACTCGCCTTTCAAAACGAAGAGAAAGATAAACGCGCAGCTGAGCTGGCCCTTGCCAACACTGAGCTGGCGTTTCAAAATGAAGAAAAAGATAAGCGCGCCGTAGAGTTCCACACCCTCGCCTTTTACGACCCCCTTACCGGCCTACCTAACCGACGTCTATTGATTGATCGGCTTGAGCACGCCATAGCGTCTAGCATGCGTAAATACGCACAAAATGCCGTGCTTTTTATCAACCTAGATAATTTCAAAGATATTAACGACACCCTCGGCTACGGCCACGGGGATTTATTACTGGAACAAACTACGCAACGCCTCAATGCCTGCATAAGCAAAGGCGATACCTTGGCACGCGTCAGAGATGACGAGTTTGTGTTAATTCTGCAAGATCTAGACATACACCCCATAGAAGCGGCCGCAATGACCAAGGCCATGAGTGTGAAGATTTTCAATGCACTCAATCAACCTTATCAGTTATACCAGCACAAATACCGTGGCACCGCGTGTATGGGCGCGGTGTTTTTCGGGCATGATAGCCCGTGTGCAGAAGAACTGCTGAAGCAAGCTGGTATCGCCCTGCATCAAGCCAAAAAAGAGGGTCGAAATATTTTGCGATTCTTTAACCAGGAAATGCAGGACATCATTCACATCCGCACCAGCCTGGAACATGAATTGCGCATTGCCGAGGAAACTTCGCAATTTTGCTTGTATTACCAAATTCAGGTCGACAACTTCAACCGTGTATTAGGAGCAGAAGCCTTGATCCGCTGGCCGCATAAAAAACGCGGCTTAATACCCCCTGCGACATTTATTCCCTTGGCAGAAGTCACCGGATTAATTATACCCATTGGCAAATGGGTTGTAGAATCAGCTTGCGCACAGCTAGGTGAATGGCAGAAAAGCCCGGAAACCTGCAGCTTTACATTGGCAGTAAACGTCAGCGCTCTGCAATTTCGGCAGGCCGATTTTGTTACTCACGTAAAAGCGGCCGTTAAACAATATGCCATCCCCGCCAACTTACTCAAACTCGAATTAACAGAAAGCCTGTTGCAGGAATACATCGACATTACCATTGATACCATGAAAGCATTAAAAGAAATTGGCGTTCAATTCTCTTTGGACGACTTTGGCACCGGATTTTCATCGCTACAGTACCTCAAACAATTACCCCTCGATCAATTCAAGATCGATCAGTCCTTCGTGCGCGATATCACCACAAATAAGAGCGACAAAGCGATAGTAAAGACGATCATTTCCATGGCACGTGGCCTTAACATAGAAGTCATTGCCGAAGGCGTGGAAACGGAAGAACAACGCCAATTACTTATCGCTGACGGATGTACCGCCTTCCAAGGGTATTTATTCAGCAAACCCGTAGCAATTGAGGAATTTGAGGCCTTAATACAAAGAGGTGTCTGCAAATAGCTCGATTTAATACTCGGCGAATTTTCTCATTTTTTATTTTCCTGTTTATCCCTGTACAAACACCGAGCTCTTTGCGATTTTGAGATGACGAGGCAGGCCTCATTTTGCGCATTTTGCTGCCCTTGTCCGCGCCTTTATGTTTCACTGGCCGCCAATAAGAGGCTTAAGCATGGAACTATTAGTTCAATATCCATTTTTGTTAGTACCGTTGATCTTTTTTGCTCGGGTTGCTGACGTATCCCTTGGTACATTTCGCACTATTGTTGTTTTTCGTGGTAACAAGCTTTTAGCGTCTATTATCGGTTTTTTCGAAATAATGATTTGGCTTGTTGCGGCCGGACAAGTTTTAACAAACCTTGATCACTGGTATTTAGCGGTCGCCTACGCCGGTGGTTTTGCAGTAGGTAATTATGTTGGCATTAGCATTGAAAGTCACTTTGCCATTGGCAATGAGCTTATTCGCTGTATTTCCTTTAACCGAGATGTGTTGGCCGATAAATTACGCGACGCGGGCTTTAAGCTTGTTTCAGTCGACGGCGATATGGGCGATGCCAAGCCCGTTGAAGTGCTGTTTATTATAGAAAAACGACGCAACATCCCTCCCCTTATTCAACTAATTAAAACCCTAGACCCCAGTGCCGTTTATTCCGTATCGGATATTAAAAGCGTGTATGACGGGCCTGGTCTTTTGCCTCGTCGTCGGATTTTGTCCTAGTATTTTTATAAATTAGGCAAGACGTATATTTGAATTATGTTAGTTTGGTGAATTACAGACAGAAGTGCTAAGCCGAAAATATCATTAGGAACAGAGCAGCATGCCTTTATTATTTGAAGAAATTGATAGCCAAGCCTCACCCCTCGGTGAAATCTCCTTACGAAAACGGCGTATTCCGGTGTTTGGCGACAGAGACATTTACGAGGTTAAGCTTGGCGATGAGTTTCTTATGTCGAGCATGTTTGTCGACGCTGAAGAGGCTTTATCTCACCTTGGCTTAGCCGCTGTTCAAGGCGATAATTTAAACGTGGTTGTAGGCGGGCTAGGGCTAGGCTACACCGCAGTTGAGGCACTCAAAGACCAGCGTATTAGCGAACTACTGGTGGTCGACGCACTAGCAACCGTTATAGGCTGGCATAAAGACGAGCTGGTGCCGCTGGGTAAAATACTCAATGCCGACATACGAAATCGCTATGTACTCGGCAGCTTCTTCGACCTCGCCACAAATCCTAGCGCAGGCTTTGATCCCCAGCATGCCGGAAAGAAGTTCGACGCCATTCTCCTAGACATCGACCACTCCCCCACTGAATTCCTGAACGCCGCCAACGCCAGCTTTTATTCCACCGAAAATCTCTCGCTCATGGCTAATCAACTCAAGCCCAATGGCGTATTTGCGATGTGGTCGCAAAACCTCCCGGAAGAAAGCTTTGAGGCCTTATTGAAAACAGTATTTGCTACCGTCACTTCCCACGTGGTTTCCTTTTATAATCCGTTTCAGAATAACGAATCGACAAACTCCGTGTATGTTTGTGTGAAGGGCGAATAACGTTTTCTTGCCCGGCCGGACGTAATACCGCAGCCATTCGCCATTGAACCACACCACTGCCACAACCATGGATACCGGCTCGGGGGCGGGTATGACCCCACACTACGTCATGCCGGACTTGATCCGGCATCCATAGACCACGTAACCACGCCACTGCCACAACCATGGATACCGGCTCGGAGGCCGGTATGACTTCACACCCCGTCATGCCGGACTTGATCCGGCATCCATAAACCACGGAACCACGCCACTGCCACACCCATGGATACCGGCTCGGGGGCCGGTATGACCCCACACTCTGTCATGCCGGACTTGATCCGGCATCCATATACCACTGAACCATGCCACTGCCACCATCATGGATACCGGCTCGGGGGCCGGTATGACGGGAGGGGCGCAGCGGATACCGGCTCGAGGGCCGGTATGACGAGACAGCTCGCGGCAGCTGCCTCAAGCATCGGTATGGCCAAGTTGACGTTCGAAAGCCCACTTAACACTGAAAGGAAACGGACGGTGAAACCAATACCCAAAACATTCGTCTGAGCATTCGCTAGATTATCCCCGATCTTTCACTGTATAAATGGGGCAAGCAGAATTCTTTATGGAATAAGTAATGGCAAAAAAGAGCGGATTTGCGCGACTGCTTTGGCGCAGCTTGCTGATATTGGTGGTGTTCAGTGTTGCCTTAGTATTACCCTTTCGGTGGATTGACCCGCCAATCAGCATGGTGATGCTGGAGCGCAGCTGGCAGCAGCGCGGTAACAACTACCAACTCGACAAGCGGTGGCTCAGCTGGAATGAAATACCCCGCCATGCCGCGCTAGCCGCTGTTGTGTCTGAGGACCAGAATTTTCCCAATCATTATGGTTTTGATATAAAGGCGATTCAAAAGGCTTTTGCCGAGCGGGAGCGGCGTGGCAGTTTGCGCGGCGCCAGTACCATCAGCCAGCAGGTCGCCCGCAATATGTACCTGTGGACGGGTCGCAGCTGGCTGCGCAAAGGCTTGGAGGTTTGGTTCACAGGACTCGTCGAATTATGCTGGCCCAAGCAACGCATTTTAGAAATTTATTTAAATATCGCCGAATGGGGCGACGGGGTGTTTGGTATTGGCGCCGCCAGTCGGCATCACTTTGGCATTAACGCTTCACAGCTAACCCACTGGCAATCGGCACTACTAGCCTCCAGCTTGCCCAGCCCGCTCAAGTACAACCCTGCGGCGCCAGCGCCACATTTGATTGCGCGCGCAAATTGGAATCTTGGTCAGCAACGCAAACTGGGGGGCCGATCTTGGCTCGCCTCTTTGGAATAGTCTTTAGCCATGTAATTCTGCATTCTCAGATTCCCGCCTGAGAGAACACCTTAAGAAATGTTTCCGGCTCAGGTCTTAGCCGATAATTATCGGTAAGATCGGCAAACAAAATTTTACCCGTGGCGTCAGTCATGATGACGGTGGGCATCACGGTGTCACTATCATAGCCCAGCACCTCCATGCCCATGGGTAAGCCATTGGGGGCGGCAATACCAAGGCGTTTCGCCATCGCGTTATCGGTATCTACCAAAAAGCGCATTGGCGCGTCAAAACGCTGGGCTAGGTCCGCGGTATGGCCCTGAGACTGAGGGCTAATGAGCAGAATCTCCACGCCTTTTTCCGCCAGAGCGCGGTACTGCCCGGCAATTTCTTTTATTTGCGCCATACACAGCGGACACCAATTGCCGCGATAAAAAATCATGAGCAAGGGCTTATTCAAGTCATGGGGTTTAAGCTGCGTGCCAGCGTCATTAATAAATTCTAAGTTTGGCAGTGTTTGGCCAACACTCAGTATGTCACTGTGCCTGCCGCCAAAGCTGGAGTACCACCACTCGTACAAAGCGGTTCCGATCACCCCAGCACCGAGTATCCACGCAAGGGCCTCAAGAATCACTGGCGACAATACCGCGCCGAGCAAAGTAAGCAGGGTCACTCCTAAAACCGCTTTGCTAGCGGTTTGCGTGCGAGCGACATTAGCGATAAATACCCATGCAAAAAAGGATAAGGGCGTTAGCATGCATAGCAAAGCCCAATACCACGCTACTGTATTAGGGTCTTGGTAAATTGCCCAAGCACTGCGCGCTGCGCCTACCATGAGCAAGCTCATCCACGCTGAAATAAATAGCGATTTTAAACGGTCCATACGCACGTCCTTGAGATTATTATTGATTGGCGCCGTCGGTCGGCATAGAAGCGATTAAGCACTGGGTGAATACTGTAACGCAAATCACGTCAGTATTACGTAATCACCACCTATAACGCCGCTTTATTTTGCAACTGTTCAGCGTGCCCATCTCAAATTAAGCTAAAAGTTTAAGTATCTCCCGCGACTAATTCAGTAAACTGTTGGTCTGGCGCGAACGACGCCGTTTACTCTCATGCAATGGAATACAATAATGTCGCGCCTGCGTTTAGCGTTCCTTACTCTAATTACCATGCTGGCGTTTGCGGCTAATTCACTGCTGTGCCGCGAGGCATTGGCTGCAGGCCATATAGACGCGTCTAGTTTTACCTTAGTGCGCATTGTTTCAGGTGCACTGGTACTCAGCATGCTGTTGCTCATCCAATTTCGCCGCTACACCCTTGGCGGCAGTTGGTTAGCGGCAGCTGCATTGTTTGGCTATGCCGCGGCATTTTCTTTTGCCTATGTGAGCTTAAGCGCAGGAACCGGTGCACTGTTATTGTTTGGCGCGGTGCAAACAACGATGATCGGCTATGGCTTGTGGCGCGGTGAACGCCTTAGTCACCTGCAAATTAGTGGCGCTATTGCCGCCAGCACTGGGCTTATTTGGCTAATGCTGCCGGGTGTCGAAGCGCCACCCGTGCTCGGCGCGCTTATTATGATCACCGCCGGGGTTTGCTGGGGGGTGTATTCCCTGCTCGGACGCAATGCTCGTGAGCCAAGCGTCGCGACTGCCGGTAATTTCTTGCGCGCTACTCCCTTTGCCGTCATTCTTTTTTTACTTATGCGTGATTCACAGCCGGTGACTAACCTTGGCTTAGCCTATGCCGCCGCATCTGGCGCCTTGGCCTCTGGGCTGGGTTACGCCTTATGGTATGCGGTACTACCCGCTCTGCCCGCCAGTCGCGCCGCGACAATTCAACTAAGCGTACCAATACTTGCCGCACTGGGCGGGGTGCTATTCTTGGGCGAGGCGATAACGCTACGTTTTAGCTTGGCCTCAATTGCGGTACTGGGTGGCATAGCGCTTTTTATTATGAGCAAACCGCGCGCCTGAGACGCTCAAATAGCGTTACTAAATCCATGAGTAGCACTGCCTCAAATGACTTCCTCTAGACCTGTAAGGCTTAATGTTGGCCCTAGCACTAAGCCTTGACTTTGCTCGCCAGCAATGCGGCAATCAAGTTCTTTCAGCACTCTGGTATTAGCATGATTTTATTACTGGTTTATATTGGTATTGCCTTGAGCGTATCTTTTTTATGCTCGGTATTAGAGGCGGTATTACTAAGTGTCACCCCCTCGTATATCGCCGCCGAAGAACGTCGTGGACATAAAAATGGGGTTTTGTGGCGTGAATACAAAACCGATATCGACCGTCCCCTTGCCGCGATTCTGAGTTTGAACACCATCGCCCATACCGTCGGCGCAGCTGGCGCTGGCGCCCAGGCAACAGCCTTATTTGGTGAGGTTTATTTTGGTGTTATTTCTGCAGTGTTAACCCTGCTTATTTTAATTGTTTCTGAAATTATTCCTAAAACATTAGGCGCCTTGTATTGGCGTAAACTCGCGCCGTTGTGCGCGATTATTCTGCGCGGTGTGATGTGGTCTATGTACCCCTTGGTGCTTATGGCACAGGGAATCACCAAATTGTTATCCCATGGTGATAGCGCCCATTCCATTAGCCGTGAAGAGTTCGTTGCGCTCGCCGAGGTCGCCGTTAGCGAAGGCATTTTAGATCAAGAAGAAGCAGATGCAGTCACTAGTTTAATTCGCTTTCGCTCGCTTCAGGCCCGAGACGTGATGACCCCGCGACTGGTCATTTTTAGTTTGGCGGAAGACGCCAACGTGAAATCGGTAGTTGAGAATAATAAGGCCATATTGTTTTCCCGAATCCCGATCTATGCCGGCGACGCTGACAACATCACTGGCTATATCCGTAAAGATGAACTAATGCTCGCTCTCAGCCGCGAGCCAGACGCGCTGTTAAGTACCTTAAAGCGCGAGTTATTTGTAGTACCCGACTCCTTGCCCACCTCGGAGCTGCTACAAAATATGATCGAAATGCGCGCGCAAATGGCGCTAGTAGTCAACGAATACGGCAGCGTAATGGGCCTAGTGACCGTAGAGGATTTAATTGAAACCATGCTGGGTATGCAAATTGTCGATGAGACCGATACCAACGAAAATATGCAAACCTTAGCCCGGGAACTATGGGCCAAGCGCGCACGACGTTTGGGATTCCTCGATGACGAAAAAATCAGTGCCGCGGCGGGATCATCGCCACCATGAAAATTATCGCTGCCTGAATTTGCCGCACCTAAGCATGCAGGCTACCATTAAGCCCTATACCAATAATGCTTTAGGACACACCATGCGCTTTTTAATTCTGCTACTCATGACCACTGCCATGATCTCAATCAGCGGCTGTGAATCTACTTATTACAATGCCATGGAGAAAGTGGGCGTTCACAAACGCGATATTTTGGTTGATCGCGTTGGCGAAGCCAAAGAGGCCCAAGAAGAAGCCCAAGACCAATTCAAAGATGCACTAACGGAATTTAGGTCGGTAGTGAGTTTTGACGGTGGCAATTTAGAAACCCACTACAACCGTCTGAACAACGAGTTTGAAGATAGCGAGGCCGCCGGCAAAGAAGTGACGGATCGAATTAACAAGGTAGAGTCCGTTGCCGAGGCCCTATTCGATGAATGGCAAGATGAGCTCAAACTTTACACAAACGCCCGCCTCCGCAGCGACAGCGCCAATAAACTGCAAGCCACCAAGCGCCAATACACCGCGCTAATTAAATCCATGCGCCGCGCCGAAAAGAGCATAGACCCTGTACTCAATGCCCTGCGCGATAATGTGCTGTACCTCAAACACAATTTAAACGCCTCGGCGATTGGCGCACTTAAAGGTGAACTGGCGGGAATCGACCGCGATGTTCAGCAGTTGATTGGCGCGATGGAAAAAGCCATTCGGGAATCGGATGCCTTCATTAAGCAGCTTAAGTAAGCCGGGAGATGCTGGACGGGAGACGGTAAACGCTTAAACACGCGAGTGACAGATAAGCCCACACCATGTCATGCCGGACAGATCCGGCATCCATAGGCCACTGAACTACGCCACTGCCACCACCATGGATACCGGCTCGGAGGCTGGTATGACATCACACCCCGTCATGCCGGACTTGATCCGGCATCCATATACCACGGAACTACGTCACTGCCACAACCATGGATACCGGCTCGGAGGCCGGTATGACCCCACACCTCGTCATGCCGGACTTGATCCGGCATCCATAAACCACTGAACCACGTCACGGCCACAACCATGGATACCGGCTCGGAGGCTGGTATGACCCCACACCCCGTCATGCCGGACTTGATCCGGCATCCACATACCACTGAACCACGTCACGACCACAACCATGGATACCGGCTCGGAGGCTGGTACGACCCCACACTCCGTCATGCCGGACTTGATCCGGCATCCATAGACCACTGAGCCACGTCACTGCGACAGCTATGGATACCGGCTCGGGGGCCGGTATGACGAGTGAGGTAGTGGCTACCAGCACGAAGTCCGGTATGACCCCGCACCCCGTCATGCTGGACTTGATCCGGCATCCATATACCACTGAACTAGGTCATCGCCACAGCATAGATGACGCAACCCACTATGTCCGAAATTCTACAGTTATGTCCGTTAGGCGCATGGCGGTTTTCCTACTCAGCTTTAGGATAGAGGCTGCAAATTCACCCTTTACCAAAACAATAACAGGCCGCCGATATGAGCCAACGACCACAACATAATGCCAACAACGTTACTGACACTCATCTTGTGATTGTCGGCACTGGTTTTGCCGGTCTGGGCATGGCTATTCGTTTAAAAGAAATGGGCATTGATGATTTTATTATTATTGAGCGCGCCAGCGATGTTGGCGGCACGTGGCGGGACAACCGCTATCCCGGCGCCGCCTGCGACGTGCCCTCGCATCTTTACTCCTTCTCCTTTGAACCAAACACGGAGTGGTCGCGGGTTTACCCAACACAGCCGGAGTTAGAAGCTTATTTACAGAACGTGACCGACAAGTGGGACCTGCGACCCCACATCCGCTTTTCTCATACCCTCACGGCGGCGCATTATCAGCAAGACAGTGGCCACTGGTTGGTCAAAACCAGCGGCGGCGATTTTCGTGCCCGATTTGTGGTTTGCGGCAATGGCGGTTTAGCGGAGCCCAAGTTGCCAGATATTCCTGGCGTAGAAAACTTTGGCGGTCATCATTTTCATTCCGCCACTTGGGATCACAATTATTCCCTCGAAGGTAAACGGGTCGCCGTTATAGGCACGGGCGCCTCTGCCATTCAATTTGTGCCGCAAATAGCCGATAAACCCGCAAAACTTTCGGTTTTCCAGCGCACCCCAAACTGGATTCTTCCGCGCCATGATCGCGCCTACCACCGCTTTGAGAAATGGCTTTTCAAGCGCCTGCCGATCACCCGTAAATTGCTGCGCGCCAAAATTTATTGCCAGAACGAAATGCGGGTGCTCGGCATGGTTTTGCACCCCGCGCTAATGAAACTATTCCGCATCACCGCCACGTGGAATATTCGCCGCCAAGTTGCCGACCCAGATTTACGCAACAAGCTGACACCGACATTTCCGATCGGCTGCAAGCGAATCTTGATTTCAAATGATTGGTATCCCGCGCTACAAAAGCCCAATGTTGAAGTGGAAACCAGCGGCATTCAAGAAATTACGAGTACTAGTATTATTAGTAAAGATGGTAGTGAGCGCGAGGTCGATTGCATTATTTTTGGCACCGGTTTTTACGCCACCGAGAATCCCATTGCCACCATGATCCATGGCCGAGACGGGCGCGTATTAGCCGATGTGTGGGCCGATGGCGAAGAGGCTTATTTGGGCTCAAGTGTGCACGGCTTTCCGAATTTCTTCTTTATTGTTGGCCCCAATGTCACCTTAGGGCACAGCTCTATGGTATACATGATCGAAACCCAGATCGCGGCCATCAGCCGGGTACTTGAGGCCGCAAACGAGCTATCATCAACTACCGTGGAAGTGCGCGAAGAAGTTCAAGATACCTATAATCGCGAACTACAAACCCGGCTTGGCGGTTCAGTGTGGGCCAACGGTTGCGACAGCTGGTATAAGCACCGCTCAGGTAAAATCACCCAGCTTTGGCCAGGATTTACCTTTAGTTTCAGACGCCGCAATCGCGACTTTAAGCAGTCAGATTATGTTTTCGCTACGCCAAGCACAGAGGTCACACCATGAGTCAGCACTACGATTACGATGTGATTATTATCGGCTCGGGATTTGGTGGCAGCGTCTCTGCCCTGCGCTTAACGGAAAAAGGCTATCGCGTTGGGGTAATGGAAATGGGCCGACGCTGGCGCCCAGAAAATATGCCGTCGACCAATTGGAAGATATGGAATTTTCTGTGGCGACCAATGCTGGGCTTAAAAGGCTTTTTTAGCCTACGCTTTTTCCGCCATGTTATGGTCTTGCACGGCAATGCCGTGGGCGGTGGCTCGGTAACCTATGCCAACACCCTGCTCGTGCCACCAGAATCAGTGTGGACCGACGGCAGCTGGCGCGGCCTAGACGACTGGCAGGCGGTGATGCCCGCGCACTACGCCACCGCGAAAAAAATGCTTGGCGTAAACAAAAATAAACGCCTCGCGGCGGCCGATCACGCGCTTAAAAAAATGGCCGAACATCAGGGCCGTGGCGATACGTTTTACACCACCGATGTTGGCGTATTCTTTGGCGATGCCGACGATACCAGCGGCGGCAAACGCTACCCCGACCCCTACTTTAACGGCGAAGGTCCAGAGCGCCACAGCTGCATTGGCTGTGGCAGCTGCATGACGGGCTGCGTGCACAATGCTAAAAACTCCCTGGATAAAAATTATCTTTACCTTGCCGAAGCCAAAGGCGCCAAAGTTCATGAAGAAACTCGCGTAAGCGATGTACGGCCTTTAAACAATAGCGATGGCAAAGACGGCTATGAGGTTTTCACTCAGCACGGTACCGCCTTATTTTCTAAAAATCGGAAGCGCTTCACCGCCAAAAAAATTATTTTCGCGGCAAGCTCGCTAGGCACTCAAGAACTCTTATTTAAACTCAAACAATCTGGCGCCATGCCGAAGATCTCCGATGAACTGGGCAATCGGGTGCGCACCAACGCTGAATCCTTACTGGCGCTGCGCTTTCCCGGCGGCGAAGACATGTCGAAAGGCGTGGCCATCGGCTCTGGGTTTTATCTCGATGAATACACCCATATAGAAGCCACTCGCTACGGCAAAGGTCACGATTTGCTCAGCTTATTGTTTACCCCGCTGACCGGCGGCACGCCGGGTATAGGCCGGACTTTTTTGTGGTTTTTCACCCTACTTGCTTCATTGCTGCGCCATCCGATAAAAACCCTGCGCGGCTGCAACCCCTTTGGCTTTGCCAAGCAAACCATAATCTTTTTGTGCATGCAGACCATCGACGGCCATTTGAATATGCGCTACCGGCGGCCGTGGTATTGGCCGTTTACGAAGGTGTTACAAACCGAGGGTCAGCCCATTCCCTCGTTTATTCCCGCCGCCAATAAATTTGTTGCCGACAGCGCCAAGCAGCTCGATGGTATCGGAGCGAGCATGGTGTCTGAATTGTTTTTTAATATTCCCACCACCGCGCATTGCATGGGCGGTTGCGGCATGGGCAGTTCTGCGCAGACCGGCGTGATCGACAGCCAAAACCGTTTGTTTGGCTATGACAATGCCTACGTCTGTGACGGGTCAATGTTAGGGGCTAATCTTGGAGTAAACCCAAGCCTGACGATTACCGCCTTAACCGAAAGAGCGATGAGTTTTATTCCTGCGAAAGACGCGATTCCAACTGCTAGCGACGCTGAGGCAAAGTAGGGAAAGCTTCATGCCACTCGCGAATCTTGCTTGCGCAACATACCCGGTGTTAGGCCACTCATGCGCTTAAAAGCCTGGGAGAAACTCGAGGCGTCGGCGTAATTTAAGCGCTCGGCAATTTGTTCAACACTGAGTCGGGTGCCGGTCAGCATTTCTTCTGCAAGACTCAGGCGAATTTCATCGACTAACTGGCGGAATGAGGTGTTTTCGGCGGCCAATTTACGGCGCATGGTACGCGAGGTCATGCACAAGGCGTCGGCCACTAACTCCATGTCCATCGACATAGGCCGCTGACACAGCAGAATATCTCGCACCTTGCCCGACAAGCCGCGCCGCGCGCTGCGCTTGGCGATCAGCTCTGAGCACTGTTTGTCTAACAAGCTCGCGGTGGCGAGATTGCCCACCGCGCGGGGTTTATCTAATGCACTGCGCGGAAATAGCAGTTCATTGCGCTCGGCAGCAAAATCTACTCGGCCTCGAAAACACTGTTCATACAGCTCGGCATTCTCTGGGCGCGGGTGCTGGAACCGCACCCACTCCTCGCCCATATTATTGCCGATCATTTCGCGGATAATAATCATGGCGGCGTGAATTTCGCGTTCAATAGAGAACAGTCGCACATCATCGGGAACATCCGTGTTATCAAACACTAGAATCGCATAGTCATCGTGCTCTTCTACCGTAAAGCCCGAGAACACAAAGGTCAGCTCTTGGTAGGTTTGCGATAATTCCACAGCTTTACGCGCCGTGGGGCTGCTCGCCAGCGCAAAACCCCAAATACCATAGGCAGAGAGATGGTAGCGCTCCCCCGCCAGAAGCCCCAAGTTAGCCACATGGGGCAGCTCGCGGAGTAAATTGCGCACCACCGCCATTTCGGCACTGGCCTCTACCACCGTCTCGGGGTTATCTAAACTCGCCTGATCCAGCGCGGTATTTAGCAATAGTCGATCTAGCGCCGCGCCGTGTTCTAGGCCCAGCGACACCAGAATTTGAACACTGGTGATACTCCGACAAAAATCCCAACTTTTCATAGTGATGCTCATCCAGAGGATCCATACACCCTAAATTGGCGTAGGATCTGCTGATAAGGGAATTAACACAGACAGGGCCAATGCCAAACCGTGACAATGTCCGCAAGGCGCTAATAATGTCCGAAATTCAACATAGCTTATCAATTAGACTGTGCTTCGCATACAAAAAAGCGGCGCGCTAAGGCTTGCGCCGTAAGTTAAATAAATAATAAATAAAATTCCTTGTACCGCGCCGTTCTAAACCATTGTTTTGTACTTGCGCAATGTACATCGTTATTCCGAGGAGAAATCTGTGGTCCGATCCAATCCCGCCCGTCCTTTCTATACCCGACTCTTGATCAGCACCGGAATTAGCAGTATTGCCCTGCTCGCCGCCAGCCAAACCGTCGCCGCACCGGCGCTCGAAGAGGTATTGGTCACGGCCCAAAAACGCAGTGAAAGCGCCCAAGACATTCCCATTGCGGTCACCGGTGTGACTGCCGACATGCTCGACAAACTCGGTTTTGAAAATGCCAACGACGTGTCTGCGCAGGTTCCCAATATGCAGGTCAGCGGCCCCTATGGCGATGTGCAGCCGATATTTTCGATTCGCGGCGTCAGCATGTCGGACTACAGCTCCAACCAAGCCAGCCCCATAGGCGTTTACGTAGACGAAGCCTATTTGGCGCCGGTTTACAGCCACGGCGCCAGCTTCTTCGATATTGAGCGGCTCGAGGTTTTGCGCGGCCCCCAGGGCACCCTCTACGGTAAAAACACCACGGGTGGCGCCATTAATATTATTACCCGCACCCCCGATTTTGGCGGCGAAGCCAATAGCTTCATTAAAGCGGGCGCGGGCAGCTACGGCGCCACGTCTATCGAGGGCGGCACCGAGCGCGAGCTGATTCCCGATGTACTGGCGGCGCGTATCGCCGGTAGCATGAAGCGCGACGACGGCTATGTGAACGTTGTCGGCCAAGACACCAATGCCGCGCAAACCGACTTTAAAGGCCTGCGGCTAGGAATAAATTGGCTTATTAGCGATAAAATCGACGCCGTACTAAAAATTACTCAATCTAAGAACGACGCACTGAGCACCCCACCCCGCAATGAAGCCCGCACTGATTTACGCGGCAGCGGTTTGGAGGGCGACTCGAATGGTTTTATCGACTATATCGGCTACTCCCGTGGCAGTCGCAATCTGGATTTTCACGAGACGGAATCTAACGCGATAGGCGCACTCGTCACCACGAGCGACCTCGCCGTGCTGACCATGAATTACAGTAACGACAGCTATACCATTACCTCGGTCAGCTCCTATCTCGACGCCGACTACTATCAAATGGCTGACACCGACGGCAGCCCCAACGGCTTGCTAGAAATAAAGTGGTCATCCGACTCCTTAAGCTTTAGCCAAGACCTGCGCTTCACCTCAAACTTCGACGGTATGTTCAACATCATTGCTGGCGTGTATTACGGCAGTGAAGATTTATACATGCAGAATATTTACGATATTTTTGACCAAGCGCCCGATTTGCGCGTTGGCTACGCCAAGCCCGACACCATTCCGATTTTTCCTTACTTAATCGACTTTGGCATGATCGATCAACGCCTTGCCACCGAAAAAACCAGCGCGGCCGCGTACACCCAAATGCGCTTTGATTTTAGCGCCAATTTCGGCATGGACATTGGCCTGCGCTACACCCGCGACGAAAGTAAATTGAGCTATTTGAATATTTCTCGACTGGCCAATGATGGCACCCCCCGCGGCAGCTACACTCCTGGCAATACCACCGGCGTCGACAACGCGTGGATCACCCTGCCCATCACGGTATCTGATATTCAAAACCTGCTGGCCAACCCCGGTGATTTAGCCACCTATCAAAACACCGGCTACACCCACGGCGCTTACACCCTCGATTCTGCCCCAGAATTGAACGCCCCAGAAAAAGAGTTTACCGGCAAAATTGGTTTAGATTACCGCTTCAACGACGACTTCATGGTTTACGGTAGCGCCAGTCGCGGTTATCGCGCCGGCAGTTACAATGGCGGCGTTTACTACCAACCGCGACCATTAGAAACCGCCTACGCCTCGCCAGAATATATCGACGCATATGAAGTCGGCTTTAAAGCCGATATGGCCGAAGGCAGTATGCGCTTGAACGCGGCCGCCTTCTTGTACGACTACACCAATCAGCAGTTCATTAACGTGGTGGGTATTTCCAACTTTTTGGAAAACGCCGGTGGCTCGCAGATTATGGGGCTAGAGGCGGAATTGTGGGCGCGCATTACTGAACGCCTCACCGTGCAATCGGCCATTGGTTTGCTCGACACCGAGTACACCGAGCTTACCCTCGCCAATACCGAAACCATTGCCGACCAAGAAGACCGGGTGGATCTGTCTGGCAATGAATTAATCTCGGCGCCAAAACTTAACTTCAGCGTTTCCATTGATTACGACTTGCTGATTACGGAATACGGCTATTTAAGCGTGAATGGCAATGCCAATTTTCAAGACGATCAATGGTATAGCGCCTATAACGATCAGTACGGCTACGACAATATTCGCCAAGACGCCTACTGGCTGTATAACGGCCGCCTGAGCTGGTATGCCAACGATGGCAGCTACAGCGTGTCGGTGTGGGGTAAAAACCTGCTAGAAGAAGAGTACGACAGCTACGCAATAAACCTGCAAGCGGGCTTTGGTTTCGACCAGTACCTCGCAGGCCAACCGCGAACCTACGGCATGGAAGTGCAAGTTAAATTCTAGCCCTGCCAAGCGCCCGCTAATAAGGCCCCACGGCTTTATTAGCGGGCGCGAGATTCCCCAGCCAAAAATACGCTTCACCCCCATCCCAATATCAAACAATTCCCTCATGTAGTATTTCCTTATTACCCCCGCAATTGGCCGCTGTGATCCAATGAATTTTCAAAATGCTTTACTGATTGAGCCAGCCTCATTCAGCAATGAGGCTAATTCCAACACTAAGAGGGTTTACACATGGCTAAAGTTTTAATCATTACCGGTGATTTTGTTGAAGACTACGAGAACATGGTTCCCTTTCAGGCGCTAATAGCCATGGGCCACGAAGTGGATGCGGTTTGCCCTGATAAAAAAGTGGGCGACAGTATTGCAACGTCTATTCATGACTTTGAAGGCGATCAAACCTATACCGAAAAACGCGGCCATAACTTTGTGCTTAACGCGTCTTTTGACGACATCAACCCCGAAGATTACCAGGGCTTGTATCTGCCTGGTGGCCGCGCGCCAGAATACTTGCGCCTAAATGCAAAAGTGATTGAGATCATTCGTCACTTTGCTGCAAACAATAAGCCGATTGCCTCTGTTTGCCATGGCCCACAGTTACTCAGCGCCGCAGGTGTAATTGAAGGTAAAAAAATATCAGCCTACCCAGCCTGCCAACCCGAAATGCTCATGGCGGGTGCGCTGTGGGTGGAACTACCCATGGATGGCGCCATCACCGACGGCAACCTAGTCACTGCGCCAGCTTGGCCTGCGCATCCTGCCATGTTGAAACAATTTGTGGCATTGTTATAAAACTTAATTAGCATCGAGGGCCTATTTATGTGTCAGCTATTTATCAATGCCGATAGCAAACTATGGAGCTATCGCACCAAGTCGCTGCGTATTGATGGTGTGGTTACCTCTATTCGCTTAGAAGAGTTCTTTTGGGACACCCTAGAAGAAATATCATTTCGCGACCAAATGACGGTTAACCAAATGATCACCAAGCTCTACCTAGAGTCCCTCGATGCTGATCACGATATTAGTAACTTCACCTCGTTTTTACGAGTGTGCTGTTCGCGCTACTTATCACTGATCGCCGATGGCAAGCTCACCAGAGAAGACGAGCTGCCCCTCGGCGAGGTGAATGCGCAAAATATATTAGAGCAAGAGCAATTGCGCAGCCGTCAGCGTAAAGCGCTGTTCAGTTCACCTAATTATAAGCCTTCCATTAATTAGTCAAAATTAGGTTTGATAAATAATGTCACGTTCGCCGCTCATTACGTGCTTTAAAAAAATTGTTGGCTCACGCCATGTACTGACCAGCGAACGTGCCACCGCCCCTTTTCGCACTGGCTTTCGTGAGGGGCAAGGCCCCGCCCTTGCCGTTGTCAAACCGGCGACGCTGTGGCAGCAATGGCAGATACTCGACGCCTGCGTAAAAGCCAATGTCATTGTTATCATGCAAGCCGCCAATACCGGCTTAACCGGCGGCTCAACGCCAAGCCAAGGTTGCGACCGCGACACGGTAATCATCAACACCTCGCGCATTAATGACATACATGTTTTAGATCAACAGCAGCAGATTCTGGCCTTTCCTGGCGCCAGTTTATTTTCATTAGAAAAGACCCTAGCACCCTATGGTCGCGTACCCCATTCCGTAATTGGCTCCTCGTGTATTGGCGCGTCAATCGTTGGCGGCATTTGCAATAACTCTGGCGGCGCACTGGTCGAACGCGGCCCCGCTTACACCGAGCTCGCGCTCTATGCGCAGGTCAACGACGATGGCACCCTCAGCTTAATTAATGAACTCGATATTGAACTGGGCAATACACCCGAAGAAATCCTGACAAACTTACAGAACAAAAATTATTCATTAGAGGATATCAAAACCACCAATAAGCTGGCCTCTGACCGTGATTATGCGAATTGGGTGCGTGAGACAACACGCGACACCCCCGCGCGGTTTAATGCCGACCCCAGACGCTTACACAAAGCCAGTGGCTGCGCTGGCAAGCTGGCTGTTTTCGCGGTGCGGGTAGATACCTTTGTAAAAAATGAAAAAGAACACACCTTTTATTTAGGCAGCAACTCCACCCAAGCCCTGCAGCTCCTACGAAAAGACTTGCTTGAAAAAACCGCCAGCCTACCGATTTATGCGGAGTACTTGCACCGAGATATCTTTACCCTCGCCGATGACTACGGCCGAGACACTGTGCTATTAATTAAATACCTAGGCACAAACTGGCTGCCTAAATTCTTAAATATTAAGCGCCAGCTAGATTCCGTTTGCAGAAGCATACCTTTTTTAAGCCCGGGTTTTATCGACAAAATGGTTTACCGGCTGGCCAAGCTATTCCCGAGCCAAACACCTAAAGTATTGCACCAGTGGAATAATAGGTACGAACATCAATTAATTCTTAGCGTAAAAGATGCCGAAAAAGCAGAGACAGAATTATTATTAGAAAATATGAAACAACAACACGATGTGGATTATTTTCTTTGCAGTGAGGCCGAGGCAAAATCGGCTTACTTATTGCGCTTTGCCGCCGCAGGGGCTGCTGTGCAATATGCCGCCATACACCATAACCGCGTAGAACCCATCGTCGCCCTAGATATTGCCTTAAAGCGCAACGACACAGACTGGTTCGAAACCCTACCCGACGAGCTTAACCGCAAGCTGCTGAATAAATTTTATTACGGCCACTTTCTATGCCACGTCTTTCATCAAGACTATTTGGTGCGCAAAGGTGAAGACGTACAAGCTGTAAAAGAAGCCTTGCTAGCGCTGCTGGAGAAACGCGGGGCCGAATACCCCGCCGAGCACAATGTTGGGCATCACTATCACGCCAAGCCTGCATTGGCGAATAACTATAAAACCTTAGACCCAACAAACACCCTGAACGCCGGGATTGGCGGCATGTCTAAAAAATTAAACTATGACGAGTCTTAGATCTTAGATGACGAAAGCCTTTGATGACGAACACTCACAAAACCACACTGTGGTCCTATTGCTTCATACTCGCTTTATTACCCGCCAAAAATCCAGAATCAGACATAGCGGGCATTGCACAATGAATTGCGTTTTCTAGCAAACTTGCACGCTGAAAATCGGCGGTTAAATACACCATCACACTACAATGCAATTCACTCGATTCATGACGATAAACCGCCAACATAGTGGACGGCCTACCTTCTTCCTCATAAACCCGGGCAAGACGAGACTCAAGATCAGCGAGCATGCCCGTTGCGAGCATGGCATCACCTAAGTTTACTTTTAGCCATGTATTCATTGCTTGTTATGAGCCGCTGTTAATCATCCCGCCGCGAGGGAATAACCGGCGCGGGGAAAGTGAACATGCAGTGTTCCAAATTGCTTACTCTCCCGAGCGACAATAATTCGATTCTCAGTTACCGCCGCTAGCGTTCCGCTGACGGGCACCACGCCGTAGTCCAGTGGCGCAACCTGAACCACTTGGCCAATTTGCAGCGAACCATGCTCAGTACTGGTCGGCAGTGCCCGAGGTTCCGCTGATCTCGCCGCCTCAAAGGCCTCCGCCTGTGTTATCTCCTTGCGTTGGCCGTGCCCAAACTCTTCGATCGCCTTATACCAGCGCAGAACGTTTGCACCCGCTGCCAAGGGCTTGCGATTACAACTCACATGAAGCCAAAGCGGGTGAAAGCATGCAAAATCGGCGACCGATGGCGCATCACCGCCGACCCAGGGATATTCCGCTAGCCTAGCCTCCAAGGCATCGAGAAAAGACTGCAGAACACCCGCCGCCTTGGCCGCCGCTGGCGGCCGGCTTGTGCCACCGCGTAACAAGCTAGACCGGTCCTTGGCAAAACGGTAGGTGCCGATGGGGCCGAAGCTTCTGAGCATAGTGCCCAGCAGGCGCAGCTGCGGCACCGCAGCGACCGCCGCAAAAAAAGCCTTCTCTTCCGCCTGTTTCATCAAGGCCAAGGCATCGCCTTCGACTGTTGCGGGATCAAGCGCTGCGCAGCCCGTTACAGTCGCCACTTCCTGAGCAATCAGTGCGGTGTCACAGAAAATGTCGGCGCCAATCTGGGCTACCGGAATTCGGCGGTAGCCACCCGTTAAAGGATCGACATTCGGCCGGGGCGGATAAACCGGTGACAGCAGGGAATGCCAGCGCGTATTAGTAAAACCGAACATCAGCCGAATTTTTTCCGCGTAAGGCGAGTTCTCATAGTGATGCAGAATAATTGAATCGTTCATTGTTTCGCTCAATTGCTTAATGAAAAAACAGCTACTCGCGAGTTATTAACCCGGCGGATTTTGGTATCTGTTATGCGGCATAACGAATTTTCTCGTGCTTAAAATATTTGCGGACACGATGTGGCTTCCGTTGCAGCATACGCATGTGCTTCGATACCTTCTGTTTGAGTTGCTCTTTATTGCGTGCGGGCTGCCCACTATGCACACCACCCTTGAGGTCACAATTCAAATACTCGTCAGGATTTAGTTCTGGCGAATAAGCTGGCAGATAAAATACCTGAATCATTTTTTTGTGCGCCTCTAACCATTCTTTTACCGGCTTGGCATGATGCACCCGCAGATTATCCAGAATCAAAAACACTTTGCGCTTCGCATCTTTGAGCAATCGCATCATGAAATCAATCAGTCTATCCGCATTCATGTTGCCTTCAAATATCTGGTATCTTACTTTGCCCTGATTGGTCACTGCTGAAATCATGTTGCACGATTCACGCTTGGCATTTAGACGAATCACTGGGGTCTTTCCTTTGGGCGCATAGCCCCGCTCATGCTGGCAGTCGTTACGCAGACCAGTCTCATCGCCCCAGTAAATCTCGGCATTTTGCTGCTTCGCTTGCACTTTTATCGCCGGATATTCTTCCTCTAGCCATGCTTTCACTTCCGGCGCGCGTTGTTCATACGCACGCTTTTGTGGCTTCTGCGGTGTCATGCCCCAGCGCTTTAGGTAATCGCCAACGGTGCGTACGGGTAGCGCCAGCCCATAGCAATTAAGGATCAGTTCGCGAACCGATTCCCGCGTCCACAACGCATAGGGCATTTTTAATTGATCCGGCGTTTTGTCGATCAGCACCGATTCAATATGCTGTTCCTGTTCAGCCGTTAACCGCCGCCCACTACCGGCTTTTCGCCCCGGCTTATCGTATCCTAGTTGATTCTTGTCGCGCTTTAACCAACGACCAATCGTATCCGCGTGAATGCCCACTATTTCGCCAATCTCGGCTCTCGTCATTCCGCGTTTCCGAAGTCGATGCGCCTGTCGACGTTTTTCTTCAAGAACTTCTAAGGATAATTTTCTTGCATCAATTTTTTCGTCCATTCGCGCATTATATCAGATACTTTTGATCGCCGGGTTAATAGTAAGTAGAGTTAGGCGTATTCTCAGGGTTTATTTCGCCATAAACCTCATCAGGGTCTACATCATTAATCAGTAAAATTTCTCTCACTGTTTCAACATGATCTAATACCTTTTGGAAGCCATCACTATACTCATATTTAGTGACTTCAATGGCTTTTGGCATATAGGTAAACGCGATTTTTAATGCGTTTAAAGCAGAGGGGCTTAGTTTTTCAGTCATTATAATGCTCAACATCTAATTTTTGGTATTCATAGCGTCTTGCTCTGCGGAAAATTGGGGGGCGTAGCGCAAAAATTTGTCCCGCAGCAGCGCTTTGTTATGAGCTTTCCCATGGCGGCTAGGGAGCCAATTCTTGGTATTGCATCTTCAAAAATCTATTCTCTTTTGTAAATGCCGCTCGGGAGTATTCATTAAGGTTTATGTTTAGTAATTCTAAATCTGAACCACTAAATTTATCGCTATTAATAGTAAGTATATATTGCCTGCCACTGAGCAAATCAATATTTTCGCCAATGTAATTAATACTTTGAATTAAAGTATCTTGGTCAACATCAAAAATATTGTCATGCACTAAGAAGCCGGGGTGATGCTTCGATGTTTCTGGGTTTATCAGCAAAGCAAAGTCATATAGAAATACTTTTTCTCTGTTGATACTGTGACTTCCATCTGAGTCAGTGCGAAGTTCAAATTTCAAAACTTCCTTTCGTTTTGAAACTTCAATTCCAAATGAGCTTCTTCTGTTTCCAAAAACATAATCGTGCATATCAAGAATTGTTCTTTCAAAAGAATCAATTACTTCTTGTGAGTTATTCACATAGCTTTCTAAAAGATAAACTTCACTTTCTCGATCACGTTTTTTTGCTTTATATTCGCTGTCATAATCAGCGTGTTTTTGGATAAATGAGGATAAGGCGGAAAACTCCGCAATCTTTTTTTCGTGTATTGCGATTGTTTGCTTTAAACTGACAAGCAGACCTTCTTGGTCAAGTAATGATATTTTTTCTCTGTACAGCTTGTTGAGTGAAGATATACTGTCTTCAAATGCCTTTATTTCTTGTTCAATCGAAGATTTTCTATCATCCATTATGCTTCGCTGAAAGTTGTCAATCTTTTGTTTGAAAGCAGTGACCTCATCCAATTCACGCTTAATTAAGTCGCCCAATCCTTCTTTGAACTGATTATAAAGGTCTGCAACTTCCTGGCCGTCAATATAGTTATCCCCGCGAAAAAGCTTTATTTTTGATAGCTCTGATTTCAAAACACCTTGCCTTGAGCGTTCTTGATCAAGCTGATTTTCAATACCAATGATTTCATCTTTTACGACATCAAAGCCTTCAATGTTCTCAAGCCTATCAATGTCACCCTGAATTCTACGCACTTGATTTTCTAATTCGTTTAAGTCTGCCTTGGATTCTGATATGTTTTTGCTTGTAAGCGTAGTTATGTTTTCTTCCATCTTTTTTCTAGCTTTTGAAACGTTTTCCATTTCAGAATATAGCCGTTTGGCTTCGCTGTATGGATTTGGATCAACGTGCAGCAAAAAAAGATGAGGAGTGTAATCAGGCGGTATTCTTTTGTTTGTGTCGAAACAGCTAATAATGGACTTAAATTCAGAACCTTCATCACGCATCAATGGACCCATCATCATTCTAAAGGAAGGTGGATTTTCATAGGCTACGCCTGCAAATAACAAGGTGCTTAGGTGATCGTTAGCATCAGAAAGCCTCGAGTAAGATTTTCTTTCGCCGTCTATGATTAGAGTCGGACACTCTTGATCATTTATAACTCGCCTAGAAGTGATGGCGTGACCATTTAATTCAAAGTCTAAACATACGACTGTATCACGTGATAAATTTTCTTCAGGTATTAGTGATACTCGGCTATCGTGGTGACGTTTCAACAAGGCGTAGTTGATGAACTCGACAGCCATGGATTTTCCCACACCGTTAGTTTTAACATTCCCTTCAGTGGTTTCACCTAATATAAGGTTGAACCCATCTTCAAAAATAATGGGCTCAAAAATTTCAGGTTCGCTGTAAAGTTTTTTAATTTTTAACATTTTTAATCAAATATGGTTCGTCGAATTCAACTATGTCTAAACAATACAAGAAAAGCATTCCATAGTAGATGCTTCGTGCCGTAATTTTATTGGTCTTTCTTAAATTCTTTGCCAGATCGAAAATGCTAATTCGACCATCATCACTACTCTGTATCTGCTTTAATATTTCTGACCCAATAAATGGTGCTGACTTCATTAAGTCTTCATCTTTTGTGAACAAGTTAGCCATTTTCTACTTCCTTGTTTGGGAATACGTTGCACCTAATTAGATGCTTAACGATATAGAACTGTGCAGCACCAGTATCAGCTTCAAAACCGTTTTCAGCCAACATTCCAATGAAGTTGTCAATTAGCTTTTCAAGTGCATTTTTCGAGTCACCACCACATTCAGTTAAGACCTTATCACTGTAAACTCGTAAATGTTGCGAAACACGACGAATTTTAACCTGACCAATATCTGATTCTTGTTCTACCGAATCAAGAACAGCACCGTAATCCTGATAAAGTGTTAGAAATTCCTGTTTAAGGAAATCTGAATGATCTGCAAAACGTTTATTAATTTTTTCTTCTGGAAATGGCTCATCAAGAAACCCTTCACCAGCGGCGGGGTGTTCTTCGTCACTGATTAGTTCAATTAGCCGTAAAATGGTTTCTACATTACGCGGAAGGCTTTCAATGGGCTTCACGTAAAGCTGCTTATTCAGAAAGTTACTGATCTCCTTAATTTTCGACAGCTCTAAGTCATTGATCATCACAGCCAAGTCGCCTATGTCCCATATATCATCTTTGGTGTTCAGGCTGTAAGTGCTGTCGCCAACAGTTTCGGCAGTGTGTGCGGTCTTCGCTGTGATGTTTAGAATTACTAGATGATCGTACTTTTCGTACAAGCCTTTTTCAATAAACTTAGTAACGGTGTGCCTTGTTTTGGCAAGTGCTGAAGTAGATGTCACCTGAATAGCAAACTTGTTACCTTCGTCCCCAAGGTCTATAGCGGCAGCGTTGGCGTCAATGATGTTTATATTGACTAAACTGTAACCAAAAGCCAGATTCAACAGATCGCGATAGAAGTTTTCGGAGTGAACGTTTATGTCCGTAAGATTCAGTCTATTGTGTACTGTTACCTGAGTAGAAAGCCAAGTAAGCGAGTTGATAACTGATTTTTGATAGTCTTGGCGATTCATCTTGCTTTCATTATTTTAGGTACGTTCATCACACTATACAGTCTTATATAAAGGCTGGTTAAGCTCGAAATCATACGCATAACGCTGTAGATTTGCATCTCATATTGACCCTCTAGTTGCACAAAAAGGTAACCCGCTATAATCAGCTTAAGCCATTGAAGAACTGCGTCTTTTGTGCGTTAAAGTGGGTCAGATCATCCTGCAAATTTTTACGATAATTGGTTCAAAATTAAATGCAAATCAACACTCACGATCGTTATCTGACAGCTCGGCGGGCAAGGGCCAGCAAAGCCCCAGCACAGAGGCGCGTTTGCCGTAGGTTGATACAGTGCCCACGCCGATGCCTAGGCTGCGCGCTATCTGTCTGTGACTTAGCTTTGCCTCAAGTTTAAGGCGGAGAATTTCTTTGATATGTCGCATTGCTAATCTCGTGTTTGGCATCGTCATCCCGGCGCAAAAGCGGCAAGGATAACGTGCAGTACAGGATGAGTTTCAATGCATGAGGTGGTGTGGAGATTGATGGTGATCAGTCATTGCGGCAACCTGATCACCCGTTGCGATAAGTCCCGTAAAGTGATCACTTTACATCGCAATGAGTGATCACGTTCGTTCGCAACAGGTGATCACGTTGCGTCGCAGGCGGTGATCAGGTTGGGTCGGAATACGCAGCGCTAGGAGTATATAAAATTTAATAAAGGAGATGCTAGGTATTTATGTTCATAGGTGTTGATAGGGTGGGAGTGTGCGGTAGGGTTAAAGGTTAACTTTTACGGTAGCAACTGAAATGTAAAGAACGGCCCTATTTTGGTTAGCTGAATCACGAGTATGTAGTTTAGTTTAGGTGAGATTGCTACTTTTTGTCATTAATATCAGTATCTTGTGGCTTTGTCAAAGTCACTCTGGGGGTGTGGGGGTCGCAGGTTCGAATCCTGCCGTTCCGACCAGTTTAATAAAAAAGGCCACTCAATTGAGTGGCCTTTTTTATTTGTTGCAGATAATTGTCAGGCTAATCCAAGCGCGAATAAGCGAAGGCGCTAAAGTTGGACGCCGGATCTAACTTAATTACCTCTTCATAGTGTGGTTGGGCCTTTTCGTGCGCATTTTCTAGGTCGTAGGCTCTAGCGAGGTAAAAGTGTGCGTAGGTTTTATATGCAGCGTGACTTGCCTGTATTGGCAAGCCCAACTCCTTGACGGTCGAGGATTCTAGTGAGGCGAGTAGGGAGGTAAGGCGTTCTATAATAACGGGATTGTGTGATACCCATTGAGGAAACATTGAACGTGCTCGGCCACCTATTAGCAGTGCTTCAAGCTTTTCCATAGGTTCGATAGCAGGTGTGGCAGCAACCTGTATGAATAGTTCATAGGCCTGCCTGAGCTGGACTGATGCATCGGAGATTCCGCCGACTTTTGAGGCTTGAATAAGTAAAAAATATATTTTTGCCTCGAGTGTCCAAATACTCTCGGTCGGAATGTCACGCAATGCTTGATACGGTATTGCCGCATCCTCTGGCTTTTGTTCTAGGCAATAGGCAAGGCATTCTATCGCCGTCAGTTGTGCGTCGCCTGGATATGCCTTTAGGCCTTGTTTTATAAAGTTATGTGCGGAGGTGTAGTCGGCAACGAAGACGCAGGCGCCGGCGTAAGCGGTATATGTCTGTCTATTGTTGGGTTTGGGGCCAAGCGCTAATTGTTCAATACTTTCCTTAATTTTATATCTTTTGTTATACGCCTTACTCGGAATGTAGATGGAGTCTGATATGGCATCTAAGCCGACATCCACACTATCTATAATTTCTAGATATATTTTGCGCAATATGTTTGTTTTTTCTGCTATCAGCCAGCGGTTGATGATTCTGTCGGCACTATAGTGAACAGATAAGCTGTCGGCGAAACCGAGGTCAGGATGTACGGCGCCTTTCAATACCTCTATTTGCGCTGAGACTAAATCGTGTATTTTTGTTCGGGTGCCGATGAAATAGTTTAGCGATACCCCGAGCTCCATTGCACTCCAAATTAATCCTGCAATGTTTTGGTCGTGCGCAGAAAGTTGTGATCCGGCAGATATCAGATTATGTTGTTTCAGCGTCGCGATAAAGCCTTGATCGAATTCTAAGGCTATGCTTTCCGTGAGTTCTGGTGTTGAGCCGTCTAATACATTAGTGGCTATTTCGGCTTCAATTCTGTGAGACAGGGGGCTTTCGACATCTTTTAGATAATTTCCCGATAGCAATTGAAGTTCAATTTTATGGGGGTCGTGATTGAGTTCGTTAAATATCTTGCTGATTTCCGGCAATGATAATTTTGTATCTTTTTGGAACAGTCGAATCAGTCGAATTAGCTTTATATGTTGTGCGCTGTATAGCGACAGGTTGCGTCTTGGCTTTTCTGGGTGGGGTAAGAGGCCATCGCGTAGATAGTATTTGATCATTTCGCGAGACACGCCAGATTTATCTATCAGTTCCGCAATAGGGAAGGTGCCTGAGTCATCCATAGTTGGTGTTGTGTCTGTTGTCATATACTCGAATGCCGATTAATACGGGCTGGTTTCAATTTGCTTTCTTCATTTCTGCTTTAAGCGCGCTTGCTTTCAAGGCCAGCATTTCCTTAACGGTCGATTCAACAAGCTGAGAATTGAATAGCGATGTAGGAACATCGCCGTTCAATAATGTATGCATTTCATAAATCACATCGGTACCGTTGTCGCCGTTTGGCTTAATACAATACAGAAGAGTTGATTGCGCTCTAATCAAGCCTTGCTGAGGGTAGCTATTATCGACGGTCTCGCCATAGAGGCGCCTCATTCCTGTGTTTTGAAATTCGTCCACGCGGTACTTTAACACAAGGTCTCGATCCGCAATCGGCCATGGCAGGTCAAGCACCAAATATATAACGTTACTCTGTTCTGAAATTGTCTCAATTACCTTTGATTTCTTGCATTGCGAGCGCCATTCGGAGCAGCCGTTTGGCTTTGTGAAATCGCTGCCGAACGCAGAAAAAACCGATGGCGCAGTCGCGTCAATCTTCATCACGGCGCGCACCGCCTTGTAATCGCTCCCGCTGACTGTTTTGACGAAGATCTCAAGGTCTTTTTTAGTTTCACTTAACTCCCATGAGTCGTGAGTACTATTGCTGGCCTCAGGTGTTGGGAGCTGAAGACTGCAGACCTGGTTGCTGGAGTCGGCAAGCGCCGTGGTGGGATAATTGCTTGCAATACCTAGGATGAAAATTGTTAGGGCTTTAGCTAAATCTCTTTTAAAACAATAGATTATATTCATTTTTCGCCTTTCTATGCTTAGTTTTTCTGTGTGGCTGCCGCAAATTATACAATGGATAATTTAAATACCCAATAATGTTGTCGTTGTTGACATTAATTATTGGATAACTGTATTATCCATTAATTCAAGCATATTGATATTTTGGTAATAGTTTAGCGAGTGTTTAAGTCTCTTCGCTGTTGGGAAGGCTTCGTTTATGAATAGCAAAAAAATAATAGAGTCGTCGATATTTGCTGCCGTCTTGTGTTTAACAGGCTGTGGGCATGGCGGCAGCGCTGTTGAAGCACGCGATTTGGCGGAGATATTTGGCAGTCGTTTGTTCACGCCGAACTATGAGGTGTTGGCGCTACCAGCAGAGAAAATTACAGGCAGCGTTGCGGTATATCCAGATAAACGGGCATTTTACGGCGATATGCATGTTCATACGGCATTTTCATTTGATGGCTATTCAATGGGAACGGTCGCGACGCCGCGAGATGCGTATCGATATGCGACGGGTGAACCGCTGAGCCATCCCGCTGGTTTTGATATGAAGCTCAAACAGTCGCTCGATTTTTATGCGGTCACTGATCACGCCATGTTCCTTGGCTTGGCGATGGATGCTGATTCGGCAGGTTCTGACTATTCAAAGACTGATGTGGCGACGGATTTCCAAGGTCTTAATAATTTCGAAAAACAAAAAAACACCCTCCTTAATGTGGCGCGTCGAGCGAAGGCGTTCGGTGATTTCCTCCCTAAGAATGTGGGTGCTATTAACAGCGGGGAGCTGCCAAAAGAGGTTGTTAAATCAGTCGCCAGTCGAGCTTGGTTGGCGACGATAGAGGCCGCTCGTGATTTTTATAAGCCAGGTGAGTTCACAACATTTGTTGGCTATGAGTATACCTCTATGGCTTCAGATGCTGGCAATTTACATCGAAATGTTATTTTTAAGGATGCGGAGCATCTTCCGGCTGAGCCTTTCTCAACCATGCATTCGGAAAACCCGGAACACCTTTGGGATTGGATGGATATTCTTAGATCTAAGGGGGTGGATAGCCTAGCGATACCACACAACTCAAACGGTTCAAATGGTCATATGTTTGAGATGACGAAGTGGGATGGCTCCAAGATGGACATAGATTATGTCCAGAAGCGACGTCGAAATGAACCGCTTGTAGAAATTACTCAGATAAAAGGGACGTCAGAGACGCATCCTTCACTATCGCCCGATGACGAGTGGGCGAATTTTGAGATAGATGATTATCGTGTTGCATCCAACGCAAAGAGCGAACCTAACGGTAGCTATGTGCGGCAAGCCTATCAGCGGGGTTTGGAGTTAGATCGGCAAGAGTTAGGAAATCCCTACGATTTCGGTGTTATTGGATCATCCGACACCCACAATGCAGCGAGTGGCGTTGATGAAGAGGATTTTGTATCTAAGATCGGATTACTTTCCTCTGACGCAAAGCGGCGGGGATCGGTCCCTTTTACAATGCTAGAAGCCACGGCGGTGGGAACATTTGGTAAAGAATTCAGTGAGAAAGTGGATGGTAGAACCTATATCTCAGGTGCTGTGCCTAGCTTTGGTGCGTCGGGTTTAGCCGGGGTATGGGCGGAATCTAATACTAGAGAGGCTATTTACTCGGCCTTTCAGCGCAAGGAGACCTTTGGTACATCGGGTCCTCGAATATCGATTCGATTCTTTGCCGGTAAAGATTATGACGACTCACTCCTTGTTAATGTCGACGCTATTGCGCGTGCCTATAAGGGCGGTGTGCCGATGGGGGGCAGGCTCAGCCTGTCTGAGGACGAGAAGCCAAGGTTCTTTATTTGGGCAGCATTTGATCCGAATAGCGCGCCTTTGCAGCGAGTTCAGGTCGTTAAGGTCTGGCTTGGAGAGGATGCGAGTCAACATGAGGCCGTTTATGACGCAGCTTGCGCCGGAGGTGTGGCCGTTGATCCAGTAAGCCATCGATGCCCGAATAACCATGCAGAGGTCAATCTAGAGGATTGTTCAATATCTGATGGTACAGGAGCGTCTGAGATAAAGACGATTTGGCTTGATCCTACCTATCAGGCGGGAACTAAAGCCATTTATTACGCGCGGGTGCTCGAGAACCCAACATGTCGTTGGTCTACCTGGGATGCTATTCGTGCAGGTGTTGAGCCCCGCTCAGACCTTCAAACGATAATTCAGGAAAGAGCTTGGAGTTCAGCTATTCACGTCTCAACGCAACCCATTGCTGTCCCATAAATCTGACATAAAAAGGGCTTGAATCCCAACAAGTTGTTACAATGGATGTGCGACCAAACACTGTAAAAACAGGGAGATTCAAGCCTTGGCACATCATAACACGGTATTTTCTCAATTGTTAAAACTCGTATCGAGACATGAATTTGAGAATCTCGCCAAACAGCATCACGAGGGTCAAAAACTGCGCAAAATGTCGCGCTGGTCTCAGTTCGTCGCGCTGAGTTTGGCGCAATTTTCTGGCCGATCCAGCTTACGCGATATCGTCAGCAATCTGTCTGCCCAAGCGGCCAGGCTTTACCACCTCGGTACCGGTAATGTGTCGAGAAGCACTCTTTCCCGCGTGAATGAAAGTCAGCCCTATACGCTTTACGAAGCGCTGTTTCATAAACTGCTTTCTCGCTGCCAAGGCGTCGCGCCCAAACATGGATTTCGCTTTGGGAACAAACTGTATTCTCTCGATTCCACAACTATTGACCTGTGTCTTTCCGTGTTCCCTTGGGCAAAATTCCGTCGTGCCAAAGGAGCAGTAAAAGTGCATATTGGCCTAGATCATGACGGACTACTTCCCAGCTTTGTCAGCATTAGCGATGGCAAAAAGCACGATGTCACTGTCGGTCGCGTCCTTGAATTCCCTGCTGATAGCATTGTGGTAATGGATCGTGCCTATACCGATTACACATGGTTTAAGGCCCTGAATGACAAAGGAATATTTTTCGTTACTCGACAAAAACGTAATGCCACGTACCGTATTATCGAACGCCGCGAGGTCATTAAATCCAAAGGCCTGACATGTGATCAGACCATACTGATCACCGGGGCAAAGGCAAAGACTTGCCCAATTCCTTTGCGCCGGATCGGCTTCCGTGATGCTGAAACCGGCAAGCACTATGTGTTTCTGACCAACAACTTCCATCTTGCCGCCAAGACCATTGCTGATATCTACAAATCCCGCTGGAAAATTGAATTGTTCTTCAAATGCATCAAGCAAAACCTGAAAATCAAATCCTTTGTCGGCACGTCCAAGAACGCGGTCATGACCCAGATTTGGATTGCTATGTGCGCCTATCTACTGCTGGCTTGGATTAAGTTCAGTAGCCAAATTGATCGCAGCCTGCAGCAAATGATTCGCCTTTTGCAGCTCAATTTATTTGAGCGCAGAGAGTTGCTGCCTTTGCTAAGAGGTGATCCACCGGAGCCAATCGACAACAACATTCATCCGCAACTATGCTTGATGTGAATATTTATGGGACAGCAATGAACGCAACCATTAAAACCATTGGCAAAATAAAAAAGGGATTTAAGATTATGATCCGTGCTAAACGCATTTTCACCGTAGTTACGATTCAGTTTTTACTGACAAGTTCTCTGCAGGCACAAACGAGTTCGAGGCAGATTGAAGAGGTTGTAGTCACTTCGCAAAAACGTGCGCAAGATGTCAGGGATGTGCCTATCTCCATTGCGGTAGTCAGTGAAGAAATGATCGACAAAGTCGGTATCTCAGATGTTGGTGAACTCAGCCAAGTGGTGCCAAATTTGGTTATTACCATGACGACAACCCGTGGATTTGTGTCTATGCGCGGCTTGGGTTCTGGTAGTAATAAGGGCTTCGAGCGTTCGGTTGCTATGCAGATTGACGGTATTTACTACGGTCGTCAGGAATATCTTTTCGAGACGCTAGCTGACACTAAGCAAGTTGAGGTGTTGCGAGGGCCGCAGGGTACTTTGTTCGGCAAAAACGCGATTGCCGGAGCATTAAATATTACCACCGGTCAGCCAAGTCCTGACTTCACAGGGCGTATTGCCGTGCAGGGAGGGGATTATGATCGACAGCGAGTAAGAGTGGCTGTCGCGGGTCCAGTAATTGAGGATGTTGTGAATGCGCGTATTTCATGGGACGGCGATACCATGGACGGGTCAATCAAAAATACAACCTTCGATCTTGATCCTGCACAAAATCCCCATCGTGGCGATATAGACCCAGAGTTGCGTAGTCAAGATTTCGGCATTGGCCGATTTAAATTGAGTTTCCCGAACATAGTTGAAGGTTTGGATTTAAATCTTTCCGCAACGAAAACGCGGATTTACGGCAACTCCATCGGACTTCAGCTAACACAAGCAGAAGATTATACGCTGGATTTGTACCGCAAATATGACCCTCAGGTTGAAGATGATCCGAGTGATTTTAGAGGTTCAATAAACGAACGCGAGACTTCTCTAAGAGAGGGAGAAACATATACGGCCCAATTTGATTACTACGTGGGTGAGTACCAAATATCGGCAATACTAGGCACCTCGGAATTCGATAAGGGTTCTATTTTTGATGCGGATTTCGGCCCTATTGATGCCATCGTTTTGGCAGATGATGATCACTATGAACAACGCAGCGCAGAATTACGTTTGGTTTCTCCTGAGGGTCCATTTGAGTATGTCGCAGGCTTATTTTACTTTGAGAATCAAATTGTCGGAGATGGCAGAATTATTATTAACCCCAACCGTGTTATTGAGATGATAGGTGCGGCCCAAACTTCGGGAGCGACAAATCTATTACCGTTAAATATGCCAATACTGAGCGGCTTATTAGATTCTATTGGAAATCAAAAGCGCAATAATATTCGCCTATTTGATCAAGAGACAGAGTCCTATGCTGTCTTCTCTCAAAGTACGTGGAATGTAACTGATTCTCTCGCATTAATTTTGGGTTTGCGTTATTCCGAAGAGGAAAAACGAGCGAAGCAGATACTGGCTTATAATGATGTCGCGTCGCAGGCGCTTTTTAATGTATTTCTTGGAGAGTCTGCGTATGACACCACAGGCGTTAGGCAGGAGAATGATTTTTCGCCCAAGTTCAGTGTGCGATATGACTTGAATGACGAAATAAGTTTGTACGCTACCTACGCTACCGCATTTAAGGCGGGAGGGTTTAATGAGCAGGCCGTGGACGATACAAACCTAGAATTCGAACCTGAAAATGCGAAGACCTATGAGGCCGGTGTTAAAACTCGGTTTTACAATGGCGCGGCGACACTTAATGTCGGCCTTTTTTATACGGAATTTAGTGATTTGCAGGTGAGTTTATTTGACGGATTAAATTTCTCGGTTGGTAATGCGGCCTCGGCTATCTCCCAAGGTGTCGAAATTGATGGTCAACTTTTACCCACAGATTGGTTTGCTTTTACCGGCTCACTCGCCTACTTGGATGCGACTTACTCAGAGTATAAAGACGGTCAGTGTCCGGCAAATGGTGGCACTAGCGCTACGTCGGACAGTACCTGTGATCTTACCGGCCGCGAGCTTCCGCGAGCGCCAAAATGGGAGGTCAGCGTATCGAACTTAATCAGTTTTACTCGCATGAGTTCATGGCTTGATGACGCGCTTCCCATTGATATTGGAATCGGTTTATTCGCTACCTATAGAGCGCAACAGTATTTGACGACGGATCTTGATCCTGCCGACGCTATGGGTGGTCATACCGAGCTTAGTGCGGCGTTGAGCTTTACCGACGAGGCAGAGCATTGGGACTTTACTGTTTCGGTTAAAAATATATCCAATAAAATAATCTTAGCCGGTTCCAATGATGTCCCGCTTCAGCCTGGATCGCACTCTGGCGTGATTTCTGAGCCGCGTCGAGTATTTGCCGAACTTAAATATGAATGGTGATTACTTGTCACTACACATTTTATAGCGCGAAGGGTAATAGGATTTTATTGTGACTATCGATCAGTTAGATGCCGTTATAATTGGGGCGGGAATATCAGGTGTTAATGCAGCTTACGATCTGCAAACTAAATGCCCGCAATGTCGCTACACCATTATTGAATCCCGCGAATCGCTTGGGGGAACGTGGGATCTATTTAAGTATCCTGGAATAAGATCTGATACTGATATGTATTCCCTCGGCTATCGCTTTAAACCGTGGACATCTACAAAAGCAATTGGCAGCGGTTCGGATATTCTAAATTATCTGAGATCCGCCGCACGTAGTCACGATATCGACAAGCATATACGTTTTCAGCGGCGAGTTATTTCGGCGAGCTGGTGTTCCACTAGGGCGCGCTGGGATATTGTAATTCAGTGTGTTAAATCGGGTGATACTGAAAGGCTGGCGGCGCGCTTCCTTTTTGCCTGCAACGGATACTACTCTTACAAAGAGGGATACACACCGGTATTCCCAAACCAAGACATGTTTTCTGGCGACATTTTGCACCCCCAATTTTGGCCCGCTGATTATTCTCTTGCTGGTAAGAAAGTCGTTGTTATTGGCAGCGGTGCAACTGCAATTACTTTGGCGCCAGCAATGGCAAGGCAATCGGCAAAAGTAACCGTACTACAGCGGTCACCGACCTATATTGTTTCGCAGCCAGAGCAGTCATTCTTGCCAAAAATACTAACATTGCTGTTACCTGACAACGGTGTTCATGCCTTAATGCGTATGGTGGGAATATTAAAGCAAACCTCGTTTTACCTAGTGGCAAAACGGTTCCCAAAACTTGTTAAGTCAGTGTTACTGCATGATATACGCAGGAGGCTGGGTAAAGATTATCCGGTCGAAAAACACTTTACCCCTTCTTATGAACCATGGGATCAGCGGGTCTGCGTAGTGCCAAACGGAGATCTGTTTAGCGCCATTAAGGCAGGCGAGGTAACGATGGTTACCGATCACATTGCGGGCTTTGAAAGCGGTGGTATAAGGCTTAAATCTGGAAAAATTATAGTCGCAGATGTCATCGTGACAGCGACAGGGCTAAAAATGGAAATGCTGAGTGGTATGGATTTAGCGGTCGACGGTAAGAAGGTCGAGATCGGTAAACATTTTCTTTACAGAGGGGGGATGTTGGACTCCGTTCCAAACGCCATATTCTATATTGGTTATCCCAACGCGTCGTGGACACTTAAGACTGATCTATTAGGCAGGTTCGCGTGCCGGCTAATCAATTACATGAGAAAAGAGCGCTTTGATTATTGCACCCCAGTTTTGCCGAATAACAGTATGAATCAGAATCCATTGATGAGTCTTTCGTCGGGATACATTGTTCGCGCAATAGACAGCATACCGAAAGCTGGGCCAAAGAGCCCGTGGCGAACCAGTCAGAATTACTTTCGTGACTACATCGAGCTGCGGTTAAAGTCGATTAACAATAATGATTTAAAGTTCTTTCGGAAGAATTAAAAAATATAGAATTAATATGTTGGTGGAGGTATTGATTTAATTTTTTATTTTTTGCGCAGAACCAAGTTGATGCTTATTTCAAAAGGAGTGTTCGGTAATGAATTTGAACAACAAACTTGCATATGTTAGCGGTGCAGGAAGTGGGATTGGTAGGGAAACCGCGCTTGTGTTGGCAAAGAGCGGATGTCGATTGGCGATAACGGATATCTGTGAGGACTCACTGGGAGAAACCGCGTCACTTATTGGTGAGTCAGTCGTGTTTATCCATAGATTAGATGTGGCGGATGAATCCGCTTATCGCCAGTGTGCAGATAAACTCATTGGCGATATCGGCGTGCCCGATATCGTTGTTAATAACGCAGGAGTCGGATTAACAGGTTTTTTTAATGACTGCTCTCTACTGAATTGGCAGTGGATCATTGGTATTAATTTGAAGGGCGTTATTCACGGCTGTCATTTTTTTGCACCGGCGATGCTAGAGCGTGGTTCGGGCCAAATCGTCAATATTTCGTCTGGTCTTGGTTTGTTCGCCGCCCCCAAAATGTCGGCTTATTGTGCAAGTAAATATGCGGTGGTAGGGCTGAGTGAGTCCTTGAGGTCTGAGTTTTCGACATCGGGAGTTGGCGTTACCGTTATTTGCCCCGGTATCGTGAATACGGCCATTACAAAAAATATGAGAGTAGCGTCCGGGGAGCAGGCTGCGGTAAGGGCGACCACCTCGGCGATGTATCAGCGTCGAAATTATACCCCAGATAAAATTGCGGCTCGCATCGTCCGCGCTATTGAAAAAAATCACGGTGTCGTTCCCGTCTGTCCGGAGACCCATATAGCCTATGCTTTAAAGCGCCTTTCCCCACGTTTTTCTTCAGCAATACTAAGCCGTTTAATGGCTAAGACCTTAGATCCAAGCATAGTAAGATGCTAATACTGGCTTTTGGTTTTTAGTGCGGCAAAAGTAGCTCTAATTTCTGTTTGCGGAAAACGTATGAGAATGGGTATGACGATATATACATATGGAAATAATATGAAATCACACATTTCTAAGTCTAGGGTCTCTGTGCCCCTGTTTATTGCGCTTTTAATCGCCGCCGTTATTTCGCTAGCGAGCATTGCATATATTAAGCGCGAGCAAATTAAAGCTGCAGCGCACGCCTATGTTTTCGGCTACCCGCTGGTAATAATGGATATTACCAAGCAGGCCTTCGTGGAGAAGATGGGGCCGGAAAACCAACTTTTTCATATTGAGCGTTTTCCGCCGGTAGATTTTAGAGGAGTCGTAAGGCCGAATTTGGACACCTTGTATTCCTTAGCGTGGTTAAATTTAAATGATACGGAAATGGTGCTAAGTCTACCAGCGGAATCAAAGCGCTACTATCTTTTAACTATTTTAGATGCGTGGACAAATGTACCGGCTACCTTTGGTACGCGACAGGGAACGCAAGATGGCTCAAGTTATCTTTTGGTTGGACCGCAGTGGCGGGGCGATACACCAGATGGCTTAGAGCTAGTTAGATTGCCGACTAATATGTCTTGGATTCTCGCCCGAATACAAACAAATGGCGAGAAAGATTATCCCATTGTTAATACGCAGCAAAGGTCGATGTCATTGGTGTCTTTAGCCGATTGGCGCGCAGGTAAAAAACCGCTACCAGTTAAGAATTGGGATCAGGAAGATATGCCTGAAGAGCCGATTTATCAATTGGAGAAAATGTCAGCAAAGGCATTTATGGGGCATTTGATATCATTAATGGACAAAAATCCTCCCTTTGAGGAAGATACTGTCATGGTGAAAACATTAGAGCGAGAAATAGTTAGTCCAAACTCGTGGGGATTGTTAGACCAGTGGGCCATATCGACCGGAGTTTGGTTAGCAAAATACAAGCTCAAAGAGGCCCGTCAAGATGTATTTGAGAGGGCTGGCTGGCAAAATCCGCCGATGGAACTGGGTAACTACGGCAATGACTACGCATTGCGCGCTTTTATCGGGATGGTAGGTTTGGGTGCTAACCGGCCGGAAGATGCGATGTACCCCACCGCACGTACTGACGCGGACGGCGAGAAATTGAGCTCATCGGAAGATTACGTTATACATTTTGATTTTGGCGAAACACCACCAGTCAACGCATTTTGGTCAATTACCCTGTATGACGAAGAGGGCTATTTAGTCGACAATAAAATAAATCGTTATGCGCTTGGTGATCGCGATGACCTTTATTTTAATGCCGATGGCTCGCTTGATTTGTATATCCAGCGACATGAGCCTGCCGGAGAGAGGGCAAGAAATTGGCTGCCTTCCGGTGATGCTCCAATATTTTCGCTAACAGCGCGTTTGTATTGGGCAAAACCAGCGGCCTTGTCGGGCCAGTGGAGGCTGCCCTTAGTCAAGAAACAGCAGTAAATACTAAATAAGTTAATATTATAGGTTGGGCGATAAGCTGCCCCTGTTTAGGTGGAATTTGAATGGCTATATTCTGCTGTTGTCGCTTAACTAAGCCTTTTGCAATGCAATTTAGTTACCAGTAATACTGGCTGCCTACCCACAATCCATAGCCTCTATCTAGGCACCAGAATACGGCCATTCCTCCCATTGTGTAGACTGCGACTTTGCGCATTAGCCATTCTGTTCGACCGGATGCCATACTTATGATTTTTAGCAGTGCGCCTAGCCCGACGACAAATAATAATTGGCCCGCCTCAATGCCAATGTTGAATGCCACTAAGCTTGCAACGACATCGGTTTGTGGAAGTCCTAATTCCTTTAATACGGTGGCAAAACCTAAGCCGTGAATTAGGCCGAAGATAACAATGAGTGGCCAACGTGTATGAACGCCATGGCGCTTGCCATAACTAAGGTAAATGGCCAAGTAAAGAATGGTTGCCGCTATGGCGAGTTCGACCCATACCGCGATATTGGGGATGATGCCGAGACTCACAAATACTAATGTAACACTATGACCTATCGTGAACGCACTAACCGTTAGCAAAAGTTGTTGCCATGACGTTGCAAGTAATAGCAGTCCGGTTACAAAAAGCAGGTGGTCTAAACCAATAAGAATATGCTCAATGCCTAGGAGGAAATATTGAACGACAGACTTTAGCGTACTCGCAGTGGCGGGAACGGTGAAGGTTTGATCATCGTGCCGTATTAGTTGATTGTAAGAGCGTTTGTCGGCAAGCTCGATTTTGATTAGCGCCGCCGTCCTACTCGATGTTAAACCTACAATGCTAATATCTTGATTGTCTAAGCCCTGAGGGCAGCTTATCTGCCAAGTTATTTCGAAAGCACTTCCAGTTATCCTATCGTTCAGTGGGCTAATAGTGCCGCAGCTTTGAGGAAGTGTTGGCTGCGGGCGTTGAAACTCTCTGCTCGATGGCGTGCGCCATAGAACATCAAATATATTATTAGTCAGCTCTTTTATTTCTAGTAGTGATGGCGCCAAAGTGTGCGAGTGGGCCGGCATGCAAACTAGGATTAAGAATAAACTCAGTACATATTTCATTACTATTTGCCGTCTCCAGCTATCACGTAGTACTTGCGTAATGTCGCTATGTATTTTTCTAGGGCGTCGTTTTCACGTTGCTCTCGCAGTGTTTGTGAAACTTGCTCGCGGACGTCTTCGAATCGTCGGGGTTTAACTCTATGTACCGCATCACCGTAAAAAGATACGCCTCGTCCTGAACTAGACTAGCTTTGTATCGCCCTTCCCACGCCGAGCCGCTCCGGCCATATTTGTGATTGAGATACGGTACGTAACGTCTTCCGATAAATTGCATCAACCGGCTTATCTGAATTCCATCCTCAGGTGTAACGAGCAGATGGATATGGTTAGTCATAAATACGAAGGCATGTATGGCGACATCATACTTTTGAGCCCCTTCACCTAACCAATACGCATACGTCGCATAGTCCTGCGCTTCAAAAAATATTGGTTCTCGCGAATGACCTCGCTGAACTATATGAACAGGTACGTCCGGTAAATAATAGCGTGGCTTTCTAGGCATCGTTTCTTCCCTGAAACAACTTCGACAAAGTCAGACTAGCAAAGCGTCAATGCGCAGTCACCCCAGCCGATCAAAAAAGGGCTCTGACCCCTTTAATTTGACCCCTTTAATTAGTGACTTCGATGGCTTTTGGCATATAGGTAAACGCAATTTTTAATGCGTTTAAAGCAGAGGGGCTTAGTTTTTCGGTCATTATAATACTCAGTATTTAATTGTTTGTATTCAGAACACCGCTAGTATGCGCGGCCTTGTAGTGGAGGTGAAGCCACAACGAAAAAAGTTGTCGCAATGACTACCCTTGTTATAGAGCGATCTCGTTCTTAGCTTGGAAGCAGTCTGCAAATTTATCAAATGATTCGTAAACATCTTTGGTTAACTGAGGTTGACCGGTTAGTATTGATGCAAACACAGCAGTTAATCCATTTACACCATTTGATGCTTTAAGAGCATGTTCTAGTATTTGGATGGGATAGCCTTTGCTATGGCGGTCAATCGCGTGTAGACCGCCATGCACATAGGAACTTAATGGCTTCCAAGAATATTGTTTAAACTCTAGGATTGGATCAATAGCATTTTTTGGAGCTTTCTTTTCAAGCTGGCTAATCATTTCACTCAGCATGGGGAGCTTGTTGGCTATTTTTTGGTTCTCTTCGTTTAGTTCAGCCGTTAGCTTGGTCAATTCTGTTTCAGAAGCTGCATAAAGAACCCATATGCCACGTACCAAACACTCAAATTGAAGGCGAAGTAAACCTATAGCTGAAGTGAAATTCCTTAATGACAATAAAATCTTAAAGCTCTCTGCATGCTCTAAAGACACACTGCACATCACCTTACTCACTCTGATTCTGTCAGAATTGTCGTAAAAAGGCTGCTTGAGAATATGCAACACATAGTCTTCAAACTCTGAGGATCTTACAAGTAACTTGTCTATAATGAATCCCTTTTAGTTTTATAGCGGCCGGTTAAGCAACCCCGTTGATGTCGGATTAAACCGGTTGCTATGCTAATCATCCGCACTCACCATGTTCAAATCTTGCTTTCTTTGCGGCGCTGTAGGCATCAGCGATAATAGTTAACGAATCATTTGGTTCGGATGCAAACTTTACATCATCATTAGTAGTAATAACCCAATTGACGTTATCTTGATACCGGCCCCATCTATAACGAGGATGCTGTTTGGAATATTTTTTTTGATAATATATTTCGTCTAGCTCAATCAGTAATTTTCTTTGAGCTTCACTGTCTATTTGAGGTATTTCTCGATCCGGGAACTGATCCGATATGAATGGAGGCAAATCAGTCTCTAGAGTCCAACTCCAAAAAGCATGATCAAAAGATTTTGCATTCCATACTTCCCACGCTTGCCCAGCAAACAGCTCCATTCGAAACCCATCCGAAGGCCATTCCCACTCATAATTTTTAAAAGCCATTTTCGTGGTCTTAATCTGCCCACTAGCAAGCACAACAATTTTTTTTGAATCGACGCTTAATTGGTAAGCTTTTTTTCGGTCGAGATCAGTTGGTTCTGGGCCTTTCACTTCAAACCAACAGTCCAATTGAGGAAGCCAAAAGTCAGGTAGATATTTGACGCCGGAACTTAATGTGAACCCTTCGGGCTCATAATCCCATTTGAGCTTGAGACTCTCAAAGAAAACAGCCCATCTAGCTTCTAGGCGCGACCTAAACTTACAACCTCTGTACACTGTTTCAATCGGACTCATAGGCATCCGAAATTACTTTTAAAGCATAGCGCATCGATAGTCGGCGGCTACGCAGTAGCTATCCGTGTTGATTGACCTTTTAAATGGTTATTTTTTGTCTTTCTCAAAAGCATCGAAACCCGTATCTACAGAACCAACATATCGGATGTTCTTCTGTTTAAAAATACCAAACAGAAAGTCAACGAAGTTTAAGAATTCATATATTTCATTAGCCGCTTGATACTCGCTAGTACCTACTTTAATAATCTTACTACCGAGTAGCTCAGTAGCTTCGTCAGAATCTATTACAAAGCTGTGGTCTTTATAGTGATTGGTAAAGTGATCAGCTAAACCTTCGCAAGTTTTTCCCTCAGGTAACTGCTTGCCATTGAGCAAGCGAATGGCGTATTGCGTTGCAGACTCATTGATGCGCTCAAAATAACCAAGATCTCGAATGTTTACATTGTCAGTTAGATATTTCGAAAACATGTCAGATGCTGATGGAAATCGCTCGGTCATTTGAGCAATCTTTTCTACAGCATTTGCCAAACCTAGAGCAGGAAATCCTCCAAATTGTGGATCAATAGGTCCTAATTCACTTAGAAGCCCCATATGTATTTCACTGGCACCCAACGAAACCAGAGTTGCTGCTGACTTTGCTCGCCGAGCGATAGCAACAGAAAATTTCTTTTTAGATAAACGTTTACACGTTTTACTAATTAGGTAAGCAGGTTCAATTTGACCTCCGCCACTTTCGACGAACATCAGAATGTCTTTTTTCTTATCTAAATCAGATATTGCGCGATATATACGGTCTGAATGGTAGCCGGCTATAGATTTATATTCATCGAAAAGTAAAATAACGCAATATTTATCAAGGTCGTAGTCTTCGACAATTTTTTTAATATGGGAAGTGATTTTGTCTTTAATATCATCTTCTTCTAACTTATCACGAAACATTGCGACCTGATCTGCGACAAGACTAAGATCATAAGACTTTTCTTCGATTTTTTTTTCGTCTTGCTCCACTTCGTTATTTTCTTCGTCTGCCATATTATCTCCGTGTAATTTTAATTTAACCGCTTAATAACGACTCAGGCTAAATATCACCTTGGTCCCCTTATCAAGGAGCGGGCTTTAACTTTGATTAAAAGATTCTAGGAAATTCAATAAGGTGGCGACCTCGCTATTAACGAGTGCCGACAAACAAAGATTGCTTCCCTGTATCTCTGCCAAACATTCCTTCCCACTGATCATATCCCGTTTTTTATAAATTTCAATGCGTTAATGCGTGGGTACAGCGAGTGCCTGCGAGGGATCGGCAATCTGGCGAGTCGCTAATAGCGGGCTTGATCCAGTGCCTGGTTGGGGGGATATGAATTACTTCGGTGGTATGTGGATTCTGAATCAAGTTCAGAATGACGGGACGAGGAATTCAGAATGACGGTGCGTGGGTTTCAGAAAGACGGGGCGGAGAGAGCGACGGGGTGCGGAGATTTACCGAGCGAGTGGGGTAACGCCAAAATAGGTAAAGCCGTCTTACCGAACTTGATCCGGCATCTAGTGAGGGGGATATGAATTACCTCGGTGGTATGTGGATTCTGAATCAAGTTCAGAATGACGGTAGGTGGGATTCAGAAGACGATGTGCGACGTTCAGAGTGACGGTAGGTGACGCTCAGATTTACGGCACTTACATCGCTGGCTGGCGATGTGTGACTCGCACAATGGTTTTTGGGCCACCGTCTGCGCCAAAGCCAATAAATGCCACTCTGTGCATATTGTCGAATTTCCATTTAGACCGTATAAAGGCGCTCCTCAATTTTCTGTAGTCAATCATGGCTTGGATTTCATTCGATATTTTCCGCACCCTTGGCTTTAGCGACACTAAGCAGTTAAAACCCGAGCAAATTTTTAAGCACCGCGACGAGATCAGTTCCGCCGATTGGGTTTTATACCCTGAGTATTGGCAGCTCAATGCCTTGATCTATGGCCTTAAAGCGCGGGTGTTCCCCAGCCAAGCCAGCTACCTGCTAGGCCACAATAAAATTGAGATGACTCGCGCCTTTGAGATGGTCGCGCCAGCGAATACCCCCCACACCGAGATTCGGGCCAACACCCCCAGTAACGCGGAGGAATTGTGGGAGCTTATGCTGCACCCCTTTGTTGCCAAGCTTCCCAAAGCGTCTCAGGGCAGTGGCGTTTGGTTGATAAAAGACCGGGCCGACTGGCGCGCGTATTTGGAAAAAACCGATGTTTTGTATGTGCAGGAATACTTGCCCATTAACCGTGACATTCGCGTGGTAATTATTGGCGATACGGTAGTGAGCGCTTACTGGCGACTGCAATCTGACCAAGGGTTTTACAATAATGTCGCCAAAGGCGGAGTGATTGAACAAAGCGCAGTGCCCGCGCAGGCGGTGAATTTGGCGCTGCACTTAGCGCAAACGCTGGACATTGACCACGCCGGTTTTGATATTGCCATGGTCGGCGACCACCCCTATGTGTTTGAGTTTAATCGCCTGTTTGGCAATCAGGGCATTGAGGGTGGCGAGCAAAAGATTCGGGAAGCGATCATCGATTATTTACTGCGCAAGCAGGAGCCAACGGGGCCGAACTTCCCCAAAGCGCCAGCCAGCGGCCGAAAGCGTTTGCGCAGCGTGGCGTAATACACTCGCTGCAGAACTGAGCAAATGCGCCTCTCTGCAGGTGTGCGTCGACAGTGTTACCATGAGGGCTTGTTCGTTCCTTGAGGCCTGAATCATGCAAGCAGCTACATCGTCCTTTGTCCGTCGCAGTCATACCCTGTTTATTTTGCTTTTGGCCAGCCTACTGCTGAGCGGCTGTGGTATTAACAATATTCCCCGTTTGGACGAAGAAGCCAAAGCCGCTTGGGCGCAGGTAGAAAACCAGTATCAGCGCCGCGCCGATCTTATCCCCAATTTAGTGGCCACCGTGAAGGGCTTTGCCGCGCAGGAGCAAGAAACCCTAACTGCGGTGGTTGAGGCCAGAGCAAAAGCAACCTCGATGCAGGTTGATGCCAGCATTTTAGATAACCCCGAGAAACTGCAGCAGTTTGAGGCGGCCCAGGCCAAACTCAGCGGCGCGCTAAGCCGCTTGATGATGGTTCAGGAGCGCTACCCAGATTTAAAATCCAACCAGAACTTTTTGGCGCTGCAATCTCAGCTGGAAGGCACCGAGAATCGCATTAGCGTTGCCCGCCGCGACTTTATTCTGGCGGTAGGTCGTTATAACACCGAGATTCGCACCTTTCCTGGCAAGATCTGGCACAGCATGATGTATAGCGAGCTAAAAGAGCGCGAAACCTTTAAAGCCACTGCACCAAAGGCGGAAGAAGCGCCCCAGGTTAACTTTTAATGCGCTTATTCCTAACGCCTTTATTAATCGTATGCAGCCTGCTGTTCAGCCTGTCTGCCCTCGCCGCCGAGCCGGAATTTCCCAAGCTTAGCGGCAGGGTGGTCGACAATGCCAAGCTGCTGTCTGCCGCCACCGAGCAAGATCTGAATCGACAGTTGGCGGCGCAGGAGCAACGCACCGACAATCAAATAGTGGTGGTAACCCTGCCCGACTTACAGGGTTATGAAATTAGCGACTACGGCTTTCAGTTGGGTCGGCATTGGGGCATTGGTCAAAAAGATGCCAATAATGGCGCGCTGCTGATTATTGCGATGAAAGAACGCAAGATGCGGATTGAAGTTGGTTATGGCTTAGAAGGCTTGTTGACCGACGCCCGCAGCGCGCAAATTATTCAGCAAATTTTAACCCCCGCCTTTAAATCTAGCGATTTTGACGGCGGCGTAAAGGCCGCCGTTGAGGCCATGGTGCTGATCATCGACGGCAAGCCCGCCGCGATTCCTAAAACCCAACAAGCCAATAAAAAGTCGCCACCAAAACTCGGTGGGCTATTACTGCTGATTATTATATTTTTGATGATGAGCGGTGGCCGAGGTGGGCGCGGATTCTTGGGTGGCGCCTTGCTCGGTGCCGCATTAGGTAGTCGCCACGGTGGTGGCTTTGGCGGCGGTGGTTTTGGTGGTGGCGGCTTCGGCGGAGGTGGCGGCGGTTTTGGCGGCGGCGGTGCATCGGGAGGCTGGTAGCAATCCCTAATCAATGTAATGCACTAAACCTCGATACCTTAATACGGAATACTTTATGTCGCTGATAAATACCCAAGAACAGCAGTTACTGATTGACGCAATACAACGTGTCGAAAACAAAACAGATGCCGAACTCGTCACCGTTTTGGCTCGGCAAGCAGACGATTACCGCTATATACCCCTGCTGTGGGCTAGCCTATTGGCTTTGCTGCTGCCGGGCGCGGTGAACTATTACCCCGAGTGGCTTAATCCCCACCAACTCATACTAAGCCAGTGGGCTTTATTTATCGGCCTTGCACTATTGTTTCAAATACCGGCCCTGCAAAGCCGCCTTGTGCCTCGCCAAGTTCGTCACTGGCGGGCAAGTAATTTGGCACGGCGGCAATTTCTGGAACAAAACCTTCACCACACCACAGGTGAAACCGGCATGTTAATTTTTGTTTCTGAAGCTGAGCGTTACGTTGAGATTTTAGTAGATCGCGGTATATCGGCAAGAATACCCGATGCCTATTGGCAGGGTATTGTTGCGCAATTTACCGAGCAAGTTCGGCGGGGCAATGTCGCTAAGGGTTTTGTGGAATGTATTGACGCCTGCGGTGTGGAATTGCAGCGCCAACTTCCCGCCACCACTGCGAAAAATGAACTGCCTAACCATTTGGTAATTCTATAACACCTGTTAATTAATCACTTCGCGCTCGTTTAAACACTCATAGGAACCGGTCGCAAATTCCCGACAGATAAAGGGCCGGTTTTCATAGATAGTGCACCGCATGGTGTGACGATCCAATGCTGCACACCAGCCATCACTCAAGCGCGCCATCACTTCCCCGCCCCATTCGTCGCGCTGAATATAGCGCTCCGGCACACCGGTTTCGGTTATGAGCATCACTTCTAAACGGCAGCACGAGGCTTTGCAGGTCGAACAGCTCACCGCCTGCTCTGCACCTGCGTCAGTGGCAATAGGCTGTTCTGCGGAAAAATATTCGGTACGCTCTTTGATACATGGCCTCTTAGGCTAGGTTAAAAATTTATTAGCTCGCAATGGATTTTTTAACGCCCTGCTCAGCAAGTAAAATACCACCCACCACCATACATAAAGCAAGAAAATGATAGGTTTTAAACTCTTCGGCCAGTATGACAACGGCCATTATCGAACCAAACACCGGTACCAAATTGATAAATAAATTGGCGCGATTGCCACCGATTAAGTCTACTCCGCGCATATACAAAGACTGGGCAATAAGCGAAGGGAATATCGCAATATATAAGACCACGCCAAAGCCGCGAGCGTCAGGCATTACCGCGTAACCAGCCCAATATTCGTAGCCGCTAAACGGCAGTGACGAGATAAATGCAAAAAATGCTAACACCATAATCATGCTGCGCCAATGCAGTGGCGGTCTAAATCGGAGGGCAACGGTATAGCCGCCATATAATAAGGTTGCTAGTAGCATTAAGGCGTCACCGCGATTCAAATCCAAACTTAATAAGCTGCCTAAATCGCCGTGGGCGACGGTGATTAATACGCCCAACAGGGTCAAGCTAAAGCCCAGCATTTGCAGTTTTACCGGCCGCAAACCAAACAGGAGGAAATTGCCCAAAAACACAATCAGCGGCATGGCCGACTGTTCAATGGTCACATTGATGGCACTGGTGTAGTTTAATGCCCAATAAAACAGCGCATTGAATGTGGTAAACCCCAAGACGCCGTACAAAAATAAAGTGAGCCAATGTTGGCGAATCAGCGACCACTCTCGCACCGCGTCTTGCCATGCAAAAGGTACAATAAATACACAGGCAAAAAGCCAGCGCAACGACGTGAGTAACATTGGCGACACATGGCCAACCGCCAATTTACCGGCAACGGCATTGCCACCCCAAAGCAGGGCAACCACGATTAAAAGAATGAAGGGATTGCGGAACAGCGTTTTCATTGCCTGCCAAACTTGCCTTGATTAAGGCGAGCCAGTTTAACAGCAAGACCGTGCAATTACTTTACGGAGCTTATTGCAATGTTCAGCTCGGGCAATATGGTGGTACTGAAATAGGTGAGAACACAGGGGGCTTTCGCCCCCTGTGCAGCGGCTTAGCCGAAGTCAGGCATTTGCGGATGCGCAGCGCCGTCTTTTTTGTCGGCGGGCTTGTCTGCAATCATGGCATCGGTAGTGAGCATTAAGCCCGCAATCGACGCCGCGTTTTGCAATGCCGTGCGGGTGACCTTGGTGGGGTCAATAATGCCGAACTCCAACATATCGCCGTAATCCCCGTTTTGGGCGTTATAGCCGAAAGCGGCGCTGTCGTGGGCGCGGATCTTGTCTAACACCACACTGGCCTCGACACCGGCGTTGTTGACGATCTGCCGGAAGGGTTCTTCCATCGCCCGTAAGGCGATTTTCACGCCCACCTGCTGATCTACGTTGGCGGCCTTCACGCCCGCCTTGCGCAAGACGTCAGCGACTCTTACCAGACTAACACCGCCACCGGGCACAATGCCCTCTTCCACCGCCGCGCGAGTGGCGTGAAAGGCGTCATCGACAAGGTCCTTCTTCTCCTTCATTTCAACTTCGGTCGCCGCGCCAACCTTGATTACCGCAACACCGCCAGCCAATTTTGCGACGCGCTCTTGGAGTTTCTCGCGGTCGTAATCGGAGCTGGAATTTTCGATTTCAGCGCGGATTTGCGCGACCCGCGCGTCGATATCGCCGCGCTTGCCGTAACCGTCGACCACGGTGGTATTGTCTTTATCAATCACCACCCGCTTAGCGCTGCCCAATTGCTCTAGGCTAACGTGTTCAAGGTCGAGGCCTACTTCCTCTGCGATCACGGTTGCGCCCGTTAAAATGGCGATATCTTGCAGCATCGCTTTGCGACGGTCACCAAAGCCCGGCGCCTTAACGGCCGCCACTTTGAGAATACCCCGCAAGTTGTTTACCACCAGTGTCGCCAGTGCCTCGCCCTCGATATCCTCGGCGATCAGCAGGAGCGGACGGCCCGCCTTTGCCACGGCTTCGAGGGTTGGCAGCAGCTCGCGGATATTGCTGATTTTTTTGTCCACCAACAACAGATAGGGGTTGTCGAGTTCGACCTGCATTTTCTCTTGGTTGGTGATGAAATAAGGCGACAGGTAGCCACGGTCAAACTGCATACCCTCAACCACTTCCAGTTCGTTTTGGAGTGATTTGCCTTCCTCAACAGTTACCACCCCGTCGCGACCAACTTTGTCCATGGCCTGGGCGAGAATTTCACCAATGTCGGTATTCCAGTTAGCCGACACGGTGGCAACTTGGCCAATGGCTTTGTTGTCATTACAGGGCTTAGACATTTTGCTAAGCTCGCTAGTGGCGTCGGCCACGGCCGCGTCAATGCCGCGTTTTAAATCCATAGGATTCATACCGGCGGCAATGGCTTTGTGGCCTTCCCGCAGGATCGCTTGCGCAAGTACGGTGGCCGTCGTTGTACCGTCACCGGCAACATCGGCGGTTTTCGACGCGACTTCCTTCACCATTTGCGCGCCCATGTTTTCGAACTTGTCTTGCAGCTCAATTTCTTTGGCGACCGAAACGCCGTCTTTGGTGATGCGCGGTGCGCCAAAACTCTTGTCGAGTACAACGTTGCGGCCTTTGGGGCCGAGGGTGACTTTTACCGCATCGGCGAGAATATTCACGCCATTCAACATGCGCTCACGGGCATCGTCTGAGAATTTAACGACTTTCGCACTCATGCTGCTTTCTCCTGTATTTCTGCTTGTTCAACAACGGCAAAGATTTCATTTTCTTTGATGATCAGATAGGTCTCTCCGTCGATTTTTACCTCGCTTCCGGCGTACTGGCCAAACAGTATCCGGTCGCCAACCTTGACCGCCAACGGCCGCTGCTGGCCATTCTCCAATAAAGCGCCGGCCCCTACCGCAACCACTTCGCCCTGGGTGGGTTTTTCTGCTGACTTATCTGGAATAACGATACCGCCTTTGCTCTTGGTTTCTGCGGCGAGCCGTTTTACGAGTACCCGATCATAAAGAGGCTTGATACTCATGAGTTAGTCCTCCAACAAAAAAATGACAAGCGTATTTTCCATTTCCCAATAGGGAATGAAGGAAGGGGCTGTTGATTGGCCACTCCTTCTGATTTTCAAAATGGGATCCCAACGGCATTTTTCAAGTACGTTTTTTTATATCTTTTTTTTCTAAATTAAGTGGTTTTTTATAATTTGTTTTTTTGCTTATATAGCTTGAGACAAGTGTCGCAGATGTGGAGAAAAGCATGGCAAACGGCCCAAGCGTATCCCTAAATCACAAACTGGCAGATTATTTTCATCTTAGGCTACAGGAGCTTGGCCGACGGCAGTCGACGCCCCCACAAGATGACACGCTCTGGTATATAGGCGATATGTTGGCGCGCTTTGGTGACAGCGATCAGTTGTTTAGCTACGAAGACGGCCGCATTGATATACGCCCCCTGGCCTTACTTTATAAAGATGCCCACGAGACTAATAATGTCCGCGAGCGCGGTTTAATCCTTAGACAGCTCGGCGATATGGCGCTGTTTATCGGCGCCTTGTTTCCGGAAAACTACCAGCGCCGAGGGCTAAAGAAAGACTATTTTGTGGGCATGGGTGGCGGCGCGTATAGCTATCTTTCTGAAACAGAATTACAACATCGCCACATCTTCGCGGAGCTAGCAACACGCTTTACGCGAATACTTGAGTTGATTGCACAAGCCTGTGAAAAGCAAACCGCCTTTGATGACGGCGATGTGTTAACGCTGTATCAGCGCTGGCAAAAACATCGGGAGCCCAGAATTGCGGCGCAGTTGCGAGCGCTGGGGATCACGATATCAGATACCCAAGCTTTACATTAGCAGCATATGTTTTTGAGGAAATAGCATCCAATCTAGTGGCAGGCCTGAGCACTTTAAATTACCGGTATTAACCGGCTGCCTCGCTATCCCTGTATATGTAAACCTTCATCACCACGATCTGGCGCATCATCACGCCAGCGAACGGAGCCCGCAGGGCGGTCTAACCACCGCAACACTTTGATTGGCTCAATACCCATATGCATTGTAGTCGCCTGCCGGTGGAGTTCGCTATCTTCGATTGTACGACGGATACGCAGCCGCAAGTAATCGTGCCAGGTCGGGCAACTAAAACGTTCCGACCAATGTTCCGGGTCTGCAATATCGCGAGATATTGACCAAGCGTAGGCACCATTGCGGGTTCGTACTTTTTGCTGCTGACGCATTAAGTGATAAAAATCACGCGCTTTATCTTCTGGAATCCGGTAATGAAGTTCGATACTTACCGGCCCACTGCGGCCACTAATTCCTAACTTTACATCGGGGTCTTCGTGTAGCTGTTCATCCAGCTCAGTCGATTCTGAGCGGTCGGCAACCGGTAAAAAATAACCTAGTATTAAAGACAAGGTTAAGCCTACTGCTGCCGCCTCAAAGGCCAACACCAGACCATAATCTCTGGCGACAATACCCCACAACCAGGATCCAATAACTACCCCTAACGTTAATGATGCATTACAAGTCGCAATAGCACGCCCCATAACCCAGCGCGGTACAAACAGTTGAACTAAAACGCTAATGGTTGTTGTAACCATCATCCAGGCCATACCGGCGAATAGTAAAATCATTAAGTCGAGCACCAAACTTCGGCTATAAGCCAACGCAACAAGACTTGCTGCAATGGCCAAACAACACACACGCAAGGTGTTCTCATTCCCAATTTTAGTCCGCATAGGGTGCAATACAAAAATTCCACACACGGCACCAATACCGAAAGCACCCAGCAATAAGCCAAAAGTACTTGCGTTACCTACCAATAGATCGCGGGCAATAAGCGGCATTAATGCTGGAAGTGCCGCGCCAAGCAAACAAAGAATAAATGCACGACCAACAGCGCGACGTACTGGCTGCATGTTTAATACATAACGCACCCCGGAGTTAATTGATCGCAACAATTTTTCGGGGGGCAAGCGCGAAGTTTCGGGTACTCGTTTCCAACGCCGTAGCGATTCAAGCATCGGCAAAAACGAGATTGCATTAATAGCAAATGCCGCCGTGACACCAAAGGCGACAACGATTAGACCACCAATGGCGGGACCGACACTACGAGCGATATTAAAACTAATATTGTTTAATGCAACGGCTTGTGAAAGAAGTACTTTAGGCACTTGCTCGGCAATTGACGCCCCGCGCGCGGGTGCTGCCAAGGCTGTGCCTGTGCCCACCAAAAAGCACAAACCCAACAAAACCCACGGGGTGATTAATCCAAATAAAGACACAAGTGTCATAATAACTGCCGCGAGCAAGGACAGAAAAAAGAATAACATTTGAACCTTGCGTCGATCGTAAATATCGGCAATAGCGCCCGCCGGTAACGCAAACAACGCCATAGGTAAAAAGGTCGCCGACTGCACCAAGGCTACATGATCTGCGGTTGAAATACTGGTCATAATCCAAGCGGCGGCAACACTTTGAATAAGGCCACCGGCGTTGGTTACGGTATTACTGACCCACATATTACGAAAAGACGCATGCTTAAGGGGCGAAAATGTACCAATGCCGTGATTCTTATTGTTGTCTGATGCCTCAGCCATTGCCGCCCCCATCCGCTACCTTTAATTTTTTCTAGCGTAGTGCCTTATAAACCGTAATTTGGCAATTCAATATCATACGCCAAAGCTATGCCAAAAAGCGTCGGTAAACACGAATTAAATACAAGGTTCTCGCACGACAATGCAGAAATTTACCATGTATTAATAAAACACTGATAAGTCCTAGGGCTGTGACACAGCTTTCATTACAACCAACCTTTGGTTTGGTGCCAACACGGGTCTATAGAGAGCATGCTAATGAAGTATAAATGACCATAAAAACCGCTAACCGTGTTTAGCTAATCCAAGGAATATATAATGACTAAACGATTACTGTCTTCCCTGACATTGGGCGCAAGCATGCTTTTAAGTATCGCTACCGTGCAAGCGCAAGTACCAACGCTAGGCATGCTAACACCGGGCGCAGGCCTTGACCTTGGGGAGCTTGGCGTGCCAAGTTTAGGCGGGGGATTACCGGGATTCGACGCATTAAATATACTTGGGTCGCAAGATTTAATAGCGCTGGACGGCCCGCTATTTGCCCTCAATAATCTTCACCCGACGCTTACCAACCCAGCTAAGCTGGTGCCAGGCTCACTTGGTGGCCCCGATATTCTGTTTGGGTTTGTACCCTCGTCGGAGGTGCTCTACCACAATCCCGCTGGGATTTTAAACTACATACTCAATGGCGGGATTATCGTATCGTCCGGCGTCAGTGCAGTACCGCCGCTGCCTATTATTTCTCAACCTTTAGATATATCGGGTCTTGGACTGCCAGATATTAGCGGTGCCTTGCCCGCTAATATTTTGCCACTTGGGCTAATCAGCCCCAGTAGCGCGATAGATCAAGTACTCGGCCTCGGATCACAATTTACCGTTTTTATCCCAACGCTTTAAACCGAGCTTAAATTATTTTTTTGTTTTAATTCTATGCTTTGAGCCGCTTTGCGGCTCTTTTTTCTTTGCAGCACTCAATCGATTCTAACGCTTATTCTACAGTCACCGATTTAGCCAAATTGCGGGGTTGATCTACATCTGTGCCTTTTAAAATAGCAACGTGGTATGAAAGCAGTTGTAGGGGAATTGTGTAAAGGATGGGGGCTATTACGTCATTAACGTGGGGCAGTTCGATGATGTCCATGCCCTTGGCGGCGGTGAATCCCGCTGCTTTATCACAGAATACAAATAGCTGGCCGCCTCGCGCCTGAACCTCTTCAATATTCGATTTTAGTTTTTCTAGTAGCACGTCGTTGGGCGCAACGGCAATGACCGGCATATCGGCGTCGACTAGGGCCAGTGGGCCGTGTTTTAACTCACCGGCAGGATAACTTTCGGCGTGAATATAGGAAATTTCTTTTAACTTTAACGCGCCTTCCATCGCCACCGGCCACTGGGCACCACGACCCAAGAACAGGGCGTGGTGTTTGTCGGCAAAGGCGTTGGACATTTGCTGGATTTTTAAATTTAAGGCGAGGGTTTCTGTAAGTAAATCCGGCAATTGATGCAGCGCGCTTACGATTTCATTTTCTTCCTTCTCGGTCATATCGTGATGACGTCCGAGTGCAACCGTTAGAAACAGCAGTGCCACTAATTGCGTGGTAAACGCTTTGGTCGAGGCAACGCCAATCTCTGGACCAGCCTCGGTCATAAGATACAAATCGGACTCTCTAACGAGTGAACTCTGTGCCACATTGCACACCGTTAGTGACGCTGAGTAGCCGAGGGTTTTGGCTAATCGCAACGCCGCTAAGGTATCTGCGGTTTCGCCAGACTGAGAGATGGTAACCAATAAGGTATTTTCTTGTACTTTAAATTTCCGGTAGCGAAATTCGCTGGCAACCTCAACTCGGCAAGGCACGCCAGCCAGACCTTCGATCCAGTATTTAGCCACCATACCCGCGTGGTAACTGGTGCCGCAGGCAACAATTTGAATTGATGAAACGGTTTTGAGTATTTCTTCCGCGCGCGCGCCCATGGCCTCGGCCAGTATTCTTTTGGCGCCTAATCTGCCCAGTAACGAACGTCGAATTACTGCCGGTTGCTCGTAGATTTCTTTGAGCATGTAATGGCGGTAAAGGCCCTTGTCGGTCGTTTCTGCGGCGGTATCGATTTGGGTAATGTCGCGGGATACTAAGTTAAAATCGCTGTCGCGAATAATATAATTATCCGTGTATATTTCAGCAATATCGCCTTCTTCTAGGTACACGAAACGATCTGTAACCTGACGTAGTGCAAGCTGATCTGAGGCGATAAAGTTTTCACCGATACCCATACCAATAACTAAGGGACTGCCCTTGCGGGCACAGAGAAGGCGATGAGGTTCCTTGGCGTGAATGACGGCCAAACCGTAGGCTCCGTCTAGCTCTGGAATAGTATCGCGCAGTGCTGTTAATAGATCACCACTTTGTTGGTAGTGGTAATGCATTAAATGCACGACGGTTTCGGTGTCGGTTTGTGAGACAAATACATAGCCGAGTTTGGCTAAGCGCTCGCGCAGTTCAGCGTGATTTTCAATAATGCCGTTATGGACTAAAGCGATGTCACCGGAGCAGTGGGGATGAGCATTTACTTCTGATGGTTGGCCATGCGTGGCCCAGCGAGTATGAGCAATACCAAGGTGGCCTAGCAACGGGGCGCTATCGAGTGCGTCTGCCAAGGTTTGAACTTTACCCACTTCTTTACGGATATCTAGTTCTGCTGCGCCGGTAATGACGGCCATACCCGCTGAGTCGTAACCTCGGTATTCAAGACGCCTTAGGCCCTCGAGCAAGATTCCAGGAACCTCACGTTGCGCGACCGCGCCGACTATGCCACACATACATTGGTTTCCTTATTTAATCGCGGGCTAATTTCTTCGGCCGCTGCCAACCGCTTATATTACGTTGTTTACTACGCGCTACGGCCAATTCGCCGTCGGCAATATTGCCAGTGATAACCGAGCCCGCGCCAATCGTTGCGGCTTTGCCAACGCTAACGGGGGCAACCAGCGCGGTATTAGAGCCGACAAAAACCTCGTCAGCCAAGGTGGTCTTATATTTGTTTACACCGTCGTAATTACAGGTGATGGTGCCGGCACCCACATTAACATCGCGCCCAATCTCGGCGTCGCCAATATAACTAAGATGGCTCACTTTACTGCCAATGCCAATATTGGCCTTTTTGGTTTCCACAAAATTACCGATTTTCACCTCTGCCGCCAATATCGTACCCGGCCGCAGGCGAGCAAAGGGACCGACGCTACAATCTGCACCTACAACGGCGCCCTCGAGTACGGAGTTTGCTTTGATCTCTGCATTGCTGGCTATTTTGGTATCGCTAATATGGCAGTTAGGTCCAATACGGACGCCATCACCCAGGGTTACTTCGCCTTCGAAGACGCAATTAATATCAATGTAGACGTCATTGCCCGTTGTTAAGCTGCCGCGCACGTCGATGCGACTAGCATCGGCTAGGCTGGCACCGGCAAGCATGAGTTTATCGGCATAGCGGCGCTGGTAAAAACGCTCTAACTCTTCGAGTTGAATCCGGTTATTCGCGCCCTGAACTTCCATGGGCTCGGTTGCTTGGCAAACATGTATTGCCACGCCATCAGAGACTGCCATGGCGATAATATCGGTTAGATAGTATTCGCCTTGGGCATTGTTGTCGCTGAGCTTAGGCAGCCAGCGCTTTAGCGCGCTCGCTGAAACACACATAATACCGGTGTTAACTTCGCTTATGCGTAATTGCGCGGCGCTCGCGTCTTTCTGCTCAACAATCGCCGTCACTTGGTCGCTATTATTGCGAATGATACGGCCGTAGCCATTGGGGTCGTCTAATTCAACGGTAAGCAGGGTAACTTGCTCTGTATTGGCTTTGTTGGCGCTGGTGCTAACTAATTTTTGGATGGTTTCTGGCGTTGTTAGCGGTACGTCGCCGTAAAGAATTAAGACTTGGGCGTCGTCACTTACTGCGGGTAGGGCTTGCGCGACTGCATGGCCGGTGCCTTTTTGCTCACTTTGCAGTGCCCACTGTACAGTTGAATTGGGAATACTGCTTTTTACCTGATCAGCCCCGTGGCCTATCACCACATGGGTTTTATCACTTGCGACCGCGGTGGCTAGGTCGATAACATGGGAAAGCATGCTTTTACCCGCGACAGGATGCAATACTTTCGGGAGAGTTGATCGCATCCGACTGCCTTGTCCGGCAGCTAATATAATCACTTCTAATATCATGTTATGCCCTTTTCTTATCGGGATTTAATTTACAAATCAGTACCTGCTGGATTGTAACGGGAAATAATAGCGGATACGAAAAAGGGCGACCGGAGTCGCCCTTTTTTATGACAGCAAAATTGTTTATTTGCTCAGTGATTTCCGGATTTGTTGCAATGTCCGAAGCTGAGCGCTTGCCGCCGCTAGTTGCGCTGCTGCTCTTGAGTAGTCGATATCGCCACTCTGATTCAGCATCGCTTGCTGTGCGTGTTTCTGTGCTTCCAACGCAGAAGCCTCGTCGAGGTCGCCAGCGCGGATCGCAGTGTCAGCCAGAATACTTACCACATTGGGCTGTACTTCTAGAAAACCACCAGAAACGTAAAAGATCAGCTCTTCACCGTTGTCCTGCACAATACGTACTGGGCCGGGCTCAAGCGATGTCAGCAACGGCGCGTGACCATAAGTCACACCCAAGTCACCTTGGGTACCGTTTGCAACGATCAGCTTAGCGCGACCAGAAAACAACTCTGCTTCTGCACTAACGATGTCACAATGAATAGTCATAGCCATATTTTAGCCTCTCAGGCGTAAAGCTCGCTTGCGCGAGCTTACAGTTTAGCCGCTTTCTCGATTGCTTCTTCGATGGTACCAACCATGTAGAAAGCTTGCTCTGGCAGGTGATCGTAGTCACCGTTCAGAATACCGCTAAAGCCAGCAATAGTGTCTTTCAGAGACACGTACTTACCTGGGCTACCGGTGAAGATTTCAGCAACGTGGAAAGGCTGTGACAAGAAACGTTCGATCTTACGAGCACGCTCAACAGTCGTTTTGTCTTCTTCAGACAATTCGTCCATACCGAGAATGGCGATAATATCTTTCAGTTCTTTGTAGCGCTGCAATACGTTCTGTACGCCGCGAGCTACTTCGTAGTGCTCAGCACCAATGATCAGCGGATCCAACTGACGTGAAGTAGAGTCCAGTGGATCTACCGCTGGGTAAATACCCTTGGCAGCGATGTCACGGCTCAGTACAACAGTTGAGTCTAAGTGAGCAAAGGTGGTTGCTGGCGATGGGTCGGTCAAGTCATCCGCCGGTACGTATACCGCCTGGATAGAAGTGATAGAGCCAGTCTTAGTTGAGGTGATACGTTCCTGAAGAACACCCATCTCTTCTGCCAGTGTTGGCTGGTAACCTACCGCTGAAGGCATACGGCCCAACAGTGCAGATACTTCGGTACCGGCCAAGGTGTAACGGTAGATGTTGTCAACGAACAACAGTACGTCACGGCCTTCGTCACGGAATTTTTCAGCCATGGTCAAACCAGTCAGTGCAACGCGCAAACGGTTACCCGGTGGCTCGTTCATCTGGCCGTAAACCATTGCTACTTTAGATTTGCTGAAGTCTTCGACGTTTACAACGCCCGCTTCCTGCATCTCGTGATAGAAGTCGTTACCTTCACGAGTACGCTCACCAACACCGGCGAATACAGACAAACCGCTGTGCTCGGTTGCGATGTTGTTGATCAATTCCATCATGTTTACGGTTTTACCAACACCGGCACCACCGAACAGACCAACTTTACCACCCCGTGCGAAAGGGCAAACCAAGTCGATAACCTTGATACCGGTTTCGAGCAGGTCGTTAGAAGACGCTAATTCTTCGTAGGCAGGTGCCTTACGGTGAATAGGCATACGCTCTTTTTCACCGATAGGGCCACATTCGTCAATGGGGTTACCAAGAACGTCCATGATCCGGCCCAGGGTTTCAATGCCCACGGGTACACGAATCTTGTCGTTAGTGTTGCTAACGTCTAGACCACGACGCAATCCTTCAGAAGAACCGAGGGCGATGGTGCGAACTACGCCGTCTCCTAATTGCTGTTGTACTTCCAGGGTTAGACCGCTGTCAGTAACCAACAGTGCATCATAGACCTGTGGTACCGCATCGCGTGGAAATTCCACGTCGATAACGGCGCCGATAACTTGTACGATACGTCCGCTACTCATGTCCGGTTCCTCTTCAAAACCTTAAATAATCAAATTCTGTTTCAGTGGTGAAAATACTTACGACGATACCGCCGCTGCACCACTCACGATTTCTGACAGTTCCTGGGTAATCGCTGCCTGACGTGCTTTGTTATAAACCAGCTGCAGACCGTCGATAATATCGCCGGCATTGTCAGTCGCGTTCTTCATCGCGATCATTCTTGCAGCTTGCTCACAGGCACCGTTCTCAATCACTGTCTGGTAAACCTGTGACTCAACATAGCGAGTCAATAAGCCTTCCAGTAATTCTTCAGGGCTGGGCTCGTAAATATAATCCCAGTGATGCTTTAAACTGTCGTCTTGCTCTGCTTCCAAAGGCAGTAACTGGCTTACAAATGGGCTCTGAGTCATGGTGTTCACGAACTCATTGCCGACCAGATACAGGCGGTCGATATTGCCTTCGCCGTAAGCGTCGAGCATAACTTTTACACTGCCAATCAAATCAGCAACGCTGGGCGCTTCGCCCATGTCTTTTGCAGCGGCAACAACATTGCCACCGTAGCTCTTGAAAAATGCTCCAGCCTTGCTGCCGATTAAGCACAAATCAATTTCTACGTTCTTGTCAGACCAGCCTTTCATTGCCTTGATCGCTTTCTTGAACACATTGGTGTTCAAGCCGCCACACAGGCCACGGTCTGTAGAAACAATGACGAAACCGACGCGCTTAACTTCCCGCTCAGTCATATACTGATGACGGTACTCTGGATTAGCATTGGCGATATGACCCACCACCGCGCGCATGCGCCGTGCGTAGGGTTTACCCAATTCCATGCGATCTTGAGCTCTACGCATTTTACTCGCCGCAACCATTTCCATGGCGCTAGTGATTTTTTGCGTGCTCTTGATGCTGGATATCTGGGTGCGTATCTCTTTTGCACCTGCCATGATTCAACAATCCTCAAGCAGAAAAGCTGCGCGGTGGCGCAGCTTAACGTCTTACCAAGTCTGAGTTGCCTTGAACTTTTCAACAAGTTCTTTGAACTTGCCTTCAAGATCTGCGTTCCAGTTACCGCTGTCGTTGATTTCTTTCATTACGCCAGCGTATTCGGCATTGGCGAAAGACAGAATTGCTGATTCAAAATCGAGAATCTTGGCAACTTCAACGTTTTTCAGGTGACCTTCGTTAGCGCAGTACAAAGATAAACCCATTTCAGCAATGCTGAGGGGGCTGTACTGTTTCTGCTTCATCAGTTCGGTAACGCGCTCACCTTGTGAAAGCTGAGCTTTAGTCGCTTCATCAAGGTCAGATGCGAACTGCGAGAACGCCGCCAATTCACGGTACTGAGCCAGTGCGGTACGGATACCACCAGACAATTTCTTGATAATCTTGGTCTGCGCTGCACCACCAACCCGCGATACCGAAATACCGGCGTTCATCGCTGGGCGTATACCTGAGTTGAACATATCTGTTTCAACAAAGATCTGACCATCGGTGATGGAGATAACGTTGGTCGGTACGAAAGCCGATACGTCACCCGCTTGGGTTTCGATAACAGGCAGAGCCGTTAATGAACCTGTTTTACCTTTCACTTCACCGTTGGTGAATTTCTCAACGTAATCTTCTGAAACGCGGGCTGCGCGCTCAAGTAGACGAGAGTGGAGGTAGAATACATCGCCGGGGTAAGCTTCACGACCCGGTGGACGACGCAGCAACAGGGAGATTTGACGGTAGGCCCAAGCCTGCTTAGTCAAATCGTCATAAATGATCAGTGCGTCTTCGCCGCGATCACGGTAGTACTCACCAATAGTACAGCCAGTGAAAGGAGCAATGAACTGCATAGATGCTGGATCGGATGCGGTAGCAGCAACAACCACTGTGTGGTCCATTGCGCCGTGCTCTTCTAATTTACGCACAACAGCGGCAATAGAAGATGCTTTCTGACCGATTGCGACGTACACACATTTAATACCAGAAGACTTCTGGTTAATGATGGCGTCGATTGCAATGGCGGTTTTACCGATCTGACGGTCACCGATAATCAGTTCGCGCTGACCGCGACCGATTGGCACCATGGCATCAACGGCTTTAAGGCCGATCTGCACAGGCTGGTCTACCGACTTACGCCAAATTACACCGGGAGCAACTTTTTCAATTGCGTCGGTTAATTTTGCGTTGATTGGGCCTTTACCGTCGATTGGGTTACCCAGTGCGTCTACAACGCGACCAAGCAATTCCGGACCAACCGGTACTTCTAATATACGACCTGTACATTTACAGGTCTGGCCTTCGGCGATACCAAGGTAGTCGCCCAAAACCACGGCGCCGACCGAATCGCGCTCAAGGTTAAGTGCCATACCAAAACGGCCACCTTCAAACTCGATCATTTCGCCGTACATCACATCGGTTAAACCGTGGATGCGTACGATACCGTCAGATACCGATACTACCGTGCCCTCATTCTGGGCCTGGGCAGACACATCTAAATTGTCGATGCGCTGTTTGATAATATCGCTAATCTCGGATGGATTCAGTTGCTGCATGCTCTGTTCCTCAATCCTATTCTTAAAACGCTCAGGAATTTAATGCTTCAGCGAGTTTCGCCAAGCGACCGCGCACCGAGCCATCTATCACCAAGTCACCTGCTCTAATCACCACGCCGCCAATTAACTGGGCATCTACATGGGAGTGAACATTTACTTGGCGAGCCAATTTCTTAGTCAAAACTTCGGCAAGACGCTGCTCAGAGGCTGTGTCCAAGGCAAACGCGGTGGCGATTTCGACATCCACGGTTTTTTCTTGAATCGCCTTCTGTGCTTCAAACAATTCACTGATTGTTGGAAGCAGGCTCAGTCGCTTATTCTCTGCGAGTATCTTGATGAAATTTTCGCCGCCAGCATTAAATGTATCGCCGCAGATATCGATAAATGCCTGCGCCTGCTGAGCGGTTGTCAGTGCCGGAGAGCTCAGAACTTTCTGAACGCCTGCTTGCTGAGCAACTGCTGCTGCGGTATTCAGCATTTTTGACCATTCGGCCAATGCTGAAGCTGCCAAAGCATGCTCGAAAGCTGCTTTGGCATAGGGTCTAGCTGTTGTGCTTAATTCCGCCATGATCAACTCCGCTTACAGGCTTGCTGCCAGCTTGTCGACCATGTCTTTATGAACAGACTCATCGATAGATGCTTCCAGCACTTTGCTCGCGCCTACCAAGGCCAATTTAGCAACCTGTGAGCGCAGTTGTTCTTTGGCGCGGTTCACATCTTGCTCAATCTGGGCTTCGGCGGCTGCTTTCAGGCGTTCGCCTTCAACACGTGCCACGTCTTTAGCTTCTTCAACGATTTGGCTAGCGCGCTTATTAGCAGCATCAATAATAGCTGCTGCTTCGCCTTTCGCTTCGCGCAGTTGCTTGGCGGCTTTTTCTTGAGCTAACTCAAGATCACGGCCAGCACGATCTGCGGCATCCAAACCATCAGCGATTTGCTTTTCACGCTCTTCCATTGCTTTGCGAATGGCGCTCCACACAAATGCGTGGCAGAACCATACAAAGAACAGAAAGCTGATCGATTGTCCAATCAGTGTGAGATTAATATTCACGCCGATACCTCTGCTGTATGAATTTGCTGTCTATGTTTTGTCGTAGCGAGCAATTAAGCAGGCAGACCAGGAACAACAACAAACAGAACGTACATCGCGATACCAACACCGATCATGGGGACTGCGTCAAGCAGACCAGCGATCAGGAACATTTTACCTTGTAGCATTGGTGCCAATTCTGGCTGGCGAGCTGAACCTTCAAGCAATTTTCCGCCGAGGATAGCGAAGCCAATGGCCGTACCCAGTGCGCCAAAACCAATCATCAAAGCAACAGCGATCAGTGCTAAACCCATGGTAGTTCTCCTACTTTCAACTTTAAGTTAATAAAAATGGTAATCAGTGAAACTGGTCTTCTTCTTCAATTTGATGTGCCGTTGCCATATAAACAATGGTTAACACCATGAAGACGAATGCTTGTAGGGTGATTACAAGGATGTGGAATACTGCCCACGCCCACTGCAACACACCGGCAAATATACCTAGTACTAAACCCGCACCAAACATAGTCGCAATAAGGATAAAGATCATCTCACCGGCGTACATGTTACCGAACAGTCGCAGGCCCAAAGAAATTGGCTTAGAGATCCAAGAAATTGCTTCTAGTGCAAAGTTAATTGGCACCAATAATATATTGACGTACCACTTGGGGCTGTGGAAAGGATGCAGGGTAAGCTCCTTTACAAATCCCATAAAGCCTTTTTTGACAATAGTGAAGTACACCATCAGTCCAAATACCGTGAAACCCATACCCAAAGTCACGTTTGGATCGGTGGTCGGTACAACTTTAAAGAAGAAATGCGGATTGCCGGTTACCCAAGCCATAAAGGCGGGAATCCAGTCGACTGGCACCAAATCCATGGTATTCATCAGAATAATCCACATGAAAATAGTCAGTGCCATTGGTGCGATCATGGCGTTTTTGTGATGAAAACCGTCTTTAACGGTTTGATCAATAAAGCCAATAATCATTTCAAGCAAGTTTTGTGCGCCGCGCGGTATACCGCTGTGGGCACGCTTCGCGATCCGGGCAAAAATGAGCAAGAATAAAAAGCCAAGACCAATTGACCACAACATGGAATCAACATGGATTGCCATGAAGCCCATATCTGATGCTTCGGCGCCGCTGTGGGCCAAAGTCCAAGTGTCAGTCGTTAAAACTTCGTGTACATGACCGGTGTCATCTAAACGCTCGTAACCGGCGGGAAGTTTACCGTAGGTTAGGTTGGTAAGATGGTGCTGGATATAACCAACGGTAGACTGTGATTCAGCTGCCATGTGTCTCTCTCGTAAATGTTAACGCGTTGAGCTAATCCGACGTTTTCTATATACCGCGCTTAAGCGTGGCAAGTAGTACGGCGTTCAGCAGCATAACGATTAGATATGCCAAAAATAAGACAAACACCTGCAAAGGTTTTACAAATACAAATGCGCTAGCAAACAGCCCCAGTGTCGTTATAAATTTCCCCGATTCACCCCGGTAAAAACCTTGGGTAACTTGGCGTGCGTACGCCGCGCCGGTAAATCGGAATACCTGGCGCGCAAAATACGCATTGGGTATAACGGAAATCATTCCCCCGATTGCTATGGAATAGGCCGCGACCATATCCAGAGGGAGTGCTGTAACACTGGCCAAAAGCACAACTGCAATTTGCAATCCGTATATCTTCAGCAGCGGCGGTCTGGCAATTTGATGAGCAGTGCGCGGGTTTTTCCGCTGTCGATCTGCTGTCATATAGCCACCACTTCTGCCCAAAATAGGCTGATTTTATGCCTGCTCTGCTTGTCCAAAAAGCGGGGCGAATTATAGGGGCTATATGGTTAATGTTCAACCGATTTCAGCGTATATGGTACTAAAGTCATATATTCACGAAATCTATTTTAACTACTAAAATCAAGAATTTATCTTCTAATACCCGCTTCGCACCACAAAAACACACTACATAATGTAGGATCTTATACATTCAAGCACAAAATACGCTATTTGATATGATTTAAAATACCGTCGAGTTCGTCGAGGCTGCTGTATTTAATACTCAGGGTTCCCCGACCTTTGGCACCGTGTTGAATCGCCACTGGGGAGCCCAAGCGCTCTGACAAACTTTCTTGCAATTGCTTGATATCGGGGTCCAGTGATTTTTGTGGCTTACTGCTGGTTTTTTCTTCAACTAGGCGACGGACTAGCGCCTCGGTTTGTCTCACTGATAATCCGCGGCTGACGACGGTCGATGCCGCAGCGGATTGCTCTTCTTGAGCCAAACCTAAAAGTGCACGCCCGTGACCCATTTCAATATCGCCGTTTTCCAATAAGGTCTGCACTTCTTCACGAAGGCCAGTTAGGCGCAGTAAGTTGGTGATAGTGGTCCGGGATTTTCCAACTAATTGCGCTATTTCGGCATGAGTTAGCTCAAACTCCTTCTGCAGGCGCACCATGGCCAAGGCTTCTTCCATGGGGTTGAGGTCTTCGCGCTGGAGGTTCTCGATTAATGCCATCGCCGCTGCGGACTCGTCGGGAACCTCGCGAATAAGTGCAGGAACAGTATCTAGCCCCGCTAATTGGCAGGCTCGCCAGCGGCGTTCACCGGCAATAATTTCGTAGCGGCCACCGTCGATGGGGCGAACTACGATGGGCTGCATAATCCCTTGCGAACGAATAGAGTTAGCCAACTCCTCCAATGCTTCGGGCTGCATATCTCGGCGCGGCTGATAGCGGCCGCGCTGCATAAACTCGATTGGCACATTGCGCAAGCTACCATCAAGCGCGATAGGCGTGTCGGTATCGACAGCTGCATTGGCGGGCTGTTCGTCGTTATTTTGCTTTGGCTGAATACTTACTGGTGTCGCCGTTTCACCCAATAGGGCATCCAAGCCACGACCCAAACCTCGTTTTTTAACCATGACTATGTCCAAGCTGCTCGTTTGCACTTAAATCGCTGGAGACTTCCGTTTTGCCTGCGCGTCGTAACATTTCGCCGGCCAAGGCCAAATACGCTAAGGAGCCTTTAGATTGCTTATCGTAAAACAAAATTGGCAGACCATGACTTGGCGCTTCAGCCAAGCGAACATTACGTGGAATGACGGTGCTATACAATTTTTCACCAAAATGGCGCCGTAACTCGTCGGTCACCTGGTTGGTTAGGCTGTTACGACCGTCGAACATCGTGCGCAGAATGCCTTCAATTTCTAGTTTGGGGTTAATGAGCTGTTTTACTCGGTTTATCGTAGTAATCAGCGCACTCAAACCTTCTAGTGCATAGTATTCGCACTGCATTGGGATAATTACCCCCGTTGCACCAGCTAAGGCGTTGATTGTAAGCATATTCAGCGATGGCGGGCAGTCGATAAGAATGTAATCGTAATCACCGAGTATTGGCGCCAGCGCTTCGCGCAAGCGAAACTCGCGACCAATTTCATTCAATAGTTCTACTTCGGCAGCGGTGAGATCCTGATTCGCTGGCAAGACCATAAAGCCGCAGTCCGGCGCCGCAACGACCGTATCAGCAATGCTGCGCCCCGCCACTAAAACATCGTAAACAGAATGGGCTAACTCGGCCTTGTTAATACCGCAACCCATGGTGGCGTTACCTTGGGGGTCAAGGTCGATTAATAATATCTTACGCTTGGTCGCCGCCAGAGAGGCAGCCAGGTTTACCGTGGTAGTGGTTTTGCCGACGCCACCTTTCTGGTTGGTGATTGCATATACCTTGGCCACGGAATTTTCCTGTAAATTTAGCGTAATAGGCTGAGTAATCAATGCCGAGCAATAAGCAGTAAATGCCTAGCTTCCTCGACAGAGGGCACTGATAGTGTGTGCGAATGCTCGACGATAAAGTGTTTTGGAAGCTGACTCAACTCTGCTTCAGGAAAAATACCTTTCATGGCGTACAGCTTACCCGTTGGACTAAGCAAGGCTTCACAACCCGTTACCATATCTTTCAGCGAAGCAAAGGCACGCGAAACAATGCCATCAAATAGCCTATCACTCTTAAATTGTTCGACGCGCTCGGTATGAACACTGATGTTTGTCAATTTCAGCTGCATTTGGGCTTCAATAAGAAACCGGGTTTTTTTGCCATTGCTGTCGAGTAGCGAAAACAGCTTATCGGGGAACAGAATGGCGAGTGGGATGCCAGGCAGACCCGCACCGGTACCCACATCCAAACAATGTGTTGCAGCCATGTATGGGGCGATACTCAAGCTATCGAGAATATGGCGGATAACCATCTGTTCTGGATCACGAATCGCCGTTAGGTTATAGGCCTTATTCCATTTGTGGAGTAAGGCGACATAACGTAACAGCAATGCTTGCTGAGTGTCAGTAACGGCCAAACCGAGTGTATCAATACCTGCTGCCAGGGTCTTTTCTAAAACATCCACTCAGGCTGATTTCCTGTCCAACAATCCACGTTTTTTTAGATAAATCAACAACAAAGACACCGCTGCCGGGGTCACGCCGGGTATCCGCGATGCCTGCGCCAAGGTTTGCGGCCGAGTATTACCAAGCTTCTGTTTTACTTCGTTGGAGAGGCCTTCGATGATGCTGTAGTCGAAATCCAAGGGCAAAGACGTGTCTTCGTAACGGCGCAAGCGGTCAATTTCTAGCTGCTGACGGTCGATATAGCCGGCGTATTTCACGCCAATTTCAATTTGTTCTGCAATTTGCTCGTCAACAATTCCAATCGTTCCCTGTGCAAACGGGGCGAGATCAACGTATTTCAATTCCGGCCGTTTAAGCAAATCAAGCAGATTGTATTCGTGACTTATGGGCTTTTCGATTTTTTCCGCCAAAATGGCTGCTTCACTACTGCCCGGTTGAACCCAGCAATCGGCCAAGCGCTGGCGCTCAATCTCAATATTTTCGCGTTTTGCTGAAAATGCCGCCCAGCGGGTGTCATCGACAAGACCGAGTTCACGGCCCTTCTCTGTTAAACGAAGATCTGCGTTATCTTCCCGCAGTAACAAGCGATATTCAGCCCGCGAAGTGAACATTCGATAGGGCTCTTTGGTGCCCATGGTGATTAAATCATCGACTAAAACGCCAATATAGGCCTCATCGCGACGGGGACACCAAGCGTCTTTGCCTTGCGCGAGAAGCGATGCATTGGCGCCCGCTAATAATCCTTGCGCGGCCGCCTCTTCGTATCCGGTCGTGCCATTGATTTGACCGGCAAAAAACAAACCTTTAACAAACTTGGTTTCCAGAGAATATTTCAAATCCCGTGGTTCAAAATAATCATATTCAATCGCGTAGCCTGGACGGGTCATATGGGCATTCTCAAAGCCCTTGATTGAGCGTACTAAATTTAATTGAACGTCAAAAGGCAAGCTGGTCGATATGCCATTTGGGTAGAGTTCGTGGGTATTTAAACCTTCAGGCTCTATAAATACTTGATGCCCGGTTTTGTCAGCGAAGCGATGGACTTTATCTTCAATTGACGGGCAATAGCGAGGCCCAATACCTTCAATAACTCCGGTGTACATAGGCGAGCGGTCTAAGCCACCACGGATGATTTCATGGGTGCGCTCATTGGTGTGGCTTATCCAACAACACACTTGCTCAGGGTGTTGATTGCGATTGCCCAGATAAGACATGACTGGTCGCGGGTTGTCGCCCCATTGGGCTTCAAGGCCTTCAAAATTAACGGTTTTTGCATCAATTCGAGGAGGTGTGCCGGTTTTTAGGCGATCAACCCGGAATGGCAATTCCCGCAAACGTGATGCGAGTGCTAAAGATGGCGGGTCGCCAGCACGACCACCGCTGTGGTTATCGAGGCCAATATGAATTTTTCCGCCTAGGAATGTACCTGCAGTCAGTACGACGCTGTTAGCGAAAAACCGCAGGCCAATATTGGTAACAACACCCTGAACTTGATCATTTTCGACAATAAGATCGTCAACGGCTTGCTGAAAAATCGCTAGATTTTCTTGGTTTTCTAAAATGGTGCGTATAGCGGCTTTGTATAAAACCCGATCTGCTTGCGCGCGAGTTGCTCGTACCGCAGGCCCTTTGCGGGCATTTAAAACGCGAAATTGTATGCCGCCAAGGTCGGTTGCTTTGGCCATTGCGCCACCAAGGGCGTCAATTTCTTTAACGAGGTGACTTTTACCAATGCCGCCAATGGCTGGGTTACATGACATTTGACCCAGAGTTTCAATGTTGTGAGTCAGCAGCAAGGTCTTTGAGCCCATACGCGCAGCAGCAAGGGCAGCCTCCGTACCAGCGTGACCACCACCTATGACAATGACATCGAAACGTTGCGGATAATCCACGAAACACCTAATTCCAAGAAAATGAGAAGAGGCGAAATTATACGGGTATCCCTGATACCTGCAATGAATTGGTGAATATTTAATCAATGCATTAGTTAATAAATCTTTATGTATATATATGTCATATATCTTATGTTCTTTATTCTAAATACTGTTATTAAGAAGCGCTATTTTGTTGATAAGTATTGTAAGTTACTGATAATAAAAGATATTAACAGATGATAACTAGGTGTTTTATCCACAGAGAGCTTGTCAGGATCATGGGGAGGCCTTGTGGGTGAAATGTGGATAACTTCGACCTTTTTGTTAGCCTGTGAATAATGACGCTTATTCAGGCCCTTTATCCACACTCTCGGATAGGCTTGTCCCAAGGCTTTTGCTCAGCCAGAAGCGTATTTTTTCTTTTAAATTTGTCAGTGATACCGGTTTACTAAGGAAATCGTTCATTCCTACACGAAAACAGTAGTCGCTATCGTCTTTAAAATTATTCGCGGTGAGGGCAATTATCGGGGTATGACGGTATTGTGCATGGCGTCTAATCGCTTGGGTTGCTTCAAATCCGTCCATTACCGGCATTTGGAGATCCATTAGGATGATGTCAAAGCGCTGCTTCTCGATCGCGATAAGGGCTTCAGCGCCATTATCCGTCGTGACAGTCGTCATGCCCCAGCGTCGCAGGATCTTGCTGACCAGGAGTTGATTAATGGGATTGTCTTCTACTATTAGCACCGTTTTACCGGCCAATAGCGTCTCTTCCTGCAGCGTGTGGTGCTCTAAATCACTGCTTATTTGGTAGGGACATGACCAACGGATAGTAAAAGCAGAGCCTTTATTTTCAGTGCTTGTTAGGCTTATGTCGGCGTTCATTAAGTCGCAGAGTCGGCGGACTATAGCCAGTCCGAGGCCTGAGCCACCGTATTTCCGACGGTGGCTACCGTCGGCCTGGCGGAAACTATCAAAGATGATTTGCTGATCCTTTTCACTAATTCCGATACCTGTGTCAGTGACCTTCAATTCTAAAATTGCCTGTTTGCCCGTCAGTTGGAGCGCGTTTAGGGCAATAGTTACACTCCCTTGCGGAGTAAATTTAACAGCATTTGCCACCAGATTGAGTAGGATCTGGCGAATACGAACGTCATCACCTAGTACGTTAATATCTTTCAATTGAGGGTCTATATGGGCAGTAAATTCTAGACCTTTCTTTTTGGCCTCATAACTAAGCGGGGTGAGAAGATTGTCGAAAATAGCATTAATATCGAAGTACTTTTCTTGCAGCTGTAGTTCGCCTTTTTCAATTTCAGAAAAATCGAGAATATTATTGACGATGTTTAATAGCAGCTCGCTCGATTCCCTAGCAATAAGCAAGTAATGGTTTTGCTCAGCGTTTAATTGGGTATTAGAGAGTAATTGCATCATTCCGAGAGCGCCATTTAGCGGCGTTCGCAATTCATGGGTCATCGTGGCTAAGAACTGGCTTTTTGCTAAATTGGCCTTATCGGCCTCCTCTTTTGCTTGAAGTAGATTTTGTAGATTATCTTTCAATTCTTGTTGTTGCTTTTCTATGCTCCTAGCCATGTTATTGACATGACTCTGTAATTCTCCAAGCTCGCCGGGCTTTATATTTCTGATCTGCTTATAGAAATTTCCTGCAGTAATATTTTTTGTGAGGCTAATTATTTCTGCTAGCGGCTGGGAAAATCGTCGACTAATAAACCACGCAAAACAAATGCATACTAAAATCGAGATAAATGCGATAAAGCTCGATACCTTAATGATTTGCCGTTGTAGTTTTAATAGTTTATCTCGGGACTGCTTAATACTTACTGTGCCAATAGTCTTTTCTTCTACTTCACTTATATTCTCTCCCGTTATTGAGTCTGCTAATGGAATGCTATGCTGAATAATGGGAACAGTTATTTCATTGTGGTCGATACTATTACTTTGGTTGTTGTTAAGAATGAGATGATGTCCTGACTCGGCATTGAATATTGTAATGGATGTTATGTCGCTGTCTAAGGCTGAGGCCATAATATCCAATAGTTGTGCGTCGCTCCCGCTGATAATTGCGAGCTCACTCACGGATGCAATATTTTCTGCAATACGTGTTGCTAATTCATTTTGACTTTGAACGGCGTCATTTAGTCGCGCAAAAAGAGAATAGCCAAATAGCGCTAGAAAAAGAATGAGCGCTGGACTTAGCACGGCAATGAGAATTTGCCTAAATATAGTATTCTTTTTGAAATAATGACTGACATTCATTTTTTTCAGTCGTCCTTCATTATTTTTAGAAGCTGATCTTCGCTTGAAATACTAATGCCCAAGGATTCCGCAACGTGTGTATTTATTTTAATAATGAAATTTTTTGGATACCTCGATTCCGGTAATTTTTTAGTTTCAATATAGTCCTCTATCATAATTATTAACTCGTCAATATATTGATCGGAGCTGCTTGCCACTGATGCTAATGCGCCCGCAGTTACAAAACCTTCATTAGGCCCAATCACTGCTGTTTGATGTCGATAACTACTTAATAAAATTGAGCGAATAGTTTGTGAGTTATAAATTTTCTTCTCTGGAGTGGCAAGCAGTACGTCGCTATTTTGAATTACTTTACTTACAGTTCTAATATCGTTTATTTCAGTCTTGACGATTAAAAATTCTAAATCGTTAAAATTATCAGCTTCTTTTGTTAATACGCTTTTGTAAAAATCGTTGTAGTAAGGTATTCCTACTATTATTTTTTTGTCAAATATATGAGATAAAAGTAGTAATTGGCGTTGAATTGGCTGATCTGAGAATAGTGCTGCGCTAGCCTTTAAGTTTTTACTTTTAAAATTTAGCGAGTTTACATATAAGGCAAATTTAGCTGGGTAGCTGTCAGTGTTCATTAGAGGTAGTAGTTTGTCGGAAACTATTATTAGTAAATCTCCGCGATTTTCTTCCTTTGGTAAAGCGTTGATGTAAGTTGTTACATTAAATGCATTGTTTTTTGATAATTTTTTAGAAATGTATTCAAGTTCTGAAGTTTCTGTAGGCAATATTAGATCTACCACAGGCTTGTTAATTTGACTAAACACCTGTGGTATAAAGATTAAAAAAAGTAAAATTCCATGTAGTAACTTTTTCAAGAGCTATCCTTTACCCTTGGTTTATTAGTAACGAAGTGTTACAGATACTGATTGGCGTAATTTATTACTGTAAATATTGTCCCTTAATAACTCGCTGTCGTCGTCGTGACGATATTGTCCCGCATAGCCTAATTCTATTTCAGTTTTGCGAAGTTTGATTATTTTTTTAATCATAATATCTGTTCTAGAAAATTTATTAGCTGCTGTTCCTATTTCCTTTGCGTAATATTTTGATATTGATATTTGTAGGTCTGGCTTGTATTTGTAGCTAAGTAGCAAGCTTGCGGAATTTCGTGGAGTGAAACTCGTTTCTGTTAGAGTATTTGATTCATCGGTGATATAGGCGTAATTAGCATGAATAAGCCACTGGTGGCTAGGTCGATAATCGATCTCTGTTTCTATTCCTTGTTGCTTTAAGTAGCCGTCATTAATGGGGTCAAATCGCGCTAGCGAGATGGAATTGGACATTAACTGCTCTAGTTGGTCGCTAAAAATTTTCACGTCCCATTGTAAATGCAAAACCGGGAAATTGCCGTAATAGCCAATTTCTCGGGACTGTATTAACTCAGGTTTAAGATCTGGGTTGCCTTGAGCAGTTTGAAGTAGAATCGCAGTGGTGGGTCCGCCATTGTGAGGTCTTACATTGCGTCCTGTGTAGGTCCAGTTGGCTGATGTTTCTAATAGATCAGGGGTTCTTATAGCTTCTGAATAAATATAGCGGAGGCTATTTTTTTTATTTATGTGGTAGTGGAAAGAAATACGTGGCGAGAAGTTTTTTCCTATGTCTTCTTGGTATTCATAGGAACCGCCGCTATTTACTGTAAATTTATCAGACAATTTCTTTTCTAAGTTATAAAAAAATTGATAATTATTACTTTTAAGCGTCCTTCCGTAATATGTTTCTGAGCTTACTCGCGATTGTTTTAAGTGAACTCCGGCAACGCTCCTTAGGCTTTCGCTCCATATATAGGTATCTTGGAAGTCAATGTCGTGGCGATTTACTTGCTGATCTTCGTTGGCATCGACAAGAATAAAATCGGCTGGATTTTGATTTAAGTTAGTATAATAGGGTGGGATTTTTGCCGTCCAACGGTGAATTTGTTGTTGGCCAGAAAAATCATACTGGACTTTAATGTGATGGAATACCGAGAGCTCATTTTCAATTTTTGTAGAAAAATAATAATCATCAACTTTGCTATCAGGCGAGGTTACATCGATATCTGAATAGTCGTCGGTAACACGTCCTTCCTTATACCCTAAACTTAGACTTAAGCTCCCGCTATTTAATTGACGCTCGTAGCGCGTATTAATGAGTTGCAGTGTTTTGCTATCTAATCGCTCTTGACCATTATTCCTTATATCAAAGCCGTCGTCATGGCGACTGGCTACGCTAACGCGATAGTGACCGCCAAGATATTCACCTGCGTGGCTGAGCCGGTAGTTTTCGGTATGTTCTGAACCTCGCTCGACGCTGGCTTCTAAATGGTCAATATCAGCGGGATGGCGTGTAATAATATTAATTACACCGAGAAAAGCATTGGCGCCGTAACTCGCGGTAGCCGGACCGCGTACGACTTCAATACGCTCAATGTCTTCTATTGTTATAGGGATATCATTCCAATCAACGGTCGCCAAGCCTGCTTGGTAAACTGAGCGACCGTCGATTAATACTTGCATGCGTCTGGAGTCGCGGTAATTGCTGCCGTGATAACTAACGACATAATTCCAACCGTCGCGAGCACCAACAGAGGTGCCGGGGATGAGTCGAAATAATTCCGGTATTTCCCGTAGGCCAGATGCGTCTATCATGTCGCGGTCAATAACACTCACGCTCGCAGGTACTTCGCTGCGATTTTGCTTAAGTCGAGCTGGCGTTAACACGATGGGCAATTCTTCATTTGTTAGAAAGCTTGCGTGTAGCGGCATCGCTAGGCTTAGAATAACAAAGCTTGGTAGAACAAACTGATATTTACGTGCGCTGTACATCCGCTACCCTTGTTTTTTTTAGGAGGTATTCAGTGTAGCGTTAATATGGGGATTTTGACTATTGCTTGTGGGTGATCGGGGGCTTATTTACCGATACAAAAGCTGGAAAAAATTCGACCTAGTAGATCGTCGGAGCTGAATTCGCCAGTGATCTCTGCCAAGGCCTGTTGGGCTATTCTTAGTTCTTCAGCCAATAATTCCCCAGCATTGTAATTGAGCAGTTGTTGCTCACCAGCGTGGATGTGCTCACGACCGAGGTTTAGCGCTTCAATGTGACGTCGTCGTGCGATAAAAGGCGTATCGCCGTCGTTATAGCCAACGCAGGATTTTAGGTGCTCACGAAGGAGATCGATACCTTTTGCGTGTTTTGCTGATAGGTATATCCGCGAAATTTCACTATTATCAATGGCTACTTGATGGCCAGACAGGTCGCATTTATTGTAGATGATGCTGAGTTTTTGTTGGTCGATAAAAGGCTGTAATTCGCTGGGTATGGCGTCGCTTTCTGCTTCGGCGGTTTGACTGTCTATAACGAGTAGAATACGGTCGGCATTGGCTATTTCGGTCCAAGCGCGCTTTATCCCCTCTTGTTCGACCAAATCTTCGCTGTCGCGTAAACCTGCGGTATCAATGATGTGTAAGGGCATGCCATCTATGAGGATATTTTCTCTTAAAACATCTCGGGTGGTGCCCGCAATATTGGTGACGATAGCGGATTCTCTGCCAGCAAGCGCATTTAATAGGCTGGATTTACCGGCATTGGGTCTGCCTGCGATGACAACCGTCATACCTTCGCGGAGGATGCTGCCTTGTTTCGCTGAGGCGAAAACTCGTTCGAGATTTTGTTTTATGGCGCTTAGTTCGCTGGCAACACGACCGTCGCTTATGAAATCGATTTCCTCTTCGGGGAAGTCGATTGCGGCTTCAACATAGATACGAAGCTGGGTAATGGCTTCTACCAGCTGGTTTATCTCTTTGCTGAATTCACCTTCTAAGGAGCGTACTGCCTGACGGGCGGCTTGTTCTGACGCGCTATCAATTAAGTCGGCAATTGCTTCTGCCTGAGCGAGATCAATCTTGTTATTGAGGAAAGCACGCTCTGAAAACTCACCCGGTCTCGCTATTCTGGCGCCGGCTTTTATAACTTCACGCAGTAGACAGTCAAGAATAATTGGGCCGCCGTGACCTTGCAGCTCAAGAACGTCTTCGCCAGTAAAGGAGTTGGGGCCAGGGAAATAGAGCGCGATGCCTTGATCTAGGCTGCGCGGGCCGTCATCGCTGGCTTCATAAAAGCTGCCGTAGTGGGCGTAGCGCGGTTTTAGGTCTGCTTTGCCAAGTAGGCGGTGGCCAATTTCTTGGGCTTGAGGGCCAGATACCCTAACAATGCCTACGCCGCCTTTTCCGGGAGGCGTGGCGATTGCGGCAATCGTATCTTGATAGCTGGTTTGCATAGCGGCTATCAGCGGGTGGTTAGCCCACTCTTCTCAATACGTTTGGTAATAAAATACTGCTGAATAATCGATAAGGTGTTGTTAACCACCCAGTACAAGACTAAGCCTGCGGGGAAGAAGAGGAAGAAAAAGGTAAACACCACCGGCATCCACTGCATAATTTTAGCTTGCATTGGGTCTGGCGGCGGCGGATTGAGACGTTGCTGGATGAACATGGAGACGCCCATCACTAAGGGCAAAATGAAATAGGGGTCCATTGCCGACAAGTCATCAATCCACAAAATGAACGGTGCGTGGCGTAGCTCAATGCTTTCCATTAATACCCAGTATAGGGCCATAAATACCGGCATTTGCACGACCATTGGCAAGCAGCCGCCAAGTGGGTTTATTTTCTCAGTTTTATAAAGCTCCATCATGGCCTGTGATTGCTTTTGGCGATCGTCGGCGTAGCGCTCCTTAAGTTCTACTAACTTAGGCTGAACTTTGCGCATATTGGCCATAGAGGTAAATGCTTTGGCGTTAAGCTGGAAGAAGGCCGCTTTTACTAACATTGTTAAGCCAATAATGGCGAACCCCCAGTTGCCAAGCACGCCGTGGATTTTGGTGAGCAACCAGAATAAAGGCTGCGCAATCCACCACAGAAAGCCGTAGTCAACGGTTAACTCTAGGCCAGGTGAGATTTCCTGTAAGCGATACTGGTCTTTTGGGCCGGTATAAAAAGAAGCAGCAACGCTACCTTGGCTGCGGGGTTCAACTGTTACGGCGGGGCTGGTAACGCGGGCAATATTTATGCCCTGCTTAGTAACAATGGTGCTGAGTTCGTTAACGCTTTCAGGGTTGGGTACCCATGCACTTAGGAAATAGTGTTGGATAATGCCGATCCAACCGCCATTGACCGCGGTTTTTAGAGGCTTGTCTTTCATTTTGGCGAAGGCCAATTTGGTGTATTTGTCTTCATTATCGGCATAAGCAACGCCCATAAAGGGTTTCATCGCAAACATACCGCCTTCGCCGTCAACGCTCGGGTCGGTGCTATTGCCGCGCTTTAACTGACCGAAGAAGCTTGCTTGAAATGTTGAATCGCTTTGGTTGTCGATCAGGTATTCAATTTTAATCAGGTATTCGCCACGCTTGAAGTGGAAGCGCTTGACGATGTTGATTTGATCGCTGTACTGGTAGTGAAGGTCGACATTAATAGATTCGCCACCGTCGGCAAGCTCATAGCTGTCGGCGTTGGCTATAAACTGTGGGCGGCCCTTAGATGTATCCGTCGCATTTTGACCGATTAAGCCGCTTTGGGCGATGTAATCGCGGCTCTCGTTACTTTCTAGAATAACAAAAGGGTCGTCTGACTCTAGGTTAGCCGTGTATGCAGGTAAACCAGCGTAGACAATATCGCCACCATGTAGATCGATTTTAATATTTAGAACGTCAGTGCTGACAGTAATGACGCCGCTGCTGTTGTTAGTGGTTGGCGCTAAGCTACTGCTCTCAGTATTTTGATTGAGAATCGGTAGATCGCTATCGCCACTGCTCGTTACCGGTGATGCGGCCTTATTAGCGGCGGTGGAGCTGGCAATAACGGTTTCTGGCCCCTCAAAATTTTTCCACTCAATCAATAACATAAAAGAGAGGGCAGCGATGGCGGCGATAAGGAGATAGCGCTGAATATCAATCATTGCTTGAATGCCTTGAAAGTTTGAGTTCGGTTGGATGACAGTGACAGGATGGTACAGGATCGTAGCCACCGCGGCTAAAGGGGTGGCAGCGGAGCAGACGTTTAATACCTAAATAGCCGCCACGGAGTGCGCCGTGGTGCTTTATTGCGTCGATGGCGTAACTGGAGCAGCTAGGATAAAAACGACAGTGCGGAGCCATCAGCGGACTGATAAACAGGCGGTAGAACGAAATGCAGGCGATAAGCAACCGCTGCATAGTATTTAACCCTCTCGCTGACGGAAGCGCTTTTCAGCTCGTTTTTCTAATTGCAGCCAAAGCTGATTACAGATTTCTTGCATTTGGGCGTTATCAAGTTGGTCAAGACCACGTCGAGCGAGCACGATAACATCGATACCCTTCAAATTAGCTTGATTATGCCTGAAGGTTTCTCTGACGTTGCGTTTTACTCTATTGCGCTGAACGGACAGGCGCACATTTTTCTTCGCAATCACTAAACCCAGTCGCGGGCGATCTAAATTATTTTTCCGCGCTAAAAACAATATTTCAGCAGAGGAAACTTTCAGGCGCGACTCATCAAACACCGCTTGGTATTCGCTGGCGTTTAGCAGGCGCAGTGCTTTTTCAAATTGAAAACTCACTGCGTTGCCAGTGATATTACAGGTCTAAAATTTAAGCTGACAGTACCGCACGGCCTTTAGCACGACGACGGTTGATCAGCTTGCGGCCGTTCTTGGTAGCCATACGTGCACGAAAACCGTGGTTGCGGGCTTTTTTCAGATTGCTTGGTTGAAATGTTCTTTTGCTCATGATCTCTGACCTTGACTAAATTAGCCGACATAGCAGTCGGCGCTGTTCGAGTTTGTAAGCCCAATACAGCGAAAAATCGGATCGCGAATTTTAGTGGACATTACGCTTAATAGCAATGCTTTGTCGTGGTTGGCGCGATGCTTTTGGATATTTATTGTTTTGATAGTTGGGCACAGCTTGTCAAAAGCTTATCCACAGTGGTTTTGCATAGTTATCCACAGAGTGAGTGAGGGGATAGTTTTTCGCTGGAGTTGTCATGCTTATTGTTTATCGCATTGAAAAAGAAGGAGTTTTTCAGAGGGTGTGAAATAATATTTATGATATTTTGTGGATAACTTTGTTTATGGGGAGTAGAATAGCAGCTCATAAAATTCGCTTTATTTACTGTTGTTGCTAAGCCTGCGCAATGCAGCTGCACATGGATATTTGGTGCTAATAAAAAGGTAAAAGCGGTTTTTGTCTTTTTCTACACTATTTTGGAGAACAGCGTTGTCGGAAGCTACTTGGCAGAAATGTATTGCACATTTGCAAGACGAATTGCCAGCGCAGCAATTTAATACCTGGATTAGGCCATTACAGGTTGAACTTGCTGGCGATCTGATTTCGCTGTCTGCGCCTAACCGCTTTGTAAGAGATTGGGTGAACGATCGTTTTTTTGCGCGGATTATTGAGTTAGTCGCAGAATTGTCCCCCTCGGATCGTAAAATGGCTGTTGAGCTGGGGGTTATAGATCGGCAGTCGCCCCAGGTACGCAATACGGCCGTTAGGCAAAATGCGCCGGTATCTGCGCAGCCGTTTACGCAGGGTGCCCATGTTGTCGGCGGCTATTCTCCGGATTCGCGGCAGAGCCCCCCGGGTGTTTCTGCACACCAGCAACATCAGCAGCCAGACTCAAGTATTGCGAGACCTCAGGCACCGGGGATTATTACCTCGTCGCAAAATATTGGTGGCCAGCGGCAAGTTGAGGTTGAAGGCGGAATACGGCACCAGAGCTCCTTAATGGAGGGCTACACCTTTGATACGTTTGTTGAGGGTAAGTCGAATCAGTTAGCGCGAGCGGCAGCGAGTCAGGTTGCTAGCAACCCTGGTCGGGGCTATAACCCATTGTTTTTGTATGGTGGTGTAGGTTTAGGAAAGACCCATTTGATGCATGCGGTTGGGAATTCGTTGATGCAGCAAAACCCGAATGCCAAGGTCGTTTATCTGCATTCAGAGCGCTTTGTGGCCGATATGGTAAAGGCCTTGCAATTAAACGCAATAAACGAATTTAAACGCTATTATCGTTCGGTAGACGCCTTACTGATAGACGATATTCAGTTCTTTTCCGGCAAAGACCGCTCGCAAGAAGAGTTTTTTCACACATTTAACGCCTTGCTAGAAGGTGGTCAGCAAATGATTTTGACTTGCGACCGTTATCCCAAAGAGATTAAAGGCCTAGAGGAGCGTCTTAAATCGCGTTTTGGTTGGGGACTTACAGTGGCGGTAGAGCCGCCCGAATTAGAAACCCGTGTTGCGATACTAATGAAGAAGGCGGAGCAGGATAAGACTGACCTGCCATCAGACGCCGCGTTTTTTATCGCCCAGCGGGTACGCTCTAATGTGAGAGAGCTTGAAGGCGTGCTTAAGCGGGTTATTGCTAGCTCGCGATTTATGGCTAAGCCTATTGATATTCCTTTAATCAAAGAATCGTTGAAAGATTTATTGGCGCTGCAAGATAAGCAAGTGAGCTTGGACAATATTCAGCGCACCGTGGCTGAGTATTACAAAATTAAAATGGCGGACTTAATGTCCAAGCGTAGGAGTCGGTCGGTAGCGAGGCCTAGGCAGGTAGCTATGGCGCTGTCTAAAGAGTTAACAAATCACAGTCTTCCAGAAATTGGTGAGGGCTTTGGCGGTCGGGATCACACGACAGTCTTACATGCATGCAGAAAGATCAAAGAACTTCGGGAAACCGACGGCGATATGAGAGAAGATTATCAAAATTTGATCCGCCTGCTTACAAGCTGATGTCTTAAAGCGGCTTTATATAATAAAGTAATACAATGGTCGGGTGTTTTTGGTGGAAAGTCGTTTTAAGGCCACCAACCTTGAGATTTATGATAAGGAACAGGAACCGAAAGCATGAAATTTTCGATTTCGCGGGAAGCGTTGATTAAGCCCTTAAATTTAGTGGCAGGTGTAGTCGAGCGTCGTCAAACACTACCTATTTTGGCGAACGTTCAGCTGGTTTTAGCGGGCCAGGAGTTGGCGCTTACGGGGACAGATCTCGAGGTTGAGCTTATTGGTCGGGTTCAGTTGCCCGAAGGGGCGATACAAAGTCTTGGTGAAATTACTATCCCAGCGAAAAAACTGGTGGATATTTGTAAAGCCCTTCCCGACGGCTCTGATATTAATCTGCAACTGGATGATCAGAAGCTAATTATAAAGTCTGGACGTAGTCGCTTTCAGCTCTCTACTCTCCCTGCAAATGATTTTCCCAGTGTAGATCAGGCTAAGGGCGGTCAGGTATTTACCTTAAAGCAAGGGGAGTTAAAGCGTTTAATTGAGCGCACTAGCTTCGCAATGGCACAACAGGACGTCCGTTATTATTTAAACGGCATGTTATTCGAACTCACCAATGGTCAGTTGCGCTTAGTTGCTACCGATGGCCACCGCTTGGCGATGGCGACCTATGTCGGCGATATTAACGTAGAGCAAGGCGCTCAAGTTATTGTTCCGCGCAAGGGTGTAGTGGAGTTAGCACGGTTATTGATCAATGAAGAGGAAGAGGCAGAAGTTATTATTGGTAGTAATCATATTCGGGTTATTACTAAAGATTTTACCTTTACCTCTAAGCTTATTGACGGCAAGTTTCCAGATTATGAGCGAGTTTTGCCTCGCGGTAGTACTAAAGTGGTCCTGGGGTCACGGGCTGATCTGCGTCAGGCGTTTGCAAGAACCGCGATACTTTCAAATGAGAAGTACCGCGGTATACGGATGTTACTAAGCAATGGTGAGCTTCGGATCGTTGCCAATAACCCGGAGCAAGAGGAAGCTGAGGAAACGGTTGCAGTTGATTATCAGGGCGAAAACCTTGAAATCGGCTTTAATGTTAGCTATTTGCTGGATGTCCTGTCGGCAATTCATGGGGAAACGGCGCGATTCTCGCTGTCTGACGCTAATAGTTCGGCGTTGGTTGAAGAATCCGATGGCAGCGATTGCCAGTACGTTGTGATGCCAATGCGGCTTTAAGTGAGGCCTGTCGTTCTCTCCTTGCACTGTGATATTTGCTCTGCCACATACAATAAAATGGGGTGCTGTATGCGCCCCACCCTTCCCTTCTGTATGAAAGCCTCGTCTTTGGTGTTGATTTAAGTGCGTATACGTAAACTCAACATTCATAGTTTTAGAAACTTAAAATCGACCAGTTTGATTGATTTTCAGGATTTCAATTTTATACACGGTCTTAACGGAAGTGGTAAGACGAGTATATTGGAGGCTATACATACCTTGGCCCTCACTCGCTCCTTCCGTTCTCGAAAAATGCAAACCGTCATTTCATTTGATCAAGACGCCTTAACTGTTCGCGGCGAATTTGACGCAGTTGGGCGCAAGCGTAATTGCGCGCAGCAGCCGCCAGAAGATATTTCCTCGATTGGCGTTCGGCGATCTCGTCAAGATTTGGTGCTTGTTAAGGTTAATGGCGAGAAGCTTGGGTCGGTAGGTCAATTGGCTGGGGTTCTTCCTGTTCAAGTTATTAACCCGGCGAGCTTCGAACTGCTCGAAGGGAGCCCCGGTGTTCGGCGACAATTCTTAGACTGGGGAGTGTTCCACGTGAAACATTCAGGTTTTTTTGAGTTGTGGCCGCGGTACAGGAAGGCGCTACAACAGCGTAATTCTCTGCTCAGACGTGGTAATATAGACGCTGCAGCACTCGCGCCTTGGGATGCTGAATTGTCGACGACAGCGGCGCTTATCACGGCTGCGCGGCTGCGCCATTTTGACGAGTTAGCGATCGCCTTTGACAGTGTATATCGCCAGCTTTTACGTAACAGTGTGGTGTTTTCCGGTTTGGATGGTTTAGTGCCTGATTCAATGCCCGCGCTGAGCTTAGAGTTCTTTGGTGGGTGGAAGGATTTTGATGAGCGTGGCTATGCCGAGGTATTAAAGGACGACGTGGCGCAAGACCTCCGCGCGGGCTTTACTCGTAGTGGGCCCCATCGCGCAGATATCGATTTGAAGTGCGGCAAACTTAGGGCTGGAGAGGTGTTGTCTCGAGGTCAAATTAAGACCATCGTTTGCGCTCTGAAGTTGGCGCAATCAAAAGTGCTGTTGGATCAAGGCATTCCGACAGTTTTTTTGATTGACGACTTAGCGGCAGAACTCGATGAGGGGCGGTGTAGAGCTGTCTTTTCCGAATTGGTAGATTTAGATGTTCAGGTTTTTGCGACGGCTGTTAAGGAGTCAGACTTACATAATGATTGGTGTCGCGACAAGCCCTTGAAAAGGTTTCACGTGGAACATGGCATCGTTACGCCGTTAATGTAATTGCGATTATAAGTTCGTTAATCGAGGGTGTGTCAGGCTAAATACCGGTAGTGTTTGGTTTGGTGATAGAAATTGGCAGTCTGTGCTGCAGTACAACAATAAGTTCTCGCCTGCTCGTCAGGCGTAAGAGGTTTTATAAATGACTGAGAATAAAGCTTACGATTCTTCAAGTATCAAAGTACTTAAAGGCTTGGATGCAGTAAGGAAACGCCCCGGTATGTATATCGGGGACACAGACGACGGGTCAGGCTTGCACCACATGGTGTTTGAGGTCGTGGATAACTCGATTGATGAAGCCTTAGCGGGCCATTGCAGTAAAATTCGCGTGGTAATTCATGCCGATGAATCTATATCGGTATCGGATGACGGCCGTGGCATACCTACTGAGATGCATGATGAAGGCGTTACTGCCGCTGAAGTCATCATGACGGTGCTTCACGCTGGTGGTAAATTCGACGACAACACCTATAAAGTCTCTGGTGGTTTGCATGGCGTGGGTGTCTCTGTTGTAAATGCGCTATCTGAAGAGTTGATGCTGACGATTCGTCGCGGCGGAAAAGTACATGAACAGCTTTATAAGCACGGTGTACCCCAAGAGCCGCTGAAAATCATTGGTGATACCGAAAGAACCGGTACTGAGATTCGTTTTAAACCATCAGCCGCTACCTTTACGAATATTGAATTCCATTTTGATATTTTGGCTAAGCGAATTCGAGAGCTCGCCTTCCTTAACTCCGGCATTAAAATCGAGTTACTCGATGAGCGTGACGGTAAGACAGAAAGTTTTTGCTATGAAGGCGGCTTAAGCGCCTTTGTGGAATATCTGAATACGAATAAAACACCGGTTAATAAAGTCTTCCACTTCACGACAGAGCAAGACGGCGTCGTGGTAGAAGTGGCGTTACAGTGGAATGATGGCTTCCAGGAAAACCTCTACTGCTTTACCAATAACATTCCCCAGCGTGATGGTGGCACCCATTTGGCGGGTTTCCGAGCGGGTTTAACCAGAAACTTGAACACCTATATTGAACGCGAAGGCTTGGCTAAAAAGGCTAAAGTTGCAACTACAGGTGATGATGCACGTGAAGGCCTTACCGCTGTTGTGTCAGTTAAAGTTCCTGACCCAAAGTTTTCGTCGCAAACCAAAGACAAACTCGTATCTAGCGAAGTAAAAACCATTGTTGAGCAGGCGATGACGGCTAAATTTGGCGATTTCCTTATGGAAAGCCCAAACGAAGCCAAACTGATTGTCCAGAAGATGATGGACGCCGCACGGGCCCGCGAAGCTGCGCGTAAGGCACGAGAAATGACGCGTCGTAAGGGCGCTCTGGATATCGCAGGCTTACCGGGTAAATTGGCAGATTGCCAAGAAAAAGACCCCGCCCTCTCCGAACTCTATCTGGTCGAGGGTGATTCGGCAGGTGGCTCAGCAAAGCAGGGTCGCGATCGCCGCACCCAGGCGATATTGCCGCTTAAAGGTAAGATATTAAACGTCGAAAAAGCGCGTTTCGATAAAATGATCTCTTCTGTCGAAGTCGGTACTATCGTAACCGCATTAGGTTGCGGTATCGGCAAAGACGAGTTTAATCTCGAGAAGCTACGCTACCACAGTATTATTATTATGACGGACGCTGACGTCGATGGGTCTCACATCCGTACCCTGTTGCTTACCTTCTTTTTTAGGCAAATGCCGTCTTTAATAGAAAATGGCCATATCTTTATTGCCCAGCCACCGCTGTTTAAAATTGGTCGGGGAAAGCAGCACCAATATTTAAAAGATGAACCAGCCTTCGCAAATTATTTAACACAGAATGCACTTGAGGGTGCGGCTCTTTATGTGAACCCGGAAGCGGCCCCGATTGGCGGCGCTGGTTTAGAAGAGCTTATAACCCAGTATCGTAAAATCGATGGCATTATTAAGCGTCTATCACGCTTGTATCCGGCTGGAATATTGCGTGAACTTACCTACCTTCCCCGTTTGGCTGTAGAAGATTTGGCTGATCGCGCAGTGGTCGCAAAATGGTGTGAGGGCTTGGCGGAAGTGACGGTTGAGCTAGAGCAGAAAGACCAGCAGCACCGTTATGATGTTCGAATCATGGAGGACCCAGAGCTGCATATCTTCTTGCCAGGTGTGGATATTATTTCTCACGGAGTAAGTGATCACTATCTCTTTGGGCGTGATTTCTTTAAGTCTGCCGACTATCAAGCGATCCTTGGCTTGGGGGAAAGTATTAACGGCCTACTCGAAGACGGTGCCTATATTCAGCGTGGTGAAAAGCGTCTTGAAGTCACTGAGTTTGATGAGGTGATAACGTGGCTTATGGCACAGGCTGAGCGCGGACTGAATGTTCAACGCTATAAAGGCTTGGGTGAGATGAACCCAGAGCAATTGTGGGAAACTACCATGGACCCAGATGCGCGGCGTATGTTGCGGGTGACTATTGAAGATGCTGTTGCAGCAGATCAGATATTTACCACGCTTATGGGTGACCATGTTGAGCCACGTCGTGAATTTATCGAAACTAATGCCTTAAAGGTGGCGAACCTCGATATCTAAAACCGTTTTAAAGCTCAACCTGCGTATAGGTTGGGCTTTAACGCTGGCCCCTCCTCTTACTCGTCTTACTTCCTTTTACTGCTATAGAATTCCATGCTGTTTTTTAGACGGGTGACGCTTAAGGCTGTCGTTGTTGCGGCATTTTTGCGCATTGGTCCTCAATCCAGTTTTCTACTTCTAGGGTGAGTTCGCGGCTTTCCCGACCGGTACTGGGAATTGCGTCGCCAATCACTAGGCTTACTGTTCCCGGCCGAATTAACAGGCTTTTAGTAGGCCAAACCAGGCCACCGTTATGCGCGATCGGCAAAACCGGTACTCCAGCTGCAATAGCAATGCTGGCACCACTGCGGGCGTAGTGGCCACGAACGCCGGGCAAGGTGCGGGTGCCTTCAGGAAAAATTAGCAGGCTATAATTGTTTCTTAGGCGACTTAAACCCTTGGCGTTGAGTTCCCGCATAGCGGAGCGCGGATTGCTGCGATCTATACCGATGGCATTCATAAAGCGCAGTGCCCAACCAAAAAAGGGGATGCTTAAGAGTTCGAGCTTCACCACGGTAGCGACTGGGAATAGGCTCCACTGCAGGTAAAACGTTTCCCACTGGCTTTGGTGTTTGGCCATTGCGACAAAGGGTCGATCTGTTGGCAATTTGCCGTGCACTTCGGTTTTTACACCGCAGCAGACTTTCAGCAAAAAGATAATGGCGGCATTTCCCAAAACAAAATAGCGACCGCGTATGTGGAAGGGCAAAAACCACGTAAAAAGTATGCCGCTCAGGCTTATAAAAATAGTGACTAAGCCTAAGCCAAAAAAGAATAGCGCTGAACGTATTGCGCAGAGTGCATTTGCTAAAAGCGTCATCAAAAATTCTGTCCTTAAGCTGCAAAATACCCAGGTCGACAAACCCCACCAGAGTAGATGGTGGGGTTAACAGTTTACTTACTGGCGACTAACTGGGATATATCCGCTACCTCTAGAAATAAGCCCTGTAGCTGCGTAAGCAACGCTAAGCGATTATTTTTTAAGGCGGGGTCCTCCGCGTTCACCATTACTTTGTCAAAAAAGTCATCGACGGCGGTTTGCAAGCCAGCGAGGGACTTCAGGCCCTCTTCAAAGCGTGCGGCAGCGAATAGCGGTGCCACAATGGCATGCTGCTCATTAAGTTGCTGAGCGAGAATTTGCTCGGCCGCCTCCACCAATAAACTGGTGTCGATCTGCCCAGGTAACTGCCCTTCCGCCTTGGCCAATATATTGGACACGCGTTTGTTGGCGGCGGCAAGGGCAGCGGCCTCGGGTAGTTTGGTGAAGGCCTGCACCGCATTAACACGCTGATCAATATCCAGAGGCTTGCTCAGTTGCTTTGCGCTGACCGCCATAAACACTTCGGCGGTGATACCATTGTCTTCATAGCCCGCTTTTAAGCGCTCGAGAATATAACTGAGCACAGTAGCGCTGAGCTTATCGCCCGCGTTAATCGTTTGGTGCTGCGCAATGGCGAGATCGATTAATTGTTTCAAATCGAGATCGAGTTGGTTTTCAGTAATCAGCCTTAAGACACCGAGAGACGCGCGTCGCAGTGCAAAGGGATCTTTGGAGCCCGTGGGAATTTGACCAATACCAAAAATACCGCAGATGGTATCGAGCCGGTCGGCGAGGGCTACAATAGTACCGGTGAGCGTTGTTGGTAAGGTGTCGCCAGCAAAGCGAGGCATATACTGCTCGTTCATTGCTAGGGCAACGTCGTCGGCTTCACCGTCGTTCCGTGCGTAGTAGTAGCCGGCGATGCCCTGCAGGTCGTCGAATTCAAGTACCATCTCGGTGACAAGATCACTCTTGCACAGCGTGGCTGCCCGCACCGCGTTACTGGGATCTGTGTTAAGGAGTTTGGCTATTGCTGCGCTTAATGCGGCGACACGTTCAGTTTTATCAAAGATCGTACCGAGCTTTGCTTGAAAAACAATATTGCGCAGACGCTCGCGACGGCTTTCAAGACTGATTTTACAATCTGTTTCAAAGAAGAATGCGGCGTCGCTTAGACGGGGACGTATAACACGTTCGTTGCCGTCAATAACCTTCTGCGGGTCGCGGCTTTCAATATTCGCCACAGTTATAAAATTCGGCATAAGATCGCCGTTAGAATTTACAACGTGAAAATATTTCTGGTGCTCTTTCATCGATGAGATAAGTGCTTCAGGTGGCACTTTCAAAAAGCGATCTTCAAAGCTTCCGGCTAGGGCCACTGGCCATTCAACCAAAGAGGTGACTTCATCTAAGAGTTTTGGGTCGATGACGGCGCTACCGCCTAAGCTCTCACCTAAAGCAATGACTTGTTGGCGGATGTCTTGTTGACGAACATCGTAATCCGCTATGACTTTACCCTGCTCGCGCAAAAGCGTTTCGTAGTCGGCGGCATTGTTGATACTTAAGGTTTCGTTGCAATGAAAGCGATGGCCACGGCTGAATCTGTCGGCGTGCAAGTCAAAAATAGTTTCCGAGATAGCCTCGTCACCGTAAACAATACACAGCCAGTGGATTGGCCTAACAAACTCGGCACGTGAAGCACCCCAGCGCATGCGCTTTGCAATAGGCAGGCCCGCCAGCGCGGTGTTGATGAGTTCGCCAATAATATCTTTACTCATGGCGCCGCTAACGCGACTGCGATAGCAAAGCTTATCCTGTTTACCATCGTTGGCAATGTGACTCTGTAGCTCATCACTGTTTAGCTGGTTCTTCTTGGCGAAGGCCATTGCGGCATTGGTTGGCTTGCCGGCTGAGTCAAAGGCGACTTTCGCCGGTGGGCCCCAAATCTCAATTTCTCGGTCTGGCGCGCGCTCTGCCAAGTCGCTAATTAGCACGGCCAAGCGACGTGGTGTGGCGAAACTTTTTAAATGTGTAAAGCTTAATTCTTTACCGGCGAGCTGCGCGGAAATGCTTTCGCTGAACGCAGCGGACAAGGTCTTTAAGGCTTTCGGCGGCAGCTCTTCGGTACCAATTTCGATTAATAGATCGCGTGCGCTCATTATTTCTTCTCCTCGGCTGCAGCTAGAACTTCGTCGCGAAGATGCGCCGGGGCAAGCGGAAAACCGAGTTTTTGACGGGCATCAAAATAAGCTTGGGCAACGGCGCGGGCTAAGCTTCGCACTCTTAGGATGAAACGCTGGCGCTCGGTAACAGAAATTGCATGGCGGGCATCTAAGAGGTTAAAGGCATGGGAAGCTTTCATCACCATTTCATATGCCGGTAAGGGCAGCCCTTTTTCTATCAGGCGCTGACTTTCGGCTTCACAGTGGTCAAATTGCGCAAACAACTGTTCTACATCGGCCTCTTCAAAATTAAAGTGCGACATCTCTACTTCGTTCTGGTGGAAAACATCACCGTAGGTCACGTCCCCAGCAGGCCCTTTGGTCCACACCAAGTCGTAAATACTGTCCACGCCCTGCAGGTACATAGCAATGCGCTCTAGGCCATAGGTGATCTCGCCGCTGACCGGATAGCACTCTAGACCGCCAACTTGTTGGAAATAGGTGAACTGGGTGACTTCCATGCCGTTTAGCCACACTTCCCAACCCAAGCCCCAGGCACCGAGGGTTGGCGATTCCCAGTTGTCTTCAACAAAGCGGATATCGTGCACTTGGGGGTCTATGCCGAGCATTTTCAGAGAGTCTAAATACAAATCCTGAATATTGGCTGGCGAGGGCTTCATAATCACCTGAAACTGATAATAGTGCTGCAGGCGATTGGGGTTGGTGCCGTAGCGGCCGTCTGTGGGACGACGACAGGGCTGAACATAGGCGGCATTCCATGTTTCTGGACCAATAGCGCGTAAAAAGGTGGCGGGATGAAAGGTGCCCGCACCAACTTCCATGTCCAGCGGCTGTAATAACACGCAGCCATGCTCGGCCCAGTATTGTTGCAATGCCAAGATTAGCCCTTGAAAGGTGCTGACGTCTGCCTTGCTCACGGTCTTCCCCATTAAATAAACAAAGACAGGAATTATACAGAGTTGCGAGGCTGTGGGCTAAGGCTAAGGATGATTCTAGCCGACGGCCATACCGACTTGTTATGATCGGTCCTTAGATTTAATAGGAATGATGGCAATGGCAAAATTTATAGGCGCATTTTTGGGCTTTTTAATGGGCGGCCCACTGTTTGCGCTCTTGGGCTTTGGTGTCGGGGTGATGTTTGATCGCGGCCTGAAACAAGCCATGGGCTTTAATTATGGCGCCGAACGTGAACGCATACAGGGCGTGTTGTTTGAAACCGTCTTCAGGGTGATGGGCCATGTGGCAAAGGCCGATGGTCGGGTGTGTGAATCTGAAGTGGCTCAGGCTGAGGCGATTATCGCCCAGTTTGGTTTGACTGGAGCACGGCGTCAGGAAGCAATTACTTTATTTAAAGAAGGCAGCGCCGACGAGTTTGAATTAGAACCACAAATATCCGACTTTATGTTGGTGGCGAGAACTCAGCCCTTGCTGCGGCAAATGTTGTTGGAAGCCTTGTTGACAATGGCTTTGGCCGACGGGGAAGTTGACTCAGCGGAAAAAGCTATTTTATTGCGGGTTGCAGGCTATATCGGCGTGTCAGCTCGAGACTTTCAGCGCTTACTGGATATGGCGATGGCCCAGCGCCAGTTCCACGGTCGTGGCGCTGGTGGCCAGCAATCAGCGCGCAGCAGTGCCAGTGAATTACAGGCGGCTTACAAGGCGATTGGCGTAACAGAGGCAATGACTGACGCCGAAATAAAGCGCGCCTACCGAAAATTGATGAGCCAGCACCACCCTGATAAATTGATTGCCAAAGGTGTGCCGGAAGATATGATGAAAATTGCGACTGAAAAAGCCCAAGAGATCCAGGCGGCTTATGAGCTGATTAAAGACAGCCGCAAGCGCTAGTGACAAGACGATGCGCAGCTAGCGTAGCTGCGCATCACACACTGATATTTAAGCTTGGGCCGCGAGTGGGCTAACATTGCTGGGGCTAGCGTCGCTGTCGATTTCACTCAGCGCTTCTACCCTACCTTTACAAGCTTGCATTACCGCCTCTTTGTTTTTAGACAGGAAAATACCAAACTCTTCCGCCTGGGCCTCGTCGACACTCGGTATATGCTGCTGCAACAAGGCGGCAAAACCCTCTGCCAATTCCAGCATTTTGTCATAGGCGTCAGCGTCTTTTTTGTTGTCAAACATACTATTGTCCCTATCACACATCCACTTCGCTACTACCGCCATACTCCACCTCGTTTACTTGTTGAACGGTATTTATCGGTTACTTGGTACTGTATATAAATACAGCTATTGATGCAAGTGCGGCGAATTTACCAGCGCGGTCGCGGAGCTTATACATGCTTGCTATGCTGCATTTCGCTATAGCGTTTTGCCCAGTCTAAAAAATCATCGGCGGCTAAGGCGGGAGAATACAGGTAGCCCTGGACCATATCGCAATGCCGCTCGCGAAGAATACGGCGTTGATTTAAATTTTCGACCCCCTCAGCAATCACTCGCATACCAAAACTGTGAGCCATCGCGATAATGGCGTTAGTCAGGGTAATACTGTCTTGGCAGTTATCAATGTCTTTCACAAAGCTGCGATCAATTTTTAGGGTGTCGAAGGGGTAGCGCTTGAGATAGCTCAAGGAAGCGTAACCGGTGCCAAAATCGTCAAGAGATAAGTGCACGCCAAACTTTTTTAGCTGCTTGAATATATCGCGAATAGCCGGTGTGTCGTTGAGTAATAAGCCTTCGGTAATTTCCAGTTCAAGTTGTGCCGCTGGCAGGCCACTTTGCTTTAGCGCGTGATCGACACTCGCTAAAATATCGCCGTCGATAAATTGCTTACTCGAGATATTTACCGCGACATTCAGGGCTGGGAAGCCCGCCCGTGACCATGTCATGATTTGCTGGCAGGCCTGCTCAAGCACCCAATTGCCAATAGTCACTATTTGGCCGCTGTGCTCGGCGATGAGAATGAATTCATCGGGGCCTGGCTGGCCAAGTTTCTCGTTTTTCCAGCGCAGTAATACTTCAACGCCGATCAATTGATTGTCGCGAAGATTAATGACGGGCTGGTAATAAAGTTCGAACTCCTTGCGGGCTATGGCATGGCGCAGCTGATGCTCCATCTCTAAGCGCCGGTCGGCTTGATCACTCATGTTTTCATTGTAAAAACTGAAGCGATCGCCGCCCTGATTTTTCGCGTCGAACATGGCCGCCTCCGCGCGGCGCATGAGGGTGTTAGCGTCGACACCATCTTCAGGGTATTGACTGAGGCCAATACTGGCCGAAATAGTGACTTCGTGTTGCTCTATATAAAAAGGCGCGCGGCAGCGATCGAGCAGGCTGTCGACCTGAATGCTTGCTTCGTCGTGACAGCTGCCAGCGTCGAGAATAATTAAAAATTCATCTGCCCCAAGGTGGGCAAGAATATGTTCGTCGCGCACGCTGCGTCGCAGACGTTCGGCCGTCTCAATAAGAATTTTATCGACGACATGGTGTCCCAAAGACTCGTTAATATAACGAATTCGATCTAAATCAATATAAATTAAAATAAATTTTTGTTGTTGCGCCGAACATTCATCAATTGCCGCATGCAAACTGCGCAGCGCGAATTGACGATTGGGCAAGCCGGTTAATACATTGTAGTGCTCGCGAATAAATAGGCGGTCAGCAATGGCCTTGTGCTCAGAAATGTCTTCACAGCACACCACAATTTTATTGAGTTCACCGGCTTGATTTAAGACTGGCGAAACAATTGTCGATAGATAATGATCGCGCTCTGAATTGTCGAAACGCAATTCGCCCTGCCAAACAACTCCGTCTGTTATCGCTTCGCGAATTCGCTGCCGGGTTTCTGGTGCGAGGTATTTTTTCCACTTTTGGATGTTAATGAGGTCGCCGGAATGCTCTGCGTTTAGCTTTTCTAAAGTGGGGTGGCGGTAATTTATATATTCGGGCACAAAATCGGTGTTGAGGAGTAGCATCGCCGAAGAACCATGCTCAAGGAGGAGCGCTAATTTGTGGTTTTCTGTCTGAAGCCACGCTGCGCGTCGGCGCAATATTTCGACGTAAACACTAAACCCCGCGCTTAACAGTAAAGTGCAGCTGCTAAGAACAGCAAGCGCGAGTAACGCGGGTTGATACGTTGTTTTTAGCCCAAAATAGCTCGCAGCCGCCAGTGCGACAGACATTAACAAGCTTACGGCCAAAACAAGATAGCCCATGACTCACCTAGTTAAATAAAAATAAATGTGCATTAAATCGATATCCTTGAGCTGGGCTTGCGCGCGACGAGCGCTGCTTCAACACTCGGCTTCGCCCTATTGGTATTTTCACTCTCGTGATAATACTGTATTTCTAGCTCCTTAAACTGTGATAGCAATTCCCTTTCTTGCAAGTAAAAGTCGGGGGTTTTGGGTCCGTGCTGAAGCGGATCGGCGACGCTGACGAAGGTTTGATAAAATAATAAGCCACCTGGTTTTAGTGCCGCGGCGATGACAGGAAATAGCGGCCGATACAAAAAGTAGCTCACTACAATGACATCGTATTGTTCGGCTGCTATCGTAAATTCCTCGGTCTCAATATCGACTGAGCTGGCTGATATTGCTAATGATTGGCCTTGGGCATAGGTGTTTAAGCGTGACACAGCGATGTCTGAAATATCCATGGCGTCGCATGACAGGCCAGATTGAGCGAGTAGAACGGCATTGCCGCCCAAACCACAGGCAATATCGAGTGCACGCCCCGCAGACGGAAGTAAGTGGCGATGGTCTTGTAACACGCTGCACGGGGATACCGGCATGCTGCGCTGTTGATGGCGTAAATTCCATTTCGCTTTGCTAATTAATGGATCGCGGTATTCTGTCATTCCCTAACGCCGCCAAAATGCCGGCATTAGTAATACCAGTAAAGTGAATATTTCTAAGCGGCCAAGCAGCATGGCGTAGCACAGAATCCACTTTCCGGCATCGCTCACGCTGCGGTAACTTGCGGCAACCTCTCCCAAGCCCGGCCCCATATTGTTGATGGCGGCGGCGGTTGCTGAAAATGCGGTGAGGGAGTCTAGTCCACAAGCCATCATGGCCAAGGTAATAATGATAAACGAAATCATGTATACCCCAACAAAACTCCATACCGCGCTAACGACTTTCGATTCAACGCGGTGAGTACCTATTTTTAGCGGTATTACTGCACTGGGATGAATAAGCTGATTCATTTCGCGGATGCCCTGCTTCGCAACTAACATGACGCGAACCGCTTTCATGCCGCCGCCGGTAGAGCCTGCGCAACCGCCCATAAATGACAGCATAATGACGGCAACCGGTAAAAAGCTCGGCCATATCGAAAAATCTTCGGCGCCAAAACCGGCCGTGGTTGCCACTGAAACAGTATGAAAAATGCCATGCACAATACTGTCGCTTAAGGAATATGTGCCGCTAATAAACAGGTAAATCGAAATCGTGATAATGGCGATGCCGATAACTGATAAATAAAATTTTGTTTCAGAATCTTGAAAATATTGTTTTAAAGAGCGGCCGCGCCAAGCGTGAAAATGAATGGTAAAGCTCATTCCGGCGAAGAGCATAAAGGCGCTGCAAATCATCAAAATAAGCGGGCTGTTAAAATAGCCCATACTGGCGTCGTGGGTAGAAAACCCGCCTATTGCTACTGTTGAAAAGGAATGGCCAATGGCGTCAAAAATGCTCATGCCCGCCAGCCAATAGGCCAGCGCGCACACGCCGGTTAGCGCTAAATACATTAAGAATAATACTTTGGCGGTACCGGTTATGCGCGGCGTAAGTTTATTATCTTTGACCGGTCCAGGGGTTTCAGCTCGGTATAGCTGCATCCCACCAATGCCGAGTATAGGAAGAATGGCAACGGCGATAACAATGATGCCGATGCCTCCCAACCACTGCAAAAATTGCCGATAAAATAAAATAGAAATGGGCAATTCATCTAGCCCAGTAATTACGGTGGCGCCGGTGGTAGTCAGTCCAGAAATCGATTCGAATACAGATTCGCTAATCGATAAGCCGGGGTTGTCGGCGAGGTAAAAAGGCAGAGCACCAAACAAACCTAGTACGGTCCAGAACAGCGACACCACTAAAAATCCGTCGCGGATACTGAGTTCTTGGCGCTGCTTTAAATTGCCAATCCAGAGCAGTAGTCCAGAGCAGAAGGTGAGTGTAAAAGCCCAAACAAAGGCGTTCAACGCGCCGTCGCTAAACACAATAGACAGCAACGCAGGCACGGCCATGGTCAGGCTGAATATCATTAGCAACATGCCGATAATCCGGCAAATAATACTCAGATGCATGAGCTGCCTTTATTTAATAAGGGGCGCTTAATCATTAGAAGAAGCTAAAGCCGACTTGGAAAAGTTTTTCGACCTGCTTAATTTTACTCTTGTCGACCAGGAATAAAATCAAGTGATCCTCGGGTTCAACTTGTAAGTGGCTGTGAGCAATAAGCACCTCTTCGCCGCGCACCAAGGCGCCGATACTCACGCCCTCGGGCAGCACAATTTCATCTAAGCGGCGGCCAACCACCTTAGACGAGCGACTGTCGCCGTGAGCAATAATCTCTAAGGCCTCAGCAGCGCCGCGGCGCAGCGCGTGCACATTGTAGATGTCGCCACGCCGTACATGGGTGAGCAAGCTACCAATAGTAATTTGCTGAGGTGAAATCGCAATATCAATATCGCCGCCCTGTACTAAATCGACGTAGGCGGGATTGGTGATAAGCGTAATCACTTTTTTCGCGCCCATCCGCTTTGCCAGCAGTGATGACATGATATTCGCTTCGTCGTCGTTGGTTAGCGCGAGGAAGACATCGGTCTCTTCAATATTTTCTTGGGCGAGTAAGTCGTGATCAGAGGCGCTGCCGTGCAGCACAATGGCTTTAGATAATTGTTCAGACAGGGCGCGGCAGCGATCGTAGCTGCGTTCAATAATTTTAACGTGGTAGCGGCTTTCAACCGCTCTGGCCAAGCGCTCGCCGATATTGCCGCCACCGGCAATCACCAACCGCTTATAGGGCGTATCGAGGCGGCGCAGCTCGCTCATCACCGGCATAATGTTCTTTTTAGCGGCAATAAAAAACACTTCATCACCCGCTTCGACCACGGTATCGCCACTGGGCATAATGGCGGTGCCGCGACGGAAAATAGCGGCTACGCGAGTGTCGACGGTGGGCATATGCTCGCGAATGGCGGCCAGTTCATTGCCGACCATGGGGCCGCCGTAATAGGCTTTAACAGCGACAAGCTGGACCAGCCCATCGGCGAAGTCCAGTACTTGCAGGGAGCCGGGATACTGCAATAGGCGCTTGATGTACTGGGTGACCAGTTCTTCTGGGCTGATGAAAACGTCAATCGGAATCGCATCGTTGCCAAACAGTTTTTCTACGCTGGTGTAGGAGTTGGAGCGAATTCGCGAAATTTTGGTTGGGGTGCGAAACAAGGTGTAGGCAACCTGGCAGGCAACCATATTGATCTCGTCGCTATTGGTGACCGCAATCAATAAATCAGCGTCGGCGGCGCCAGCGCGCTCCAGTACATCGGGGTGCGAGGCCTGGCCGGTTACCGTGCCAATATCGAGGCGGTCTTGCAGTTCACGCAGACGATCCGGGTCTTTATCTACCACCGTAATGTCATTGTGTTCACTGGCGAGGTTTGCAGCCAGAGTCGCGCCGACCTGCCCTGCCCCAAGTATGATGATTTTCATTGTTCGCTATCGCCTGCGCTGTCGCTGTTATGCACTAATTGTGTGTTCTTCTAGTGTGGCACTCAATAGCCTTGTTTACAGTTTTTTCCGTAACAGGGCGTAGAAAAAACCGTCGTGACCTTGATCCTGGGGAAACAGCTGTCGGCAACCACTGCGATCCACGCCCCAACTAACGTCAAGCGGCACGAGTTCAGCGCTGGGCTCCCGGCTGAGAAACGCACTAATCTGCTCTTCATTTTCTGCGGGTAGTAATGAGCACGTGGCGTAAACAAATAAGCCGCCGGGGCTTAAACACTGCCACAAACTGTCGAGCAAGCTCGCCTGCAGGCGGCACAGCGGTGCTATATCGCTAACCATGCGATTCAGCTTGATGTCAGGGTTGCGACGTATAACCCCGACCGCTGAGCACGGCGCGTCCAGTAAGATCCGATCAAAGTGGCTGCCATCCCACCAGCTGTCGAGATCCGCGGCATCGGCGGCCACCAAGGTCGCGCCGAGCTGCAGGCGGGCTAAATTTTCGCTTATGCGGCTTAGGCGCTGCTCGTCTATATCGAGGGCGAGCACTTCCCTCAATGCTGGTTGCGCTTCAAGTATTGCGCCGGTTTTGCCCCCAGGGGCGGCGCAGGCGTCTAAGACACGCTGACCGGCCTGTAAATCGAGTAACTGGGTACAAAGCTGGGCCGCTTCGTCTTGGACGCTGATATGGCCATCGAAAAAGCCGGGTAGTTTGTCGACGCCACAGGCTTGCTCCAGGCGAATGCCGTAGGGGGCAAACTCACAGGGACTGGCGGTCATGTCGAGTGCGGCTAACTCAAGCAGGTAGGCGTCGCGCTCTTGCTGCTGGCGATTGAGGCGCAGGCAAAATGGCGGATGGGCATTGCTGGCGCTGATGATTTCGGTGAGCTGGTCTGGCCATGCTTGGGCAAGTGCCTGGTAGAGCCACGCCGGAAATGCGACGTCGGCCGCGGGCTTTAAACCCTTAAACAGTGTGTCTTTTTCGCGCTGACAGCGGCGAAGTATGGCGTTAGTCATGCCCGCAGCCCATTTTTTGCCGAGGCTGCGACAGCCTTCTACTGCGCTGTTAATGGCGGCGTGAGGGGGGATTCTTGTGTAAAAAAGCTGATAGGCGCCGATTAAAATTAGCATTTTAACGTCGCTGTCTTTGGGCTTCAGACCCTTGCTGAACAACGGTTTAAGTCCAGCGTCTAGGCGCCAGTAATGACGCAGCGTACCGTAGCATAGCTCCCGGTATAGTGAGCGCTGGCCGGGATCGAGATCTTGCTCCTCGCGGGGTAATTGTCGAGACAGTGAACTGCCCTCTTGGGCAATACTGGCGAGGCAGCGCGCGGCTGCGACTCTAGGACATTTCATAGGGTGCCTTGGCTGGCAAACAAGGTGCCGGGGGCGAATTGCTCGGCGCGGGAGTTAAGTACATCTTTGGCGGCGAGGATTTTTCCGCCGGGCATTTGCAATTCGAGAATACGCAGGCAGCTGTTGTCACCGCAGGCAACGACGATACCGGCTTTATCTGCGCTGATAATTGCTCCGGCAGCTTGATTTTGTGGCGTATCGCTTTCTGGCTGGGCGCGCCAGATTTTTATCCGCTCGTCTGGTCGGCTGGTAGCGAAGCGTGTATAGCAGATCGGAAACGGATTAAAGGCGCGTATTTTACGGTCTATGCTCAGGGCGTCGAGCTGCCAGTTAATCTCCGCTTCGGCCTTGCTTATTTTGGCGGCGTAATTACTCAGGCTATCATCTTGGGCTTCTGGTTTAGCGCGGCCCTCAGCGAGTGCCGCAATGGCGGCGACAAGACCTGGGCCACCCAGATCGGCAAGGCGTTCAAGCAAATCGGCGGCGCTGTCTTGGGGGTTAATGGTGCAACTGATTTTACTGAGCATGGCGCCGGTATCGAGTCCGGCGTCCATTTGCATAATGGTCACGCCGGTCTCGACGTCACCCGCCTCAATGGCGCGCTGAATAGGCGCTGCGCCCCGCCAGCGGGGTAGCAGTGAACCGTGAACATTCACGCAGCCTAGCCTTGGTATATCGAGAACGCTTTGGGGCAGCAGTAGGCCATAGGCGACCACAATCATAAGGTCGGCATTGTGACTGGCAAGTAGGTCGCGGTCTTGTGCGTCGCGGAAATTGGCGGGCTGCAGCACCGGAATTCCCGCTGCCGTTGCGCACTGTTTCACGGCGCTGGGTTGAGTCTTTTTACCGCGGCCAGAAGGTCTGTCAGGTTGCGTGTATGCGGCCACAATGTGGTGGTGGCCGTCATCTATCAAAGCCTGCAGGTGACGCGCGGCAAACTCGGGGGTGCCAGCAAACACCAGTCGTAACGACGGTGTACTCATGCTTTGTCCGCGGCTTTTTGCTTTTGGAGCTTTACCATTTTGCCGCGAATGCGGTTGCGCTTGAGCGGCGATATATAATCGACAAACAGCTTGCCCAGCAGGTGGTCGTTTTCGTGTTGAATACACACCGCGAGCAATCCCTCTGGGGTCATCTCAAAGGCGTCGCCGTTGCGATCTAGGGCTTTGACCCGAATGTGTTGGGGGCGCTCCACGGTTTCATAAAAACCGGGTACCGACAAACAGCCTTCGTCGTATTGAAAGGTGTCGTGATCCAATACGCTAATCTCTGGGTTAATAAACACCAGTGGCTCGCTGCGGTCTTCGCTGATGTCGATAACAACGATTTGCTCATGTACATTGACTTGGCTGGCCGCGAGGCCAATGCCGGGCGCTTCGTACATGGTGTCGAACATATCGTCGATCAGCTTGCGGACGCGATCGTCGACTATTTTAACCGGTTTTGCGACCGTTCTCAGCCTAGGATCGGGAAATTCGAGGATTTCAAGTACAGCCATAACAGTTTGTGACCATTTCTCGTGTAAGTTGTGTAAGTATTGCTAAGATGATGATTGAGTGCACATTACACTCCACAAATCATTCGCCTAGAGTATCCTCTATATTATACAGCGAGCGTTTAATAAATGCCTGATACTTGCGATTTTGCGGGCTGATTGGCGACCAGATTTAGAGTGCTATAGGAAGCGATTATGAAGAACACGGTAATGGGAGTCTGTCTTGGCCTGATGATGGCGTTTGCCCAGGCTGGAGACGTGCTTTCTTTAAAAGCCGGACATCCACAAACCTATGTAGTGGTTAAGGGCGATACCCTGTGGGATATATCGGCGATGTTTTTGAATGACCCCTGGTATTGGCCGGAGCTCTGGCACTACAACCCCCAAGTTAAAAACCCACATCTTATCTACCCTGGCGACGTATTAAAGCTGATGTGGATTGATGGTAAACCCGTGCTGGTGCGCAACCCAGGCCCGGACGACGGCATCGTTAAACTGACGCCACAAATGCGGATTGCCGATATAAAAGACGCTATTCCGGCTATTCCTCTGGATGTTATCGCTCCTTTCCTCACCCGTAGCCGGGTGGTGACTGACGAAGAGCTCGCTGCCGCGCCCTACGTGCTGGCGGGTAAACGCGGCAATATTGTGGCGGGTGCTGGCGACCAAGTGTTAGGACGGGGTGATTTCAGCGGTGACGATACCTACGGCATTTATCGTCGTGGTCAAGTTTATATCGACCCCCAAACAGGGGAGATCCTTGGTGTTGAGGCGACAGATATTGGCACCGCGAATCTCCTCGCAACGGAAAAAGACGTGGCCACCCTCACCTTAAATCGCAGCACCCAAGAAATTCGCCGCGCCGACCGCTTTATGCCCCTTGAGGTTCGCCAGTTACATGCCCGTTTTGAGCCAAAAGCACCTGTTGATAACAGCAATGGCTTTATCATTGCGGTTGAAGGTGGCTTAACGCAGATCGGTAGCATGGATGTAGTGACCCTGAACTTAGGTGAGCGCAATCAAATTGTGCCCGGCGATGTGATGGCAATTTACACCACTGGGGTGGTGGTAACTGACCCAGTGACCAACGAGCGGGTCAAGGCGCCAGACGTTCGCGCTGGCTTGCTGATGGTGTTCCGCAGTTTTGATAAAGTCAGCTACGGCTTAGTCTTAAAAGCAGAAGAGCCGCTTAAAGTGGGTGATAAAGTCAAAAACCCGTAATGTGAAGTGCTTGGGCGGCATGCGCTGCCCAAGCTTTAGATCGCAAGGATGCGACAGTGGAAGATCTTGCCTGCCTGTGGTTGCTTACCCAGCAAACCCTCAAACTCCCCCCTGCGGCTTTTCGGCGTGTCATTGCACACACGGCAAACCCCCGTGACCTATTGAACTTACCGCCAGACACGCGCACCGCTCTGTTATTAAGCAAGCAGCATCTCGATAAACTCAATCGCGTTTTGGCGCGGCGGCATGCGGATCAAGATCTACAATCTGATTTGCAGCGTGCCAAGGTCGGTATCTTGTGCAGGCACAGTGACAACTACCCCCCATTATTAAACGAAATCTACGACGCGCCGCCTTTATTGTATTTTCGGGGCCGCAGTGAGCTGCTTACAAACCCGCTGTTTGCGCTAGTGGGTAGTCGCCGTCCTAGTCGCACAGGTCGCAGCGACGCCGAAGCCTTTGCCAGAGCCTTGAGCGAGGTGGGCATGACCGTTGTGAGCGGTATGGCGCTGGGTGTCGATGGCGCCGCCCACTGCGGTGCCTTGACTGGCGGTGGCTCTACTATTGCGGTGTTAGGCACTGGGGTGGACCAGTGTTACCCGCGTAGCAACGCCAGCTTGTATGAGAGAATTGCTCATGAGGGTTTGTTAATTAGCGAGTTGCCACTGGGTAGCCCGCCTATGCGGCACCAGTTTCCCCGGCGCAATCGCATTATTAGCGGTATGAGCTTGGGTGTTTTAGTGGTTGAGGCAGCGTTGCGCAGCGGCTCGTTAATTACCGCGCGACAGGCGCTGGAGCAAAACCGCGAAGTTTTCGCAATACCGGGTTCTATCCACAACCCCGCCAGTCGTGGCTGCAATAGCCTAATTAAGCAGGGCGCAAAGCTGGTAGAGCAACTCGACGATATTTTAGAAGAGTTTGCCGGCTGGCTCGATAGCGCTCCGTCATCGGCGTGTGGTCATACCGCAAATGCCAGTGCTGTCGACATTGAAACCAGCTCACCAATATACCAAGCGCTGGGCTTTGAACCTGTCGATATTGACACCCTCGCCCAGAATCTTGGCCTGCCCATCTCCGAATTACTGAGTTTACTAAGTGACTTAGAAGTTGAGGGCTGGGTAGAGCAATTTCGCGGAGCTTGGCAGCGCAGCCGCTAGCTAAGGCAATAAGGCCGTCATCATTTATTCAAAATGCCTGGCCGAAAAACCTGTATACTTTCGCCGCATTACAGCGCTGTTATTCACTCTGATCGCCCTTACTGCGGATTAATCATGACACCTCTGCCTGCCCAATATCGTTTGCGTCGTGCTGCGGCTCTGCTGCGCACAG